>RFOM01000016.1 GCA_009926615.1 Pseudomonadota bacterium
CGTGCATCAGGCCAAGCGCGGATACGGCAGACAGCTGCAAGCATCAAGCCGCAGAAGTCAGGTCCACCAATTTCAGGCTCGGTTATTATCTTGAAAAGGTCGACAACTATCAGTTTTGTGCAAAAAAATGCACGCCATCGAAGCCGGCATGTGACGATTTGTCCTGCATTCCGAACGTACTTTCCTATGCCGGAAAGCACATTCTCAAGGCCACTCAGGCCTGTCAGGGAGCATGTCAGGACGCGATTGCAGTTGGAATGGAATTTCCCTACGAGTGCAAAAACATCAATGACGGCTACGACCGAAAAGCACTGATTGACGAAATCGAGGCTGAAAAGGCCAAACTCCTTGCTGACCCCCAGCGTGTTGCTCAGGCAGAGCAACTTGCAGCGGTTACCGCAGAGCGCGAGGCTCTGGAAAAAAAATACGCACGCATGAAGAAAGCCGAAGCTGAACTTCCTGCATGGCTCAAGTCTGTCTACAATCCAAGTGTCAAATCGCTTGCAGATGACATGCGCAAGGCGGACGACAAGATTCTCCGACTTTTTGTCCGTCTCAAACAAGAAGCGGAACCGGTTCAGGCCGTCGCAACCGAAATCAACAAACAATTTTCGGAACGCATTCCGGATGCCGCCCAACTTGAAAAAAACCGGCAGAATTTGGAGCAGGTCAGGCCGAAGGCCTGCTTGGTTTACGACTTCAGGACCGCCGTCGACGAGGCCAAGGTTGTTCAGGACAAACTCAAATCACTGACGGATGATCTCCTCGCAAAACTCACCGAGGTCGGAAACATTCCGCTCTACGATGAAGGGAAGGCCGGAGTTGAAAATTTGCTGGGCAAGGTCAAACCTTCCCCCGTGCAGGAGGCTCTGCTCAACGGTTCACTGGTGCGCGACATATGCAACCATTACAGAAAAATGGTCATGGTCAACTCGCTGCTCATCAGCAAATCGGCCGCCGACGGTATGCAAAGCGGACTTGGTGAATTGATCAAGTCACTCAACGGCATGATTGCAGGTGTGGACACCTTCAGCAGCGGCCTCAAATTCAGAGAATCCATTGTCGAACAGTCGCAAAAAATCACTTCGGCTCTGATCGAGGCAAGACTCCGCTCGCAGTGGAACAACGGCAACCGAATGGCTTTTGACGGATTCAAGGCTCTGCACCTTGTGCTGATTCCTTCAATTGACCTGAACAACGACCTTTCGGACAGCGAAAAGGCCGCTCTCACCCGTCAGATCACGCAAATGATTGAACCCGCGGTTCGCGAATGGAACCGCAAAGCCAACAGTCTCGGACTCGCCGGAATGGTCGATTCGCGCCACTATAAATTAAACAATCTGCTCTCGACCATCTTGAGCAAAATCGACGAACGGCCGGATACGGCAGAGAAACAATCCCTGAAGGCAGAGTTGCAAAGGTCGATTGAAAGAGCATCCCTGCGGCCCGATCCTGCGACCTTCGAGATCCGGAAATCAGGACAAACCGATGCCGAACTTGTCCGTTATGATGATCAGTTGTCCGAACTTGAATTCGTTGTCCGCGAATTCATCAAGACCAATCTGAGAGGCCAGCTATGAGGCCGCTGAAAAACTCAGTCCGGCTGCTGGTTCTGCTGATTTGTGTATTGGGTGTCAGCATTGCCCCACGGACCCTGCCGCAGGCAGCTGCGGAACATTTGCTGGCCTCCGAATCACCGCCGGTGGTCTTCACCGAGCCTGTTTACACAACAACCCGCAACACGCCCGCAGGCAGCGCTCTACCTAAAAGCAGCAGACCCTTTGCGAGCTTTGAGACACGCGAAAAACAAGACCTGATTCTCCCGACCGTCCAATTAAGCGCCGGACAGGGCAATGAACTTTCCGAGCGTGAAAGGGCCCGAAAAAAAGCTGAACTTTCCGAGCTGCTCAGCACCTCGACCGACAACACTCAGAAGATTAAAAACGAACAGGAAAAGGGTCTGGCGATTTTTGGGCTCATTCAGGATGCCTCAAAAAACAGGGAACTTGCGCCGGCGAATTATGGAACGCTCGAAAATTCAAACCGTAATGTACCTTCCGAATATGAATCGGGTGTCCCTGAACCCGCCAAAGAAATTCAATTCAACACGGCCTATTCCGAATTCTTCAAGTTCATGAATGAATTGGCGGAGAAACTTCAGGAACACAACCGCAGGAATGCCGAACTTTCGCTTGCCGACGCTATCAAAGCAGCCGCTGCTGATCCGACATTTGCGATTGCCGTCGGATTTGATACCGCAGGCGGATTCTTTAAAATATTCATTAACCACGCTGCAAAAATCAGCGACGAAATGATTCGAGTTTGGGAATGTGCGTCAAAGGGTCAGGCGGCAGACAGATCGTGCACCAAACCCGACGGGTTCAAGGACTACTGGAGTTCATGGGCGAGCGGCGAGGACAAACAATACACAGCCGGTGAGATGGCAACCGACGTCCTGACGCTTGTCGGCGGCCCCGTCGTTTTAAACCTTGGGGAAAAGGCTCTGATTGGTGCTCTTAAAAAAGTTCCGGCAGGTCTTTCCAAGGCAGCAGACGCGGTCAGGGCAGGCACTGAAAGAATCCGTGCAGGATACAATTCGTCCGGATTTGCCGATGAGTCCGGCCGCGTTCTGCTCAAAGAATCAGAAAAGATGGGAACGAAACTGTCGGGAGAAGCGACAGTTGCCACGAAGTCAATTGATGTACTGGCCATGCCCAAGGGACAAAGGCCCGACCCGAGTACTTATTTGCCGAAAGAATACATCGAAAACCACACCGCAGAATTCGATACCGGCGCGACAAGGTTTATCAATCGACAATCACTTGATCGCCATGGTCCAGCGCAAACAGACGGTACAATGTTTGTGATGCCAAGCAGGGAAGCTGACCGTCTTATCGCCGAAGCCAAAGGAAACAGGAGTGCCTTTGAAAAAGCTTTAGGCTACGAGCCGGGAGAACTGAACGGTCATGAGATTTTCAGGCTGGATTTTCCCAATCCTCGCGCAGCCAACATCAGAATGCCGTCGGGCAATGAAGCCGGAGTCAAACCGATGTGGCTTCCGGGAGGCAAACTTCCGACCGGAGTCCGTGAGGCGATCATGGATCTTTCGCCGGAAGTGCAAGCCTTGATGGAGACGACTTTGGTCAATCTTAAATAGTGATTCAGTGAACCAAATTTATCCGCTGACCTGCGGCACGACAACGCGCTGAAATTCAGCCATGCTTGCCAAAACTTCTTTGCTGTTGTGATTGCAAAAATCAAACCAAAGCATAAGTCGGTCATCTTTGTGATAACGGCTTTTCAATTGGCCGGCGACTTCAGACGCATTCCCGACCAAAGCATTTTTCAGGGCAGTTTCGATAGCGGCGAGGTCGAGACTTTCTGCATGCGCCAACCAGAACATCTCAAGAGACCTTCTCGCCTTTTTAACGGCTCGCGCACTTTGCTCTTCAGCAGTAAGACCGGAGGTTGTGTCGAGAAAAACCGGCGTCAGTCGCGGCAACATCGAGCGTTGCCACGGGGCTTTAGGAAAATAATATGCCTCAGCCATGTGTTTATGAGTACTCTCTATTTCATCTCCCGAGGTGAGTGCAGCATCCATGACGCCGCAGGGCATGAACTCGTTGGCCAGTTGCTGAAGACTTGCATCGTGCGAGCCGAGGTAAAGACCAAGAGAACCCAACGAAACATCCTGAGGGACCAAACCCAGTTGTTCAAAACTCCATCGCTCGGGAAAAGAGATTTTCTCGGCTTCTGATTCGCCTGCCAATCTCCTCACACTGTTCCACTCCTCATCTGAATGGAAATCGGCCCTGCAAAGTCCATTGTGAGACATGCGCGACGAAAAAAAGACGTCGCCTCTGGTCAGTCTCAAAAACACCACAAGTGCCTCTGCAAAAATCTTTTTTTTGAGAGCCGGCCATGCTGCTTTTTCGGCATCCGAGCGGGGAGAAACCCAAAATGGAGAGCTGTTGAATTGATACTCGCCGTTTGAAAGACCCAAATGCAGCCGACGATGAGCAAACGGGCCGAATTCATGGAAAGCCATGAAGGTGCGCACGGCCTGAGCATGTGCAACGGGACCGCCGCCGGAGATCAGATTTCGCGACACTTCGCCGACTTCGATATTTTTTGTTCGCGAGAAAATATGGGGGGCCAAAAGCAGTATATCCGAATTCAGACCGATATTCCCTTTATAGTTGGGGAATGTCGCTTTTGAAGTGCGCTTGAGAATATCCCACATGAAATGGTGCTGTGCCACCCACGCGACACCGTAGCCAAGCCTGTCGGCTGCTTCGACTTGCTCAAAAAAACTTTGCAGCAACTGCCATTCAAAAGGCTGAATCGAATCGACGGTCGTTTGATTGAGTGAAAAGAACACATCGAAAAACATTGCTGCAGCCTTTCCACACAAGGACTGAACATTGAACAAATACCGAACGCTGATAGTATACTAAAATGTTGGGGTTGAAACTTCCAGAGGCGAAAAGCCGAACATACACCGACGCCGATTTGAAGAAAGATTGGGAAGGCCCAAATATGAAATTCAGAGATCTGTACATCTCACGGGAATTCTGGTTTGTCGTCGGAATCGAGCTCGAATCTCAGCGATACTACATCCAGATTTCCGTGCCTTCCGGTCATGCCGATTATGATCATTATTATGAAATAGAGAAATCCGAGTTTGAAAAAGTGCACACCGACGTTGAATACCTCAATCAACTTGCCAAAAAATGCAAAGACAACAAAAATGAGTCGCGGCGCATGAAATAAATCCATCCGCCGCGGAAATCACCCCTCCACAGGCGAAAAGCGCCTGACTCTTCCCGCAAAGCAGGACTCGTGCCTACAAAAATTAAATAACAGTTTTAGCCATTTTGAGGTGTTCTTGTAATTTCCAAGGTATTGCAAAACGAGGAAAAAGCATTCTTTGCCGACAAAATTTGCATGTCTAACGGTATCCCGCCCAAGAGATCCAAGGTCTTCAAACGCTGAATTTAAAGAGATCGCACAAAGGAGCCGATAACACCGAAGAACTTCGTTTTTTCTTTGTTTTGCGGGAGTGTTTTCAGTGAACAGGCAATTAAACGAATCAAAAGTGAAAATAAGAATGTTCCGCAGCAATTCGCCGGTGAATCTCTCACGGATTGCGCTTTGCACAGCTCTGTTCGGTGTAGCGGTTTTGCAGGCCTGCCGGCAAAGTCAACCGACCGGCGAAGCCGATGTATCCTCAATCATCGGCAAAGACGATTCAAAGTGGGTCGCGCGCAAAAACACCAGTCAGCCCGCATTCATTACGTCTGCTATCGACGCAATCGGAAAAATGGATTTCAACGATGATCGGGCCGATGACAAAGTTCGCTTTATTCCGCCTGAACCGTGTACCGTTTATTATATCGGAAACTCAAGGGCGGTGACGGCAGGACACTGTTTTCAGCTGAACTCGAATGCGGACCGGTCAATTGCAGCGGGGACAGCATGCAAGCCTTTCAGCATTGTTTGGGGGTTTCTGAACAGTCAAACTTCGGGGTCAGGAACATCGAATTGCTTGAAAATTGAATCGCACAGCTGGGTCCAACCTGAAGGAGTCAATCAGGCCGTAAGTGATTACGCGGTGATTGTGATCGACAAGCCGCCGAAAGCCTCACTCAAAGTCAAGCAATCCTATTCGGCAAAAGGCGGTGAAGATATAGCTATTGCCGGTCACTCGAACGGTGGTCCGCTGAAGTACAGCCAGTGCAAAACAGTTTCTCTTCCCAATGACCCGTGGACGAAGAACGGATTTGTACACCACGAATGCGATACAGTCTCCGGTGCCAGCGGCTCTCCCGTCTTTCTTCGCTCAACGGGAGAAGTCATTGGCATACACACCTATGGCGCCAATCCGGATCAGAAGGAAAAGACAAACAAGTTTACTCCGCTGAAGGCTTTGAAGATCAGTCTTTGAAGTGACTTTGCCTCGAATCATTTCCCGCGTCCGCATGCTGCGTAAAAATCCCGTTGCTTCAATGCAGGCGGTAATTGAACGTCAGAACGGGTCGCACTGACTGCGATGTGACACCCGCGGCTTTGAACGCAGCCTGCCGTGCCGCAGTCTTCGATTCGATAAGGTTCAGGCTGTATTCAATCCCCAGATTCACCGACACTCCGCCGCTGGCCATGTTCAATCCGGGCTGAAGAGCCACCGTCCAGAACCCGTCGCGACCGAGTGCGGCGCTCGCCTCGGAATAGCGCACGAGAATGTCGCTGTAAGCGCGCAAATTGGCTGAATCCGGTGTGGGCATTTCGTTGCCGACGGGCCGGTTGCGTGCAGTAATTCCAAGCGCGTAAGCCGGAACATGGAACTGCTTTTCGGCGCCGCGGGCCGAGGCAGGAACGTCCTGAAGGTCAAGATAGGCGAATGCTCTGAAGCTTCCTCCGTAGGAAAGACCAAAGGCCATGCGGCCCGTATCAGGCTCGGAAAGCTTCCACAAAAATTCAGTCGCAGTCTCGTCATTTGCAGTTTTTTCTGCTGATTTTCCGGTTTCTGCGGCAAAGGCCTGAGGACTTGCAAAAACGGTCAGAGCTGCAGCGGAAAGTAGTTTTCTGATGCTTTTATATTTCATGACTTCTGTTCCTTTCGTTCATTTCCTGATGATTTATGTGTCGCTTTCGTTGATGAATTATTCTGTACACTTCTTTGCGATTTCAGCAATCTTTGCAACACTGACTCCGCATGCGGCAGAAACCAGTGTGACGTTTGCAAGGCAAATCCCTCCGGCACTGACAGCCGTTCCGACCGTGCAGCCTGCGGGCAACAGGTAGACGTTGGCGGCGCAGATGGCATAAGCAACCGTCGGAATGGACATGTTAACCCCGCAGACTGCAATTGTTGATTGTCCGAAATCGAGAGCCCCGCCTCCGCAAAACGGATTGAGCGAATGACATTCGGGCGAGTACGGAGTTCGGGTGACGTCGGCTGATTGTGCGTTCCGGAAGCTGACTCCAAAATTAACTTCTTCAGAGTCTTTGACCCGCGAACCCAAATGCACTCCAACCACTTTGTTGTTTTGCAGCACGGGTGCACCGGAAGATCCCTTGATTGTGTCATTCCGGTAATTCAAGAGCGATGAAGAATTTTCAACGGTAAGTTTTTCGCCGCGTGCGGACAAAATCTTGTTGTGTTCGATTGAGAATGCAGTCACAGATGTGTCGAAATTTTCTTCGGCTTCAGCTGATTCAAAGTAATCCGCAATTCCGGATACGGTTAATTTCGCGATATCGGCTTTTTTTGATTTTTGAACAGATTGAACGGCGTGTTTTTGATTTTCAATTGTCACGGTGTATTGGCCGGCAACGGGTGAATCTGAAAAACAATGACCGGCGGTAGTGACTTCATCTGGTCCGGAGGCAAAAACCGTGCAAATTGCTTTTCCGTTGTGGTCCAATGAACCGATTCTCGACAAAAGTTCACGATCCTTTTCGACCTTGCGGTTGTCTTTGCCGACAATCGAGACCGGCTTTGACTCAATAGGTTGCGTCGACGTTCCGCAAGCCGAAAATGCAACTCCGACGACCAGAAAGGAACTCAAAATTTGAAATTTCTGAAACATGACAAAACTCCTTTTTGAGGCAAATCACCGGCAAACAATTTTGAAAAGGCGGACTTCGACCATCCGAAGTCTGCATTGCCCTCAGCAATCGGAATGCCAACAAAAATCGGGCTCCGCAGAGAACCGACACTGCTGTAAAAAAAGGATTTTTTTTATCAAGCCAATAAAAGTTGATTCAGGGCTGGCTGAATGACAGCCTGTGTGGCCGAATTCGGGCCACTTTGTGTTGAACTTTTCAGCCGCGGCCGGAAGCCCGAAGCCGGAAGCCCGAAGCCGGAAGCCCGAACCTCAATTCCTTGCCTTCTGAATCCGTATGTCCTGAAGCGGCTGCTGACTTTCTTTGCTGTCCTTTTTGTCAGCTTCGACAATTGTCAGCTTCAGAAATATTTCAACGGGTGAGCCTCCTGAAGAAAGATCGGCAGGCACTCTTAGCGCTTCGTCTCCGAAACACAAATATTCGAACGAGACTTTCAGATATCGCGCGACCTTCCTCACATCGGCCAAACTGCGCGGTGCAGAGCCCGCAAGCCACGTTTTAAGGGTCCCCTCGGGAATGTCGACCTCTTCGGCCAGCCGCTTGGATGTCAGTCTTTTTTCGTTCATCAGGTTTCTCAGAATTGTCCCGAGTCTCATGTGGATCACTCCCCCTCTTTGGAACCGGATCGGATAGAACAATATTTCCTGCAGAAAAAGCCTCAGTTAAATCCGGACCGGATGACCGATATTTGACTGCCGGATTTAAAGCACGAGTTCGGAGTAAAATGCGTCTGTTTGCGGCGCTTGCGTCTGGATTGAGTTCAGTCTTTTCAGGAGTTAACTCCAACCTCAATAGGTCTGCCAGCCGGCGGGGATATTGAGCGGTATGCCGACCGCTGCGGGAGATGCGTAGGAAAACGGATACGCCGAAAGGGTCACGTTGTTGTTCCAGCCCTCGGAGCAATAATCGGACTGATAACAGACCAGCACACAGCCTCCGGCCCCGCCGCGCGATTTGACGGTCACATTGGCCGCTGTCTGGCTTGTCAGCTTCATCCATTGCGTATCCGATTTGAAAAAGACGTCACTGCCCTGTGCCGCGACGAAATCGAGAAAGGCAGCCGAGTTCACGCTCGTTGTATTCTGGTTGACATAGAAGCTTCCGGAGCGCCCGACGTAGGCTGTTCCCGTACAGTTGGCATTGGAATAAAAGACAGAAAAATCTGCGGAGTCGGTGTGCCCCGCGAGCGGTGCTGAATAATCGGCACAGGTTTCGTAAATGCTGTAGTTGTCCACCACCCTGCCGGAGCAGGCGTTGCTGTTGACACGCGAGGCCCGCAGCAATGCCTTGGCGCTTTGGTCGCTGTTGGCGACGAGAAAAAGTTCGTCACTCGGAATAAGGAAATATGTGTTGTAGTCGTGTTTCCACATTTGGAAGCGGCTCAAAATCGTCCCGATAACGGTTCCGGCCGAAACAATCTTTTGGCCTGCAACCGCAAACGAACTCGGATTCCTGCAAAGAAAACTGAATGAGTCGACTTCTCCGTTTTCCAGCTGACCATTCCCTGCTGTTCCGCCGCCGTCACCGTTGTCGAGTCCGCTAAGAAATTTTGTGCCGCCGCCCAAACAGTTTGCTCCGGACGGTTCATCGGTGAAGCGCACCAGTGAATTGTGGCCATTGAGTCCTGCAATTCCCTGCACTCCCTGACTGCCCTGCACTCCCTGTGCGCCATTCAGACCGTCGGTCAGAGTGACACTTTGTCCGCCGCAGACGACTGTTGCGGTGGTTCCCGTTTTGCTCACACTGCAGCCTTGACCTGCCGTGCCGTCGAGAACCTGAACGGTTTGACCGCCGCACTGGACGTTCGCAACCAACCCCGATTTCGAGACGCTGCAGTTCGCTCCGGCGCTGCCCTGCAGTCCGTGAGCTCCGTCATTGATGCTGACTGCGTTTTGGCCGCAGGTCAGAGTCGCAACAGCACCCGTTTTTGAAACGCTGCATGCGGTGCCGTCGGCTGCGATACCGTCCCTGATGCTGACGGTGCTCGAACCGCATGTGATGGATGACTGCCCTGAAGACTTGCTTATTGAACAGGTGTCGGCCGCAGCGTTCCGCACGGGCGAGCCGACTTCAATTTCCTTCCATTCGCCGTTCTCGCAGGCATGCAATTTCTTGGAGGCCTTGACGTATGCGATTGAACCTTCCCTGCCTCCGTTGCATGCAGGCAGTTGCCCTTGTTCGGCAACCTGAAAGCTGTGTGACTGCTCCGCACCTCCGCCTGAGTTTTCATCGGAGTGATCTTCGGAGACGGAACTCTTTTTCCCTGCGATGCCGCTGCAGGCTGCAAGAAGAATCACAACCGACAGGCGCAAAATCGGGATCCCGACACAAAACCGGTTGAACATCCCCACGTCGAACTCCTGCTGCTGTTCAAGAAACTCGTTATGCGGAATGCCGCATGCCGCCAAGAGTCAAGTCGACGAAAAAAAACAAGCCCTTGAGAAAAAGCCTCAATTAAAACCGCAGGATTTAAAGCCAACTGCAACACCCGTTAGGGGCCCTTGCCTAAAGTCCTGCATCTGTCCTGCATCATTCCGAATGCGTCGCATCCAGACGCATAGCTGCCCGAAAAGGTGAATATTCGCTGCTTCCCCGATGGGTAAGAAGCGCCCCTGAGGAGACAAGCCGCCATGACGACCAAAGAATCCGACAACGATAACGGAATCTCGATCACAGGTTGTTTTATTGCCGGAATCATAATGCAGGCAGCCCGCCATGCTCCGGAAAAAATCAATACGCTTTTCAATCGAATAGTCCGAGAGATTCCGGTTGAGCGTCTCAACTCTCCGGCAGCGGTGGCACCTGTCAGGCGCTTTGCGGAAAATAAATTGAATGCGGCCAACAGCACGGGCACTTCGACTGAGAGAGAGGAACCTCAGCCGCCTAAACCGAAAAGTGAACGTGAACGCAAAGAACGGCATTACGGACTTGCGCTCGCAGAGCTGAATGCCCTTGGGGGAAGCATCCAAAACGATTGGGCCCTCGGAGAAGTCAAAAACCAGAAGAACGAGGGTGCCTGCACAGCCTTTGCCATCAGTTCGGCCGTGGAATCATTGTTGATGTCCCGATTTCAAATCGAAGCAAAGGTCGATGTGCACAGGTTCTGGAAGCATTATGCCGACCCGCGGATGCAAAGCGGCTTGGACACTGCGGCACGTTCCAAACATGCTCTGGTTGCCGAGGTGCTGTCGGCCTCCAAGTATCATCCCTTCGCAAAAGGCGCTTCTCTGAGTCTGACAATTCCCGCCGACGGCGCAGAACTTTTGCACTTTTCAGAAGTACCGGCTGTGCTGAAGCAGCGCTTTCCGGTTGTTTTTGCAACCGTCTTTGACGACATCCGTTTTGACCGAATCGCGGTTTCAAACGGTTTCATTCCGGCACACTTCGCCGGCAACAGCATGGCTCATGCCATGGTTGTCAGCGGCATGCAGACAAATCTCAAAAAGAAGGACGACATGTGGATCCGTTTGCGCAACTCGTGGGGCAGCGGCTGGGGACAAAACGGCAGCGCATGGATGGATGCACGCCATTGCCTTATGAACGGCTGCGACTTTTATGCCATTAAAAAGATTTCACTCACCGAAGTTAAGCTGCAGGACGACAAACTCTACAGCCGCAACACAGACGTTGAACAGAACAAAGAGACAAACGGACACTATTGAGCGGGGCGCGGAATGCTGAAACTTCGTCTTTTCTATTTTTGCCTGCTGTTCCTTTCCGCAGCCGCGGGAACATGCCTTGCGGTGGGAGACCTTAAAAGCCTCGGGACCCTTTTCAACCGCGAAAATCCGCAGCAGCAGCAGAATCAGCAGCTGCGTAACCGTTCCGAAACCGGTTCTGTGACAAAAAATAGCGACGCTCTGCGTGCAGCTGCACTGGAAGGTGAGATTAGGAAACGCAAATTTCTGAATCTGCAGCCGGACCTGTTGCGGGGCGCAGCCATTGTCTATCAGCCCCTGCTGCCTCCGCAGTCCAAAAACAGCAATCCGGACGCACTGTCTGTCAGCCTCAAAAGATTCAACATCTATATTTTTTCCGGTCCGGAAGCCGGTCGCTGTAACTCGTGCAGCGAAGATCGTGAAGGACTGCGCAGACCGATTATCGTTGTGACAAACAAAAAAAGGCACGTCATCGCAAGCTTTCAGAGCCACCGCGACACCCGTATCGGACCAATGTTTTCATTGATCAATCTGGGCCAACCGGCACATGAGACACTTGTCTGGAGCATTCACACCGGCGGAGCCGACCTCGCCTTTGACCACTACCTGATCGACCTCAAAAATGACGGCCCTCTTGTTTTCAATACCGAGTTCGCACCGAGATTCGACAAAAATGAAATAAAAATCCGAGGTGCCGTTGCGGTCCGAAAAGACACCTCGCCTATCCTCTTTCTGAAGGGCGGACAGGGACAATTCCTTTCGATTCCGAGAAAATTCAGTCCGGATACAAAACTCGCAAACGTGCTGGACGAAGTGAAAGTCAAAAGCCAATTTCTCATCGGCGCACTTCCTGTTCATACCAAAGTTGCTTCGGGCGGCGAGGAAGAACTCGTGCTTTTGCAGATGGACGGATCCTACAGCGATTTCGGTCCGCGGACCGAGGAAAGCTTCATCTACAAAGTCATCGAACGGCGCAACGGCACATGGAGAAATGCTTCGCATCTGGAGGCGGCTCAGGCCTTTTATCGGGCAGTCGCGGACGAACTATTCGTCACTTTGTCGCAACAGGACGGTGTGCAGCGCAACTGGACCCTCGCAAGCTGGGCCGGCTACAAAGCCATGCTCGGTGAATGGGACGACGCACGCGACATTGTGCAGAAAAAATCCGACCCCGTGGCCTACAGACAAAGGGCCTGCAGGGTGCTGGCCCTCATCAACGGCTATTCGGAGGCGGACGTGGAAGAACTGCATACGATTTCCTTCATCCAGCCGGCCCGAGGCAGCAAAGGCAGGAGCGGATTTGAGTGCAAAGCGAAAAATTTTACAGATTTTCTGGAATCGGAGTTCAGACTTCGCGGAATTTTTCCGAAATATAGTCCATAATTTTTTTCTGCTTCCGGAGGGCACAATGAGAGCGAAAACGAGCCTGCTGATTCGGTTTTTATCGGTAATGATTTGTTTTTTTCCTGCTTTATCGTCCGCACGCTGGGAAACGGTTGATGAAGCTTCAGTCACCTTTATTGACGACCATGACGAATATGATGTGGCAGCCGACGGCTCTTATGTGAATCTTCGGCACCGCGTCGTGAAGATTGAAAAAGAATCTGCAATAAAAGACTACGGCACGGCAGAACTTGAGTATGACGGCGCAATCGAAACAATGGAAATCGTATCGGCATTCGTCAAAAACGACGAAACCAGAATTGCCGTTGACAAAAAGTACATTGAACACCGCTCTGCGGGAGCGGACAACACCGGATTCAATTCGAAAAAAGTCATAGTCATTGCATTTCCGGGAATCCGGACAGGCAGCATCACCGAATTAACGATAAAGAAAACCCGCTTCAAGGCGATACATCAAGGACACTTTTCTCAAATATACACCCCCGGAACATTTCACAGCAAAAAAGGCCGGCTGATGACCGTCCGCAGCGCAATTCCGCTTCAGTATTCGATTTCGGGGCCAAAAGGTTATATCGCCGGCGCAAGCAAAAAAAATGGAAACATTTACGAATACTATTTTGATTTGAAAAAGGACATCTACCTGCAGATTGCACCAAATTCCGAACCCGGACTTTGGTTTCCTGAAACATTTTATCCTGTCATCAACCTCACAAGTTTTAAATCGTGGGCGGACATGACCGGAGTATTCAGCAAAAAACTTCACCCCATCATCAACTCAAAACTTCCAGCGCGGTTCGTTTCATTTGTTGAAAAAGCAAAATCCGAAACGGGTTTTGAGCGCCGCGCGGACGTTCTCGTTTCGCAGATGATCCAAGAACTCCGGTATATGGGAGACTGGAGAAATTCGAATTTTTACCATATGCCGCGCAGCTTTGAAGAAATTGACCGCACCTCTTTCGGCGACTGCAAAGATCTTTCGCTGGTTCTGGCTGCCATGCTCAGGACACTCGGCTACAAAGCCGACCTTGCGGTCATTGAAAGGACTGAATGGCCATCCTACCTTCAAATGCCGCTGCCTTTGACTCAATTCTTCAATCACATGATCGTCCGCGCGGAAGATGAGAACGGCAAACTTTACTGGCTTGACCCGACCAACAGAACGGCAAACGCAAAAGGGAAATGGCCCGATCTTGCCGACCGGCCGGTGATCGCCATGGCCCCGTGGGCAACAACACCGGAACGGACTCCTGCGCTTTTGCCCGAAGACACTCAGTCACACGCAATAAGAACGGATGAAATGAGCGAAACCGGTCAGGTCAAAACTTCGCTGACCATGGTCTACAGCGGAACAATTGAATCGGAAATGCTGCCGGAACTTCGGTTGCGGGGCGACAAGAAGTCCAGCCAGTTTTTTATCAGCATGCTGACGGGCAGTAATCCGTACAAAGACGAACAGGTCGACGTGAAAGTCGCAGACCCTTACATTGCAGCCCCGTTGACGATAAAGGCTTCGGCAGTCGTCACAAGAGTGCCCAGCCGCACAACGGCCGGCTTTTCCTATACTCTGCCTGCAATTTTCAGCACACACGCAAATTTTTCGTCGGAAGAGCGAGAGCTGGGTGTCAAAATCGGAGATATTGAAACAACCGGCATGAAAGTGCACTTGACGGGAATTAAACTGATAGGTGAATTACCTGAAAAATGCGAGATTGATTCACGCTGGATCAAGGGCTCGGTGACTTATTCTCAAACCGACAAAGGTATTCTCATAGAAACCTCGGAGGTCATCAAAAAGAATAAGTTCACCAACGCCGAGCTGAAGTCTGCGGAATTCAAAACACTGATTCAAAAAATAAAAAACTGTCATTCCCTGCGCCAGCTCATTTACAAGCCTTTGGGCAAAAGCTGACACTGGCCGTTGATTTGCGCCTGACCGCGTTCGTTGTCTGCAACATATTTGCTGCCTGCTCCGGCATCGTTCTTCAGCTGCAGCTAAAGCTCTTCATCGGCAACAAGTTCAGCGCCGATACCGTTGCGAATGCGGCAAGTCTGAAGATGCAGGGTGCGGCCTGAGTCGTCGGGCGGATTATGACTTCACGCGGTCAGCAGACAACGGACAACAGGGTGAATATAGTTTTCGCATCCCTTCGTCCGACTGGTTGCTGAAACTCAAAAGTAGTAATTCATCCGTCCGAAAAATTGCTTTTCTGAATTGAAGTAACGGGTACCCAAATCCATTTCGAAAGAGTCCGCCGGTCTCAATACAAAGTTTGACGAATAGTCGAAGTTCCAGACCGGTCTGGAGAGCAGGCCATAATGACGGCTCACCGCTGCGCGGGAAACCCAGCGTTTGTCATTTGAAAATGGAAAATTAATCAACCCGCTGACAAGTGGCTCTGCGAACAACCCTGATTGAGCGGAATGACCTGTTTTTACACCTGCGCGCAATGCGACTCGGCTGCTCTCCAAGAATAATCGCCAAGCATTCCCGTATTCGTACTGTCCGGCGATCTGACCGCAGCCTGCAAAACACATTTGCCGGTAGGAAAAAGAAAAGCTCCATGACTTTGACGAAAGGTGCGGCCTGTCCACAGGAATTGTTTCAATTCCAAGAGGTGTGAACTCGCGAAGATAAAGTTTTTTGCGATAGACCATTCCTTCGAGGCTGAAAAATGAAACTCCCAAATCGGCACCCATACCTGCGACGGGGTTGTCCAGCGTGTGCAGCGCAGGGCGCCACCCGATCAACAACCCTGTTGCAGGAGAACGGCCGTTGTCAAAGCGTGTCAGACTCCCAAGAGAGATTCGCGTTGGCGGGAATGCTTCGTGAGGCGCTTCGAATGCCGGAGTCGGAACTTTTCTGTAGGGAGAAGTCAGCGGAATTTGCGATCTCAGTTTCAACAACCCAACTCGTTCATTTTTCCATTTTTCCGGTTCTTTTGTGCCGGCCAGCTGCTCAACTGCATCAATATATTCAAGAGATGTGTCAACGACGTTCACTTTTTGAATTTCACTCAAAGCGTTGAGCGGCGAAACGTCGAGCTGTCCTTGCTTGAGAGAAGACATCAGCCTGTTAAAAACAGCACGCTCTGCTTCGCCCAGCTTTTCTTCGGCGTGCAAATACCTTCGGACATTTGAAGGTCTGAACTTTACCTGACTGACAAGTCCATGCTGATTGAAAACCTTACGGACCGTATCCCCCGGAACCACCCATGAATTAAATTTTTCGACAAGGTGCAGCGAAGGTCGCGCAACATCCAAAAAGGCAAGCATGATCAGCGAGCAGTTGTCGTCAAAATAAAAGTAATCGATCCTGTGGGTCGAAAGATCAAACACGGAGAGCAGGGCAAGGCGCACCTCATCGGGCTGCAGATTGAGTTCGTATTCCCACAGGTCACGGCTTTCGGCGTCATTGTATTCCTGAACCTTCACGTAATAAGGCATGAAACTGATGTATCCGGCGAACATTCCGGCCAGTCCCATGGGAGCATAAAAAAGAGGAAATGTTGTCGTCGGAACAGCCGCATGATTCAGCCCGAAATCAAGAAGCTCGTTCCCCTTTTGGCCGCTGTCTGTGAACTTGGTAAATTTGAGCAGTGTATGTCCGAAGAGCGACCCCGGGTTCCCCGGATAATAGGAAGAAAAGATCAAAGACATTTTTTGCGAATTCACGGTTCTCTTAAAAATTCCGAGTTTTCTGCAAACGTCCGAGTTGTTTTCCGGTTGCGGGTCTTCGAATTTGCGCTCTATAACTTTCTCAAGCCATTCGCGCCGCGCCGGAAATTTGCAGAGAGCTTCCTGACGGGAAGCCGGTGTTCCCTCGGTAAATGCTTTTATCGTGGCAGAAAGCTCGGATTCCGGATTGGTTTTGCCTTCGGGTGAAAGAAAGAATCGCGGATCATCGACAAGACTCTTGTGCTGCAACGTCCAGCTGCGCATGTAAAAGAGCAGCTTGCGCCACTGTTGCGAGGCAGCCGCAGATTTTAAAGACCGCAAAGATTTTTCCAAAGGATCAAATTCAGCCGCTTGCGGTTGATTGCGGTCTTGGACCGGCACTGACGGTGGAGTCGCACTCTCGGCAGCAAAGACTTTGCTGGACAGACCTGCGGCAAGGACTGCAGAGAGAATGCAAAACGATTTCACAGCGAAACTCTGCGCACAAATCATAAAGGAAACATCCGCCATAAAAAAAGAACTCCAAGATATTACTCTTGGAGTCCTGACGTCGGTCAAGTCCTGATACTCAGGAACTTTGGACTGTCACTGACCGCGAACGCAGTTTTGCAAAGTTTCATCCTGCTTGACCTTGTCGATCAGGCGCGTTGCCACATTTGCCGGCACTGCATCTGAAAAGATTTCGGTGTGGCCCGTTTGCGTGACAGAGGCAAACGTCGTGAATTGTTCGTCCGCACCGCAGCCCACGATTTCGGCAAGACTCCGCAGATGATCGCCTTCACCCTGCGCAGCTTCTTTGTTCAGTGTGCCAAGGTTCACAGAAATGAACGTTTCACTTTCCATGCGGAACGTTCCGGCGGAACCTTCAACGCCATCTGAGCAGTTGGATGTCCCTGTCGTGATCGGGTAGGAACCGGGGAAGAACGTGTTGTTTGTGGTTGCAGCAGAAAGCTGCGGACCCATTGAGTTGTTCTTTCCAAACACGGTGGATCCCAGACCGCAGCCGGCCATACCGTAGTTGGGAGTCTGATAGGAGGCTTTCTTGGCCTTCTTATCCTGAGCAACAGACAAAGCCGGAGCAAAAGTCGCAGCTGCGACAAGCGCGATAACAGTCTTTTTCATTATTTCACCTCGTCATCGGAAGTCACTGCAGCAAACTGGCAGTCTTTGGCCAAATTTCCGTTCTTCTGAATATTTTCTTTGAGAGTATTCAATGCCGCTACGGCACCCGGCGAAGCAAAAATCTCTTTGAAGTTATCCTTTGCAACACGGTTGAATGCATCTTTTGAGCCTTCATTGCAGCCCAAAACGTTGGCCAAACCGGCAAGTGTATCGCCTGTACCTTGAGCCATTTCTCTCGACAGGGCGGCGTAGTTATCCAGCATGTATGATTGCTGCAGGAGACTCGCCTCGCTGTTGCTGTCCTGAGTGCAATTCGATGTTCCCGTGGTGATGCCGTAGATTTGCGTTCCCGAAGTTCCATTGGTTGTCCAAGCGGAAACCTGTGACCCTTTAGGCCCCATCACGACTGAACCCAGTCCGCAGCCGGCCATGCCATACTTGCGGTTCGCCGATGCCAAATTGGGAGCAACAAGCACAAGTGCAGCTCCCGCCAACAAATACGTCCGTATCATAACCACAATAACCTCCCTGTGATTGACAGCCGTCAGTCTACGTTTTGCGGAATTTCAATTCCACGACTTAAAAAAATGCACCGACGGATTTCTGACTTCCTGAAAATGCCTGACCGTACGTCCAATTTGAACGGCGACGAAGATGAAATTTAAAGCTGCACCACCGCACAATTCAGGGTCAGCAGATCTGCGCCCACCTCAAACTGTTCCTGAAAGGTATCTCCAAGACCCCAAGCCGGAGAGTTGTTGATGACCTGCGCAGGAAGCCAGCGCTGGTTCGCGTCGGCAAACGGGTCATCCGTCCGCTGCCGATCGCCGCAGCTGAACGACTCAACGCCTTCGGGTGTTTCAATAACCGATTCAAAACACTTCCAGCGCGCTGCGCGAAAAATCCCCTGACCGAGGGATTCGAGAGCATGACGGTAGGTGATTTTGGCTGTGAACTTATCCCAGCCCAAGTAAACCTCAAATGGAATTTCTGCCTGAGTGACTGCAATCTGCCGGCCTTCGGGAACGGAATATGAAAGAGCTTTGCGCTCAACAGTTATTTTTTGTTTCAGCTGAAAGGCCTGCGTTTGCGGGCCGCGCTTGAGATTAAACCGGCACTGAAACTGATCGGTTGTGCCTGCATGCGCTGAAAGACAAACAACAGAACATGCAAAAGCCGTCGTAACGCGCATCCTTGACCTCGATTCAATTTATGAAGTTGTTTTTAAATGGCGGACGTTGTCAGAGAATAACACACGGTTTGATGTCTTTAAACAGGAGCTGACTCGCATGAAGGAGTCAGACCGTCCGTTGCTTTAAAAGTGAATTACTTCGACTGTGCCGGTTGAGCCTGAGGCTGTGCAGTCGGCTGGTTGCGGCGGCGCTCAAGGAAAACAGGCAATTCATCCCCGCCGTCACCCTTTGAATCGGAGTTGATAAGACACTTTAAATTGCCAATCTGAACATCGTCAGACACATCGATCAGCTTTCTGCAGGCCGGCATCACATAATCAGGATGAACCATAACCGACTGGCCGTCGACATGCGTTAAAACGCCCACTTTTCCGTCTTTGTCTCTGAAGTATGCTCCCTGTTTCTTTTTTCCGGTAAAGACCCGAACAAGTTCCGACGGCTCATGCAGCGCACATGACAAATACGGATTGGCATTCAAGACACTGTCTTTGACCTTCGCTAATCTTTCCGCAACTTCAGTGCCGTCGGGTGAACTGCGCAACTTCAGGGCTTCGCGGACTGTCATGTAGTGACGCGCAAACGGCCTTTTGGGCAAAACTTTACCTGAAGAATCAACATCCCAACCCTTACCCAAAGTCACCGGCGTATCCAAGCCGTATTCGGTGAGAACGCCGGTTTCACTTCCCTTAGTCTTTGGAGTAAACGTCGGTTTTTCGCCGATGACACTGAGATAACCGCAGGACTGCCACGTGCAGTCCATTTGGGGAAAGTTATGGATGACCACAAAGCATTTATCGAGAATGTGATTTTTCACATTCAAATTGCAATCAATAAAGCGCTGACGATTGTCGCAGTTTGTCTCAGGTTTTTTGCCAGACGAGCCGGTTGCGGAGCTCGAGCCGCTCACTGAACCTGCCAGTGCGGAAGGAACCGTCAGGACCGCAGAAAAAATAAGAAATATATCAGTTAAACGGCGCATGGAGCTTTCCTCCCCCGAATGAATGATTCAAAGTTTTCTCCATCCACCCGAAGCGTCGGTAGAAACCTCTTGGATGATGGTGGTCGTTTCCCTGCCGAGCTCCTTCAGATCTTCACTGTTTTCGTGGCCTTTGCCGACCCCGATGGCACCCGTTGCTTTCATCGGATCGTGCGACATTTCGCGGGCCAGAACTCCCGAAACGCAGCCCATGGATTTAATCTTCCAATGCTGCACCTTGCCGGAATCCTCCGGATCATGGAACGATATATCCTGAGTAAGATCTTGTCTGCTCTTGGGTGATTCCTGAAGTCCTTCAAACACAGGACTTCCTGAATCCGACCCTTCTGCTCCACCGCCAAAATAATTCGTGTAACCATAGAAGTTCAAACCATCCATGGCCATCGCGGCAAAAACAAAATCCTGCATTGCAGCGAGCTGCGCGAGGGGTCGGTACTCGCCGGTCACACGCCCCTTGAGAAAATGCCTGCCCGTCATGCGCTCGAGGAGCAGTTCCCCATTATTCCTTCTGAAGAATTTTTTACCCGTTTGATCTTTGCCAAGACCAATCATCATTCTTAGGGGCTTCGAAAGCGGGGTTCCCGCACGCAATGAATTCTCAAGCGCGCCGAGTGAAAAATTCACTAATCCGACTGCCTCCAGCGGAAGTGGAGTTGGACAGACTTGTACTGAAGATGCCTTTGCTTCCTGCTCGGAGACTCCTGTCTTGATTGGAAATCTAACAACATCGCTTTTTCCGTTCGGCGACTTCATTGAATAGTACATTTCGGGTTGCAACTTGAATTCTGCCGCCGTGTTCGCTTTATCCCAAACATAGATCCTTGTTTTGTACCTGAGAGGAAAATTTCTTTTGCTCTCTTTAAATACTTTGCTTTGATCACCGAATTCGATTCGGGGAACAAACGATGAAAGAGTAAACTCGACCTCCTTTTGCTCAGGACTCCAAGGTTTTCGAACCTCTTTTCCTGAAGAATCTTTTTCAACCGTGTAACGGTTTCCCAAAGGAGTGACGTTATAAAGACAATGATGCGCGGTCATGAAATAAATGTTGAATTTTGTTGGATCCGCCTTATCGGCTTCATGCACCATCGTCCCTGAACAGGATTGTCCGTCTTTGAATTCTGCTCGACGGTAGGCTTGCATTGCAACATCGAACCCCTCGGGGCGGTAGAGCAGTGCGTTGCCCGAGTCGTCAACCATTTCCCAGTGCTCAACGCCGTCAACGGATCGAACAAGGCCCAAATTATCCTAGCTTTGTGAAACCTCGGCGGACTTTTTGGGGGCCTCTATCGCCACCGTGGCCTCGTCGGGAACGCCGCACGCGGAGATGAGCGCAACCATCATAAGCGAATGAACCTGCTTGGACGTGACGGAAAATCTCTTCATGTCCCGCCTCCGTTCGCTGAGTCGGTGCTAAATTCCGGTTGCTTGAGATATTTCTAAAACGAACTGAAATAACTGGGATAAACGAAATTTGATTGGAATATTTTCTGCAAGGCTCATTAATTATAATAAATTTCGGCCAAAAATGGTAAGGGGGATTTGGATATGCAGGCTCGTCTCGTATTGCCTCTCGTGACAATGATTTCGTTATTCTCCGCAGCATGCAGAAAAGAAAGTTCTGCGGAGACAGCTGCAGTGGAAACAGCAAACACATCAATCAAATCTCAGGGACAAATAGCATTCTGCTGGGCATATGCGGCTGTCGCGATGATTGAATCGCGCTACAAAGTAAGAACGGGCAAAGACATTGACCTGAGCGAAGAGGCCCTCGGTTTTTTTCACATTGCAGAGAAGCTGCAAAATGTCATGGATTTTAAACTTCAAACCGGACAGATGGATGCCGTACTTTTCGTTCATCCTGATACAGGTAAGCCGGTGACTATTGCAGACGGAGTTCTTGAATACGGACATATAAACAAAGGAATGGGCAGCAAAGGTGCATTCGAACTCGTCAAGCGTTGGGGGCTTATACCCGAATCGCGCTGGCAGGTTAAATTCGATGACGGTGCTGAGCTGATGATTAAAAACTTTGAACTCGAAGAGAAGTTTCTCGATCTGCTGAAGAACATCTCGGGCAAACAGAGAACCGTGCAAGCGAATCAGATTTTTAAGGTACTGCAGTCTTCCGTTTTTCCGAGCATCCCTCCGGTCGACTCGTTCGACAATGGCAGCGGAATGATGAATGCGGTCCAATATGCAGAAAGGGTGATAAAGTTTGATCCTTCGGACTTTTACGATGTCAAAGTGCAGTCAGTTCAGCAGCTCGCTGAAGTCCTGAAGCAAACAAAGGAATCGCTCGCGAAGGGGTTAGTTGTCGGACTTGGAATCGCGATGCCTGACGAAAAGGAAAATAGAATCGTCGGAACCCGGTTCGTTGGATATGGTCGAGCTATGAAGCTGGATGGCGGTCACGCCATGGTCATCACCGACTTCAAAAATAAAGGCGGATCATTCGGCAGGGCAGAAGACGTTCAAAAGGAAGTCAGCAAACCCATAGAACAGGATTTCCAGCTCAGACTCAAAAACAGCTGGGGATCGCGGTCGGGCGTGAATGAGTTCGGCAAAAAAGTTCAAACGGGTTACTATGATATGGATTATTTATATCTTGAAGATGTCATTAAATCCGGTGGCCATGTTAATTTTACGTTCTCAAAGTAGACCACGCTTCTTGCGCAGTTCTTCCGCAATTTCATCACATTGGTAAGATCCTGTTGTCAGACCCGACAATCGATGCCACAGGCTGGACGCACGATTCCACTTGAATCTTGTGTCCAGAGGAGGGCTTCAGATGAAACGAATTTCGCTTCAGTTTCTCAATCTGTTTGTGTCAACTCTCTCAATTGCAGCAGCATCGTGCGGTTCAAGGAACACATCAAACTCGGAAATCAACACCGTCGTCGGACGGGGCGGAGCATTTTTCGACCGGCGTGTGCAAGTCATCAACGCGCTGCCTGATGCGACAGGGCAAAACGCATGCCTTTATCTGTCCGAATTTAAGAAGAACGAAGCGGCGGTCTTCAGCGGCACCGGTCCGCTGAATCAGGAACAGAAAGTTTTCCTGCAACGCGCTGAGCGCGAATCGAAGCCGGTCACGCTGTATCCGGTCTCGATTGCAGAACTCGACCGCGGATTGAGTGAAAAAGAAAGTCTCAGGCGATTGCGCGGTGGACTCATCATCCCCTTGGGTGTCGGTGCGAGTGTCATTGGATTCGGCATCGTCGGTGCCGCGCTGGCTCCTTTGTGTCCGGGGTGCTTTTGGGGTGGAATGACCATTGGACAGGTTCTGACCAATCCGGTCGCACTCGGCTTCCTCGGATGGGGACTTGGCGGATTGGGACTTCTGAGTCAGGCATCGCGTGATTTGAATTCAAAGAACAAAGGCGTTCGCCTTGAGAATGCATTCGCGGATGCTTCGGCTTCTCCAGCAAGCACGAATCTTGGTGTCACACTCGCTTTCACAAACGTTGCCAAATCGCTGCCTGCAGCTTCAAAAGATGCCTGTCCGGCAGACCTCACGGCAGGTTCGGTCAAACCGTACTTCGAGTCATACAACCAATATTTCACAACCGCATCGGATGAAGTCCGGAGTGCAAACTCTGCAAATGCGCTGGCTCAGCTTAAGAATTCTTCGGGCTGCTTCTTTTCGGCAGAATCAGGCGGCGAAAAGCTGATTTACAAAGTCCTGCCGCTCGACAATGCACAGACGACACTCCATGTCCAAACCTATGCCGTAAAGGGAACGACTGCCGCAGAACTGATTGCCGACGAAGAATTGAAGCTTCAGCTCGATTCCGATGCCGGAACGGGGCGCAAGTATGTTTCAGACAACACCCGCGGTTCACTTGCACTTTGGATCAATGCGCGCGGCGGCAATTCACAGCCGGCTGAAGCGAAACTTGCGCACAAATTGCCAAACGGTTCGTATGCGGGCGGGCGCAGTCAGCTTGTCGGACAATGCCGGATGTGATCATCTTCCCGCTCAGGTTCCGGTCGACCTGACCGGAGCCTGTTCGGCAGTCTCCCATGGCAGATCCGGCCACCACTTTTTAAACACACTCTCGGGTATTGACGAGAGTTCGACACTCTCTCCCGGCTTGGGCAGCAGCAGCGGCAACTGAACGGATTTCGCTTTGACGATGAGTCTTTCTCCGGGTTCGGTCCAGCTGTGAAAGGCGAGACTGAAGGTTGCCCAGTGAATGGGAAGATACATCTTGCCTTTGACATCAAGGCACGCCTGAATGGCCTGTTCCGGCCCAATGTGCACGTCCGGCCACGCGGAGTTGTAGGCTGCAGACTCCATAGCCACGACATCGAACGGTCCGTATTTTCTGCCAATATCCTTGAACTCTGGACAATATGCGGTGTCACCGCTGAAATAAAAACGCTTTTCTTTGCCGATGAACGCCCAACCGCACCAAAGGGTCTTGTTGCGATCCCAAAGTGTGCGGCCCGAAAAATGACGCGCCGGAACGCATGCGAGTTTTACGTCACCGATGTGCAGCTCCTCCCACCAGTCGTATTCCCTGATGCGCGAATGGTGGACACCCAAGTCTTCGAGACGATCGCCGACACCCAGCGGAACAATAAACGGAGCTTCCGTTTTTGCGAGAAATTCAAGAGTCTCGCTGCAATAATGATCATAATGGTCATGTGAAAGAACCACGGCATCCAGCTGCGGAATTTCGTTCAACGGTAACGGTGCGGGAAAAAATCGTTTGGGCCCTGCAAAAGAAACCGGCGATGCCCTTTCACCCCAAACAGGATCAGTCAGAAAACGCTTACCTTCAATTTCCACAAGCAAAGATGAATGGCCAATCCACGTAATCCTCAGGCCGGATGCCGGCGGAGAATCGAAATCCGATTTTTTGCGGCTGACAAACGGCACCGGAATCGCCGGAACTCTGTTGTTGTCCGAAAACATTTTTCCGATGATTTTTGAAAACTCGGTGGTTTCGGGAAGGGTGTTTCTGAACTTGCCGTCGCGCCACTGAGGCGATGAGATTCTTCGCGTATAACGAGCGTTACGGGCTGCTTTTGCAGCTTGGTCTTGACTCATAACTTTTGCAGCTCCGCCGGCGGCCGTATTTGCCCAGCCTGATTTTGATTTGAACAGTACTCCCCAGAGCCCCAAAAGGGCCGTGTGGAGAAACCGGCGTCGGTTCTGTCGTGAATTGGAATCAACCGGTCCGGACGTCATGGAAATCCTCATCTTCAATCGAGTCGATTGAAAATACCTTCTCCATCGCCGGAGTGCTTTACCAGCCCGTCAATTTCCTATTGGCCGAGGCGTTCATCCAGTCGCGCGCGGCAGGCTTCAACTTTGACCTTGAGCGAAGGTACTGCACCACCGCAGTCCCAATCTTTCCAACCCGCTCTGGAAAGCCTTACAAACCCGCAGTCTGCATTGACCTGAGGATCCTCAAGGTCATAACCGCACGTCCGGCCACGCGCATCCCACGCAGGCTGAGTCGGGTGCTTCACACCGCGTCCAGCTTCCGTTCCGGGATATGACTCGTTGATTTGAAAAAGTCCGACGTGAACACCCGTGCGTGCATCAGGCCGCCCTGCAGATTCGCAGAGGATGATGCATGTGGCCCTGTTGCGATCCCAAACGGGAAATCCGGCTTTGTCGACGTAGGACCGCAGATTGAGCAACTTATCATCCGACATAAGAAGATCGTCCGTGGCGCCGGCGACCTTGGAATCGTTATCGGACACCTGCGAAGCGCCCGAGCATGCGGCAACTGTGGCAGTGGTGAGACAGAGTGCAAAAATCAAACGGTAAGCTTTCATTGATTCCGTCCTCCTGAAGTGCGGGGTAGCGAACAATACCCGAAGCCGGCAACATAAAACAGGCGACACCCCGAAATCACTCGATTTTTAAGCAAACGATATTTCGCGAAATCAATCTGAAAATTCCGAAAAAAACCCTGAAAATCAGGGTCATGAGTGTCAATTCATCGGGTTTGCCAACACAACCTCCCCCGCCTACAATTTTCACAGCGCGTAAGGGAAAATCTATGTTTAAATTTTTGAGACTGCTCGGAAACAGCAAAGGTTTCAGTCTTGCCGAAATGGTTATTGCGAGCGCCGTTATGGGAGCGGTCGCAACCGGCGGAAGCGTCACATACGGCCGCTATATGAAGTCCAATCAGGAAATGGACCTCAAAGACGTCATGAGCACCATGCGCAAGGAAACCGAAACGGCACTGACAGCGTCGCAAAATTTGGTTCGAACGCTCGGACACAGCGAAAACAACGCATTCCGAGCTTGTTTTGGGAGCGCAGTTGCAAACGCAAAAGCAGACGGCAAACAAATTTCAAGGCAGCAGGCCATCGAACAGTCCAAGGCCGGACCAAAGAATTGCATTTCCACCGACGCGGCAAAGTTCTATCCGGTGGTCCTGCTCTCCTCAACCGGAAGCATTCTTTCGGGAGGAACCGACAGCGCTACGGGAGAACGAAGCACGGGGGCGCTGCGGATTTTGACTGCCCGAGGACAAACCTGCAAAACCGGTATCGAAGACGACCGCTGTGAAATTGAGGTCACAACGGCTTTCAGAGCCATCTGTCCTCCGGCAGAACCCGGAAAGCCGCCCGCAGCAACGTGTGATACCCCGTCGACCGTCGAATTCTTTTATACCGTCCGGCAACTCAACACGGGATCTTTTTTCAAAAGAAACATCAAATATCCCGGCATCAACAACATGATTAATCAAGACGGCAGCGCCCGCGACCGAGCCGATGCCATCCGTGTCCGCGCTCTGGATTTTATGCGTCCGGATTTTTACCAGTGTGACGTGGGTCAGACGTTTAAAGGATTCGACAAAAACGGAAAAATCCAATGCGGATTTCAGGAGAACCCGTGTGCGCTGAAGGGCGACGAATTCAAAAACTGGATCTTTCTGGGAATGAATGAAGACGGAACCGTTAACTGCAAAAAGCCTCTTGAGGGCGAAAACTGCGCAACTCCGGAAAACCCGCTGAGAGTTTTAAGAGGAGTGTTGCCGGGGGGACAACTCGATTGTGTGGACCCCAAGATTTCGAACCAAGGATGCAAAGACGGCGAAGTCCTCGTCAGGTTTGACGAAGTCGGGGATCCCGTTTGCGTCGCTTCGGTCCTTGGCAAAACCTGTCCCAAGGATCAGTTTCTTGCCGGATATGACAATCAGGGTGTGGCGCGTTGTGTTGACATGAAAACACCGTCCGGAATCCTGTTCCGCTTTGAAGGCCAGAAATGCGGCCATCAGCACGGAAATTGCAGCTACGGCTCGGCCAACAAACCCGGTCCGCCGCATGTTCCCAAGTGTCCGGAAGATATGTTTACCGTGAAGATTGAGTACATCGGCCCGCGGTGCTGCGCGACCTGCGGATGGATTGGCCAATGGTGGTGCGACCAGCTTGTCGCCATTTGCAGCCCCTTCACCAATGCGAAGTGGAAATAATGAAGCTTCCACACCCGCCAAGAGCCACTGAAGCAGTCAAACCTGCCCCCAAAAAAAGAGCGGGGGTTAGAGGTACGCTAAAATCAGTACGCACTTTTTTTATGAAAAACCGCGTGCCCGCAGCTGTTTTTGCAGGAATAATTCTGCTGGCCGGATGTGTTTTTTATTTGACCGGAACCAACGAAGACAAAAATGATCTGCTTTTCGAGCAGTGGCTGAAGGTGCAGCTGAATGACATTGAGATGTGGCAGGCCACTGTTCCGCTCAATGACCCGCGCAATGCCGATGCAGTGCGCTGTGTCTGGCAAAAGAGGGCCAGTGAATCCGATTGTCTGCAGCCCAAGGTGAACTCTTATCCGCTTTCTCTTCGGCTGCCGAACGGATACTTGCTGTCTCAGGGGATAAGTTTTCCTCTTGAAGAAAGAAACCGCTGGAAAAAGACAGTGAACGCCCTAAAGCACTTCAACACGGGTATCGGACTCGATGAAAATTGGCGGCCGTGTATCGGGGAATATTGCAGGTACGAGGTTTACACCGGCTTTGTGCCAAGCTGTGCAGGCCAGTCATCCTACTGCGGAAGGGCTGAAAAATTTAAAATCGGCTATGTGATCAAGTCACGACGAATGAACCGTCGCATCTGGCAGCCCTACGAAGTGCTCGTTTCCAATTTGGATGATTCGGGAAGTCCGGAGCTCTCTGAGTTCAAACCGGAAAACGTCTTTGGGCTGCCGATGAACGCATGCAAAAGCGATTTGCACACACCGTTGAGCAGACATGCCGACGGAAAACTCCTGTGCGGTATCAGCAAAAAGAATCTGATCTCAGTTTGCTCGGGACAGTCCAAAGACTATTCGCTGCTCTACCGCAGCGGATTTTGCCTTGCCGACAGCTGCGACACTTTCTGCACCCGTGCATTGAAAACTCTCGAACGATCCTGCGAACCAAGTAAACAGGAAATCATTAACCGCAGCCCCGACCTGTACAGGTGCAACAGCCGGTCGAGAATGCTGGTCATAAAAAAATATAAAAATCCCTTCGAAAAACCTTCGCTTGTCAATCGCGCGAATGTACTCTCGCGTGTGCTGGGGATTGATTTTGATTTTTGCATTAATAAATCAAAATGCTTCGGTGCCTTTACCAGAGAGCCGGAAACACCGGAATTGGAAGCCTTTCTGGAGGCCAAATGACACCGGCTCAGAATACAGCGGCCGAGGACACTCTTTTCGAATCAGCGTACGGATCTCATCGGAGAGACTGGGATCCAGACGCATACGCTGCACAACTGACTCTTGAAGACTGCGTCTATTTGCCTGTCTTTGAATTCAGTGCCGCCGCTGAATATTCAACACAATCCGCTTTTGAGTCGATGCAAAAGGGATTCTCGGAAGAATTGGAACGTCGGCAACCGCAGGACAATCCTGAGCGGAATTTTATCCGCATCCTCAATTACAGGTTGCAGTCATGGGTCAAAGAAGAGGAAAGGCATGTTCGTTATTTTTCGACGGCCTTCGACAGACTTTCGTCAGCCCAACTAGCAGGCCCTGCCCACGGCATGCAGACAGGCAGACACGAGATAAAACGCTTTGGCATTGAATCGCCGATTCCCGAATCACAGCACTGGCACACCACAATTTTTTTCCTGCTGTTCTCGGAAATCACAAGCATGCTCTGGTACCGCAAATTCTACCGGCATGCACAGACCCCCGCGCTGCGCAACGCACTCAGTGCCATTCACGGTGATGAAACAGCGCACTACAGATTTTTTTTGGATGCATGCTGTCGGCTGACGGCTATTCGTCCGCACCTTGTCCGTGAGGCACGAAAGGTTTTTTCTGCATTCCTTTTTATGCAACGAGAGTTAAAAAGCTCCGGACTGCCGGCCGAGAAAGCAGGACAAAACAGCGAAGCTGCGAAAACCATGAACTGGTGGGAACACTCCGCTTTTGAAAGCTTTGTTTCAACACAAGAACGACGACAGCTGATGAATCAGGTCATTGCCCTTCAGAAGTTCAGTCTCAACAGAATTTCTGCAGCAGCCAACGGAGAGAAAAAATGAACTTTAAATCATCTGCCATTTGGAAGTCCGATTTATTCCTTATTGCAGCCCTTTTTTCCATTGTTCACCTTGTGCACTTTGCAATTCTTCTTTCTGTTGAACTGTACATGTCTTCCGCCGAACGGCCGTTTCTCTTTGACTGGTATTCGATGCTGACGGGCTTTTCCAACGCGCTGAGCCTGAACGCTCTTGTTGCGGCTGTGCTGATTTTCCTCCAGCTGGTCGGGTTGAATAATTCAGCGGGAGAGTGGTTTCGGGCAGGGAAAATGCTTTGCCTGACTTTGCCTGTCGCTCCGCTGCTTGACTTTATTTTTCATATCGCAAATTTCAAAAGATATACCGGATTCAAAAATAGTTTTTCTGCCGAAATTTCTGTCCTGTCGAGAATTTCAGAAGTTATTATTCCCGGCAATTTTGGCGGGGTTGTCGACGTCACATTGGGACATCGCATATTATTTGTGGCGCTGTCGCTGATAAATGCCGGATTCATACTCAAATATACACGCAGTTATATTAAATCCATGACCGTATTGGTTGCTTCATATGTTTCGGTCTGCGCGGTCATCGGAGCTCTTTCTCCCAGTGACGTCCCACCGACCACAATTCTCAAAAACCTTGTCGGTCTTCCGGTTGCCGCTTGGGCTGCCAACGTTTTTCTGATTCGACGCATTCAAATTAAACAGACATCCGCCTCGGAAGCATGATTGTTATCTGATAACTCTTCTAGTTGGCATTCAAAATCCAATTTGCGATACCTGCGAGCAGGTCTGCATCAACGTTGTTGATGACCGGCATTTTTTTGCCTTTGCGTTTTTGGACGGGGTTCTTCGTATAAATCGCGATCTCTTCGGGTTTACCTTTATAAATCTCTATTATCTCGGCGATCGTCGGACCGTATGAGGGATCATTTTTGTCTTTTTCCTCGTCCTTGATGACTTCATGACAGCCCGAACACAAGGCTGTAAAAGCCTTTTGCTCCTTGGAAATAATCTTTTCAACAGGTGGAGGCGCTTCACCCGGTTTCTTTTTCCAGTAGGGTGTCAGAGGAATTCCGGCAAAGATGATTCCCGCCTGCTTGCACACGGCAATTCCGTCGGCATCAAATCCGATGAGAATGGACGGCTCGGGACAGGCCTGACCGGTGTGTGCACGAATGCAGACAGGATTGCCTTCTTTATCAAATTCAACAGCAATCTGGTCTTTCTCGCAGCCGGTGTTGAACTTGGGACGTCTGCAGTCCATTCGCCCGTCGGAGGTGACTCCGTAAAACACCTCCAGTTCACTGCAGCTCTCGCCTTCAAAAGGTTTTCGACATACCAAATTTCCATTTTCAAATGCAGCGATTATTTGCCCTTTTGCTGCATCTCCGCGGACAACACACGGGTTGATTGCAAACTGGCAACGCGGATAGCCGTTCGAATCCACACCCACGGTACTCATTCCGGTAGGACACAAGCGTGCACCTTCGTTGTTCGCCTCGTCCACCGTAACAAGAATTTCATCGGGCTCGCGGGTTCGTGAGCCGAGACTCGACGGAGAGCTGTTGGCAAAATTGTTTTTGGTCGGAAATTCGACCATGCCGGGAATTTTTTCGGCGGCGTCGGTTGTCTTCCTGTTGCCCCCCACGGCAATAAAGAACTGCAGAAACTCGGCCTGATCGCAGGATACCGGTCTGTTTTGAACGATGTCTTTAACGCCGTCCTCGTTGGGGCTTGCGAGTCCGTGCGGGCTCACAGGATACGGACACCAAGCCCTGAATGCTGTGTAAGGGGCAACAGGACAAAATTTATCCGCAGGGCAACGCACGGCTTTGCGATCGAACTGCGGTGCGGGAAACGGAAGTCCGCTGAAATTTCGGACCATCTCGGGCCAGCGGGGACCTTTGGGCCCGTCTTCCAATGTAAGAATCTTCAAATTTTGCGGCCATGGCGTAGAAAAGATTGTTCCGAATTCGTCGAAAAGCTGGAAGCCGACAAATGTATTCGCACCCGTGGCCTCGCAATCATTTGCCCCGCTTTTATATAAACAGTTTGCCAAAGCGACATTTCCGGGGCCGATATCCGGATCTTCCACCGCCTTCATTGCCGACATTTGCAACGCGGCAGGAGCGGTCATTATGCTTCTGAGCGAACCGAAAACAGTATCGCGGGAGGCTTTGAGCTGACCCAAATTCGCAGACTTGGCCCTGTTGGAATGCTTACCCGAAAGAGCAACAAGACCGGCACTCACGCCGATCGAAACAATTGTCACCATGGTCAATGCATTGCCGCGTTCCGAGCCGAGTGCCATTTGCCGACCCCCGTCGTCTTATCGACATCAGACGGGAGATAATGAGCAGGCAAACCCCCCGTACGGCCAAAAAAATCAGACAATTAAATTCCTTTTTTTATCCGAGATTGCCGAAAAGACCGAATTTCCTGAAAAAAATTAAAGTCGGGACGGCTTTTATCCGAATATTCCAAGGTTGTTTCTGGCGGAGAGCGAATGCCAAGCTTTTTGGTCACGGTTTTAGTTTTCGCAGTCTTGGGTGGCTGTTCTGCCTCGCAGAACGGTCCGGAAACAACGTCCCGCTCCACACAAATATCGTCAGGCTCGGGTTCATCCGCGAATCCTGTTGAGAAACCGGCCGAGGATACACAAACGGAGCCACCCTCCGACAGCGGTGCGTCAGGCGGCTCAGCCGCTCAACCGCTTCCCAAAGATAAAGTCAAATTCGGCGGCGCGATTTACACAACTCAGCAACCCGGAAGTTATGCAAGCCTTGCACCTTCACATGCGTCGCAATTGTCCTTTGCAGACCGCACATTATCAGTTGTCATTTCCCACGATCAGACGAAATCCCACTACACAAAATGGATTCAGGTCAGAACCGTCGCCGGTGATGTTCTGTCGGAAAAACTGAACACTGCTCCTGAAAACACCTCACCGACCGCGCAGTCCAATGCGCCGTCGGTCTTTGATTTGGGGGGTGCAGAACTGAAAAGAGACCAGATTTGTGTATTCTTCCTGCGGCGAGCACGGTATCTGGCGTTCGGAGATTAAGGTTCCGTAATCCCAAACTCTCAGGATTCGCTAAATTCTTGAAATAAATTCAGCATTCCGGCCGTTTGCAAATTCTCCTCAAAACAAACCTCCGTATGTCCGATAAGCAAACGATTAAGGTTGGAGGTGCCGGCTGTGAAAGCGCTGTTCGCACTGGGTTTCGTATGGCTGGTTGCCTGCGGGCCGGACAAAAAGCCGGCAAGCAGCGCCCAGTCGTCGAAAAATGGAGTGCTTGCCGGAAATGACCAAACCGGTGTTTTGGCGCTGGCAGAAAAGGCAAAAACAACCCTCCGAAAAACTCTCGAACTTGCGGCCGAGAACTCAATGATGTGCAAGCGCGCTGCAGAGCAGAGAAACAGCTGCCCTGTCGCGGCAACATCACTCAGACCGACCGATGATGCGATGGCTCTCGGCTGCGAAGGTGTTGATGCAAAGAACCTCTCCAATTTCGAAATGGACATTGCCGGACCCGCAGGCGGGAAGGTTTTTTTGACCACCAGGAACGAGACGTGGCAAACAACTCCGGTCGGTTCAGGACAAAAACAAAAACTGGTTTGGGGGCCCAAAAAGTCAAACCCGTGCGCGACCATCAAACCGGTTGCGAGAAACATGGACAAATTGGCAGTGCGTTCACCGCGCGTTATTGAACTCTCGGACCTGTTTTTGAATTTTGATCCTGATTCGTGTTCGGATGAACGGGTTTTGCGCGCCGCCGATGTTCCGTCGTTCAAACTTTCGATTGGCGGAGTTGAGGTTTTCAACCGCTCGGACCTTGTTGACAGTCCCACGGGTGTTCGCATCTCGATGGCAAAATTGCTGGACAGCTCGTTAAATACGAAATGTCTGGTTGCAGCGGAAGACTTGGAACGCGAGCTCCAAAAAGTCAGAAAGTCATTTGCGGAAACTGCGTCCGAGGCGCCTAAAAAATCACAAAAAATTCTCGATTCCGATTTTGCGCGGGAAGTGAACCGCAATCAGCAGCTGCGCACTCAACTCATCGGCAAAGAAAATATCGGATGCTGGGGCTACACAAAAATCCGCAAATTTCAGGTCCGGCTGGAAGGTGAAGAAGGCGAGAATGTCGATCTGGGATTGTCGGGTGCAGCGCTGGCCGACGTCGGCAACTCGCGCGCCTATGATTTTCACTTCGGACAGAGCATGGTCTATTCGACTGCCGACGAAACGATGGCCGGTATTTTCAAAAAAGGCGGCGGATTTGTCACCGGCGATTTTTCAGACCGTGAAGTTCAGGAGCTGCGCAACATACGGATCGTCAAAAACGGTCTGCGTTTTATCAACAGCATTGTCATGAAAGAAGGGTTCATCGGAATCGGAGCATGGTCGGGTCATCACCGTGCCGAGACAGATATCCGCAAGCTCAACAGCCTGACGATTTTTGCAAACGACCAGTTGGTTTACAGAAAAACTGACATCAATTTCTCGTTCCAAGGCGGAAATCTTGTGTGGCCGCCCAACAATGGCATCGAGGCGATTCAGACAAGTGAAGCTTTCACAAGCCTGATGCGGCGGAATGACTGTCCTGCGGAAGTTCTTTGATCGGGAAAATCAGTCAGAGAAAACGGATATTGAGAAAAAGAATGACGGCATCATCAATATCACCCTGAGTGACTTCAATTTTGAGCGGACACCATGTGCCGTCGTCGCGCCGGAATTCAAGGTCATAAACACCTGCCGGCAGGGCGTCTTTGCCGAATTCGGCTCCTGCTTCAACATATTCTGTCGTATTTTCCTTTGTGCGCCTGATCAATTGAGCACCTGAAGTGTCCTGCGAAGGTGCCATTTCAATTCTGGCAATGCTTGCCTTGTTGGTGCCCCCGATTTTACCCCGACTGATTGAAACATTGCATCTGTGTTCGTTGGGATCCGGAGGCTTTTTTGCTTCTTTGGCTTTCGCGGACGGCACTCCGGCAGCCGCCGGCGCTGCTGCACCGGATCCCGCCTTGGCGGATGCACCGGATCCCGCCTTGGCGGATGCACCGGACGCAGACGAGGAATTTGCGGACCCGTCAGAGGTTCGGCTGACTTTGGGGACGGAGCCTCCGGAATAAGCGGCACAGGCCGTCATCAACCAGCAGACTGCGAAGCCGGCAGGCAGCATACCACTTGTGCGTACCCGACCGAAATCTGCAGACTTTTGCCTGAACGGGAACATGAAAAGCACCTCTTCTCACCGCTCGTTTCGGCACAAAGACCAATAAACATGAGGGCTAATCCTTGGGTGTAAAAGCACGGTTGTTCATCAACCGAGTCCTGTGCAGGAAGAACAGAAACCCCACCCAAAGACATCCGAAGCCGTATTTGAGCGAACGTGAAAAGTTGATCGACGATGCCTCTTCAAAATACTTCGTCGGACAAGTGACTTCGGCAATGCGGTATCCGAGTGCATGACATTGTACGAGCATCTGGTTGTCAAAAATGAAATCATCGCTGTTGTCGTCCAGCCGTGTGCGTTCAAGAACTTCACGCCGAAAAGCACGGAATCCCGTGTGATACTCGGACAGTTTGTGGCCGATAAGAAGATTTTCGGCAAAGGTGAGAAACCGGTTGGAGATGTATTTGTACACCGGCATTCCGCCGCGCAGAGCACCGCCGCTCAAAATTCTTGAACCGAGAACCACATCGTAGAGCTCTTCAGCGATGACTGAAACCATGGCACGAATCAACTTGGGCGTGTACTGATAATCGGGATGAAGCATCACGACAATATCGGACTGCAACTGGCAAGCGCGCTGATAGCATGTCTTTTGGTTGCCGCCGTATCCCTTGTTTGTGTCGTGCTGGATAACATCAATTCCCAGTTCACGTGCGACTAAAACCGTTTTGTCTTTTGAACAGTCATCAACCAAAATCACATGGTCGACGATGTCGTGAGGAATTTCGGCATACGTCTGATGCAGTGTCTTCTCGGCGTTGTAGGCGGGCATAATGACAGTTACGCGTTTTCCAAGAAGCATCTCTTACTCCGGTAAAAAACCACAGGCAGCCTCTTTGGCGGCAACCCCTGCGGCGGGACGATACAGGTAAACGAATCCCTGCTTTTGAAAAAGAATTTTTAATTCACTTTCCGAAAGAACAGAGTCAAGATTTCTGGATTTGGCCATCAAAACCAGCGGACGCTTCCAAGGCCCGTTAAACCTTTGCATGCGCTCTTCCCATCGTGACTGCGGACGAACTTCGCCGTCGGACTTCAGGGATGCTGTCAGAGCGTCGGGCATTCTTTGACCGTAAAAAAGATGAATAAAGCTTTTATGACCGACAGCATCCACATCACAGCCCCGACGTGCGGCGGTCTGTGAAAAGCGGATCAACGGACCCTGCGCGATTTCCTCGACCGATGGAGCCAGTAACCACGAGAGAAGAAGAATCAGACCCGAAACCCCGCCGGCCACAGCCGCGACGGCCGCCAGCCGCTTTGCTTTCTTCCACAAATAAAATGCAGCGACAGCAGATACAAGCAAAGGAGCGCTCACAAGGTATTGAGCCGGAAACCACCGTCCTTGCTGCTCAACCAGTGCTGCGCGCGCCATCGGATCACGAATCAAATGCGCAATTGCATCGGGATGCGCGCCGGCAAAGGCAATTGCAATAAAAACCAAGCACAAAACTGCTGCAAAAGTAAAAAACGAGACAATCAGGACCTTTGCGGGACGGCGCTCGCCGGTGATGAATTGCTCGACGGCAAGAGCAGCAAAATAAGTCAGCGGGTAATACGTCATCGACGAATAATGAACGATTTTGGTCTGCACAAGTGAAAATAAAATAAGAACGAACAAACCGGCGCACAGCATCCAGCGGCCAAATTCACCGCTGCGGACAACCTCGGAAAATTTGCTTTTTCCGAGGTCAAAAACAACGAAGCTTGCAGGGAAACAACCAAAGAGGATGGCAACGAGATGATAGTAAACAGGTCCGCCGTGTCCTGCATCCTGCGTTTGAAGAAGTCTGATTTGATACGTGACAAATTCACGCACAAAAAAACCGCCGTCTTTTGCGGTAATCGCCGCAAACCAAGTCAGGGAAGCCAGAGACAATGCCGCGAAAAAAACACCGATTCTTTTCAACGGAATCGTCTTGAGGAGAGTCAGTAAAAAATCCCCGACTTTAAACTTTCCCGAATGTGCGCGGCTGTTCAGGCCATCCCAAAACCAGACAAGACTCCACGCAGCACCGACAATCAAAAGTCCCACAGGCCCTTTGGTCAGAACGGCCAAACCGGTAAAGAAACCGGCCAAAGCACTGAGCCTGAGCGGAAATTTGCATCCCCCGCGTCCGGCAAATGCCAACGACACAATCGCGACAAACATAAATGCGTTGAAGAAAGGATCGATTATACCGCTGCGAAAATAAAAATGAGGAAGAAATGATCCCGCATAGCAAAGCGCCCAGCTCAGACCGAATACATGACCGCGCATCCGCTGCCCCAGCCAATAAAGCATCGGGAGCATTACAGCCCCGCAGACGGCATTCGGAAAGCGGGCAGCAAATTCTGTAATTCCAAAAACATTCATCGACAGTGCCTGAAGCCAGATAAACAGCGGCGGCTTTTCCCAAAATGGCCAAAAATCGATTTGCACGGACAAATAGTTTTTCGAAACAATCATCTCGCGTGCGGCTTCGGCAAAATTTATTTCATCCCAGTCGAAAAGATGAACCTGCCCCAGCCATGGAAGAAATAATAAAAATCCAAGAACGCAGAACAGCAAGGCTGTCTTGCGCATTTGTCGCACTTGGCCCGAATCCGGATTTGTTCCCGAAAACATCGGTTTTCTTCTCCATAAACATCGATTTGCAGCAATCCGCCCGAATCTAGTAAAATTGAGGAAATTCGCAAGTATGCGCGTAATATCCCGATATCTTCGCAGAGTCTCGGAATTGACAGTTCCGAGCGCATTTTTGGCAAAGCAGATTTAGATTTGGAGATAGTGAACAACTCTTTGCAAATTGGGGACGCCTGTGAATTTTATTTTACGACTGACAGCACTCCTGTCATTTATAATGGCCCACCTTCCGGCACTCACAGGCTGCGTTCCACAGGGTGATGTGAGGACAATCCAGCGGCCGGTGCCGGCAGCAAGTCCGTCGGTGTCTCCGAATAAGCCAACTCTCAGTGCGCCGGTTGAAGCTCCGCAAGTGGCGGGCGGATGCAAGGAGGGCAGCGAACCCGCTGCAGTTGAGCTGCGCAGCTGCTGCAAGGAAAGAAATTGGGGGCAAGCCTGCGACGGCGCATGCTGGCAGGAAGGGGTCGGGGCGAAGCTGAAAAAAATGTGTCAGGGTCCGACCGCTCCGGCAAGTGACTGCGCCGGCGGTCCCGACAAAAGCAAAAAGGCTGAATGGTGCTCGTTTCACTACAATCGCCGGTACTGCGGCGTGACGGATGCGGACTGGCTTGCAACCTGCAAGAACTCTGCATCATCCGGAGGTGCGGGCAGTCCGACCTCTTCTGTCAGCCTGCCCAACGACTGCGACAAGAGTCCGGCAAAAAGTCAGGTCCGCGACTGGTGCAATTTTCATTACAACCGGCGATACTGCGGCATCACCGACGCAGAGTGGGTGAAATCCTGTACACCTGCTCCGGCTGCTTCAACACCGGCGACAACTCCGGCCGCTTCTCCGGCTGCGGCGAGTCCTGCCAATACAGCAACTCCCGCCAAAACGGGAACCTGCAAAATAACACAGAACCGCGGATTTCCGTTCCCAAGATGTCCGGACAGAAAAACCGCGAAACTCTGCGAAGAGGGCACGAACGGAAATGAGAAGGGATTCTATTGCGTCTGGAGTGACAACTGAACACTTCTCGTCGTTCATCGGCATTGATTATTCCGGAGCACAGCATCCGCTCAAACCTCTGAGCGGACTTCAGGTTTTCCAAAGTCAAAACAACGGTCAAATCTCAAAAATCGTACCGTCAGACCCGAAGAGCAAAAACTGGTGCAGAAGGGATCTTGCCTTCTGGCTCGCAAGTCGCATTTCCGAAACGGATTCGCCGCTGCTTGTCGGCATCGATCACGCAATGTCATTTCCTGAAGAGTATTTTGAGAAATACAATTTACCCCGCGACTGGTGCAGCTTTCTTGATGATTTTGAATCCTGCTGGCCCACCTGCAGAGAGGACGCATTTGTCCGTGAAATTCTCGAACAAAATCGGAACACCCCCAACGGACGTTGCGGCGATTCGCGTTGGAGAAGACTCACAGACAAGAAATCAAAGGGAGCAAAGTCGGTCTTTCACTTCGGCGTACCGGGGGCAGTCGCTTCATCGACCCATGCGGGCTTACCTTGGATAAACTTCATCCGTAAACATTCAGGCTGCAAAAACAAAATCCACTTCTGGCCGTTCGACGGCTGGATTCCCGCCAAAGGAAAAACCGTGATTGCCGAGGTTTATCCGGCGCTCTGGAACAGCACCGTGAAGTCGGCGGGCAAAACTCAGGACGAACACGACGCGTGGTGTATTGCCAAGTTCATGATGAAAAATTTTGCGCACGGGACCGGAGGATACTGGTTTAATCCCGATGAATGGCAAAACATCCGTCTGACTGAGTCTGAAAAAAACAAAGCACAAATTGAAGGCTGGATACTCGGACTGAATTAATAGCCCCTGCATTCTTTGATTGCGCTTACGAGTTTCGGAACGTTTGCAATATATGTTGCTTTGTTGTTTTTCATGGTGTCGCATCCGCCGTGTGTATGAATGCCGACCGCCCTGCCGGTTGCGGAATCAAGAATCAGAGCGCCGCTGCTTCCTGCGCCGGTGTCGAGATCATGAAAAATAATACTGCTTTCGGTCCACAGCACATTTCCGTTGCTTCTGAGTAATTCATAACCTTGAGATGTTTTGCGGACTGCATGAAGTTCCAGTGCCGTGTCGCTTCCCACTGAGGGAGAGAGTTGTGCTTCGACAAATCCGTGTACTTTTCCGGCAAGCAAACCGGTGACTGAATTGGGCTTGAGCCTTACAACTGACCAGTCATTGCCGATACGGGTCTGTAATGCACGAATCCAGCTTTTGTCGACCGTGTACCTGTAGGTTTCAGGCATCTGCGGCGGCTGTCCTGCTGAGTCGGTAAAAAATTCGGCTTCACCGAGGACATGCAAACAGTGTCCCGCAGTCACAGCACAGGCATCCCCGACAAGAGTGAGTGTGCAATAGCCCTGATTTCCGTTTTTTACATCACTGACAACACCGGTCATCGACACGCGGGAGGGGCTCCGGTCGTCCTGCGAACAAATCGACAGCGGCTGATTCATACTCAACAGAAGTGAGGCTGACAGCAAAGTTGGTACGGGCATTTTTGAACTCCTCACGAATCAGCAAAAACCGGTCTGTTTAAATTTCAACCGGCAGCAGGCATTGAACTGATCGCCGTATGAGTGACACAGTATACATGGGATACACATGATATGGCAGTCAAACCCCAACCAAGGGACTATAGCAAAGCAGGAGGTCTGCAGCATGAAAAGCTTCCATAAGGAACTGACATTCGAAATTCCAACCCGCCGTGCTTTTGTCAACATTACCGGCAAAGTCGGCCAATGTCTTGCCGAAAGCGGAATTCGCGAAGGGCTTTGTCTTGTCAATGCCATGCACATCACGGCGAGCGTCTTTGTGAATGATGACGAAAGCGGCCTGCATCAGGACTTCGAAAAGTTTCTCGAAACCCTCGCACCCCATGAACCGATCAGCCGCTATCTTCATAACCGGACCGGCGAAGACAACGGTGACGCGCATATCAAACGACAGTTGTTCGGGCGCGAGGTTGTCGTGGCTGTCACCGGCGGCGAATTTCACTTCGGGCCGTGGGAGCAAATCTTTTACGGCGAATTTGACGGCGGCAGGAAAAAAAGAGTGCTGGTAAAAATCATCGGGGAGTAAAGCAAAACCGCTCGTCAATCCTCGTCGAAAAGCGTCTTCGGGCGCGGTCGGGACTGCTCTTCCTTTTTCTTTTTTGTCCTTCCGCGCCACGACAACGGCCCGCCTCTGCTTCCCAGTTTGTTCTGGACCTGTTTTGCCTCTGTGCGCACCTCAGGCTTTTTGATCATCGAAAAAAGCTGAGCGCGTGCAAAAGACATCGACTTTTTCAAATCAACAACCGGCTCGGGATAGCCGGAGGGCAAATTCTTCATTTGGTGAATGTCCTGCGCAGGGACTTCACGAAGTTCAGGGACCCATTTTTTGATGAACGTTGAATTGGCATCGTTTTCTTCAGACTGCTTGAGGGGGTTGTATATCCGGATTTGATTATTTCCGGTGACGGCCGACTGCATCTGAACCTGTGAAAAATGAATTCCGGCTTCGAAATCAAGAAATGCGCGGGCGAGATCCCACGAGGGAATTCTCCAGTCGCGCCACATCAGGTGTGTGGCAAAACTCATAAGCATGGCACGCATCCGGAAATTGAGAAAACCGGTCTGATGGACACTTCGCAAACATGCATCAACAAGAGGGTAGCCCGTGCAGCCCGAAACCCATCTTTCAAATTCAGTATCAGTCATCTCGGGACGGATGCCTGACAGCGCAGAATTCTGCTCGCTGTTTTCCATCGAAGGAAAATTCTCCAGCTTTTGGACAAAATGACATCTCCATGCCAGCCGGCTTCTGAATGCAGCTGCCGGCCGTGCAGCGAGATCACGATTCTCATCGGAAAGTGCAGAGATAATCTGACGCGAAGAAAGACATCCGAAAGTCAGATAAGGAGACAGTCTGGAGCTGTAATATTGCGCTTCGTTGGGTTTTGCCAAACTTACCACATAGTACTTATGAATTTCGGGAGAAAGAAAGCGCTCAAGCAATTTGTGCGCAACCGACTCGCCGCCCTTTTGCTGCTGTGAAGGCGCACGCGCAGCTTCACGGCTCAAAACTGAAGATTCCCTGTTGCGCCATGCAATAATCCGGACATTGTCCGATGCAGGCGCTTCTTTCAGCCATGAGCTCTCCGCGTGAGCAGAAGACAACGCCTCGGGTCTGTCCAAGGCGGGTGCAGCCATCCGGCGTTGAAAAAATCCTTGCCAGCGGCCGCGATCCCTCAGTCCTCGGACAACTCCGTTGGTCGGATATTCTGTCCAGCAAATCCCGCGTCGGGAAAAGAATTCCTTTAAGAGCATATCGCGCCGGTAAGTCCAAAGAACTCCTGTTTCTTCGTGTGAAAAAACAAATTTCATCCCGTGTTCCGCAAGCGAGCCGAAAACATCCGCCGCCGAACCTTCGGCAAGAAAAAGCGGCACACCCAGCTCATTCAGCTGCGGCTCAATGTCTGACAGACATTCGAGAACAAATTTTTCCCTGCGCGGATGATATTCCAAAGCCGAAAGAGACTCAGGCTCGGTCAGCCAGATTGCCACGACCGGAATTCTTCGCCCGAAAGCCTCACCAAGCGCGTTCCGGAGAGCTGCGTTGTCCAATATCCGCAGGTCACGCTTAATCCACCAGACGATAAAATCGCGGTTCCGCTCATCGGTCAAAGTCATCATTCAATCACCCGATGCGACGACTGCCGTGCATCACATTGCACAACCAAGCTCCTTACTCGGCAGCTGCATAACCCTCACAACGCGGATCGGGAACACCGACAATCCGTCCCGAGGGCAATTTCTCGAGTGCATGAACTACTGCCAGTCCGGCACCCGCCTCAATTTTATATCCCATCCGCCTGACCGCATCGACGGTCTCGGGAGCAAATCCGTTGGCTTCGTACCTGACAACCTCCGGACGCCATTGATGATGAATTCTCGGGGCACTGACGGAGTCGACAAGAGCCATCTGAAATTGCAGGCGGTTGACGATTGTCTGAAACACCGAGGTAATGATGCGGGGTCCGCCGGCTGCTCCGAGAACCATTTTCACCGCTCCGTTTTTATCCCGCACAATAGTCGGACTCATCGAACTCAACGGGCGCTTGCGCGGGGCAATTGCATTTGCCTCGCCGCCGATAAGACCAAATAGGTTGGGTACACCCGGTTGAGTGCTGAAATCGTCCATTTGATTATTCATAACGATCCCTGTGCCGGCAGGTACAAATCCCGAACCAAAATTTCCGTTGACTGTTTCGGTCACGGCAACCGCATTGCCCTGTGCATCAATAACGGAAAAGTGTGTCGTTTGAGTTTTTTCGGCAGATTTAAAACCCGCTCCCTGCGGAAGCGCAGCCCTGTAGGGCTGAAAACTCTTCCAACGCTCATTCAGATAATCGGAAGCCAGCAGGCGGGTGAGAGGAACGGGATAAAAGTCACTGTCTCCCATGTGCTCTGCGCGATCTGCAAAGGCGAGCGACATGGCATGAATTTGAGCCTGCAGGGTATCTGCAGACCCATATCCGTTCTTGAGCAACCCCTGCTTTTCAGCGCGTTCCATATAGCCCAAAAGTTGAACAAGCACAGTTCCGCCCGACGAGGGCGGCGGCATTGTTATAATCTCGTGTCCCAGAAATTCGCCGCGGACCGGTTCCCGTTCCGTCGGAGTGTAGTCTTCAAGGTCTTTGAGGCTGATGATGCCGCCTGCAGCCTTCAGGCCCGCGACAATCTTTTTTGCGACATTCCCCTGATAAAATCCGTTTGCTCCGCGTTTTGAAACAGCTTCAAGAACCTCCGCCAAATCCCGCTGAACCAACAAATCTCCGACGGCACATGGCTTTGCATCCGAGCGGCCGCAGCTGAAGACCGACTTTGCTTCGTCGTTGAATGCCGCCCAACGTTCAAGAAGTGCGCGCTCGGTGTTTGTGCTCAGGCGTATGCCTTTTCGGGCCATGCGGACAGGTTCGGAAAGTACAGTTTTTCGGGTCACGGTGCCGTACTTTTCGAGTGCCATCAGCAAACCCGCTGTGACTCCCGGCACACCGGACGCAAGTGCGCCGGTCTGGGAAAGCTGCGTGTCTGCCCGACCGTTGCGGAGATACATGTCACGAGCGGCCAACGCAGGTGCCCTCTCGCGAAAATCAATCACCTTGCAGGCAGACTTTGAATTTTCAACCGACCGCGGACAAAAAATCAGAAATCCTCCGCCGCCGAGTGCAGCGTAATGCGGACGGGTTACAGACATCGCAAAGGCTGTTGCAACGGCGGCATCTATGGCATTGCCGCCCCTGCGAAGAATTTCCGCACCCCATTCGGCGGCCTGCCGGTCGTCGGCAACGACCATTCCTTTTAAACTTTCATTTGCAAAACGGATATCGGGTGTCGGCGGCTTTTCCGTCGCAGCCTGCGCGCGCATTGAGAAAACAACCAAAACAGCGCAGAGCGAAATTCCGAAGACACTTTGCATGACTGATCCAATCGCGAATAATGTCATCCGGCCTTCGAACAATCCCTGTTGCACAGGCCGGATGCTCAATCCGGAATCAGTCTATCAAAGTTTATTTATTCACCAAATCTGCCCATGCACCGGCAAGGTCCTGTGCAGCATCGACGCTGACAAGTCGTGCCGGAGCATTACCCACAACCTTAAGCATGCACTCGCTTGTTTGCAGCGACCTGCCGGTTGCCGAGTCCTTAAGAACACACCTGTCCTGCGTGCGGCCCAGCAATACGCCGTAAATCCGGTTGGGGAAAGTTGAGTTCAGCTGTGACATGGATTCCTCTAATTTTTCCGTGTCAGAATCACGCGCAGCGCCGTCGGAGAAAAACAGGACTGTCTCCATTTCGAGTTTTTTTCCTGCTGTATTGGCCGTGCGGGATTGCATTGCGGTTGAAATTCCGCGTTCATAATTGGTTGTGTCGTAATCGGGATTGTCGCACACGCCGGCACGGAATTTTTCCGTCAACTGCTGTCTGTTCTGTCCCAAAACGAAATCCAGACTGCCAAGCAACTGCGCTTCTTTGCTGAACGTGACCAGCGTCAGTCTGACCTGTTCACCGTTTGTCAGTTTGGTTTTAAGACTGTCGACCAGACCCAGCAGAGCATCAAAACGCTTGCATTGAACGTCGCTGCCGGAGCCCATTTTTTGAGTCGTCGGGTCGACGTAAAGCGAGCCCGATTTGTCCATGATGACATAAAGATCAAGAGACTTTCCGGGTTTGGCAAAACCGGAATCGGGAGCAGGAGCAGGCTTGGGATTGTTTCCGTCTTCCAAGGGAGATTTTTGTCCGTCTCCGGTGGGCTGCTTGGGTGCACCGGCCTCGGACTTGAAATTTGAATCCGAACACGAAGGCATGACAACAGTCAGCGGAACCAACGCCGCTATGGAAAAAATACCGGTCAGATATCTGAATTTCGTTTTCACTTCCTGACTCCCTGATGTTGCGCGGCAACCGCGCGACGCGTTGCCCCAAACGCGCACAGCATGGTGCATGCCAATTTTTATGACTGATTTCGCTGGCAAAACTGAAAAATATGCTGTTGACACTTTGGACACCGTTACGTTTGCTGCATATCATCCGCAGCAAATGTCCGGCGGATGAATTCGGACTCTGATCACGAAGGCGGGAAATGACTTTGACGGCAAGCTCAACCGGACTCCAGAATAAAATCCTCGTCAGTCGCCTTCTGACCCGCTCGGGCGATCAGGCATGGGATTTTGCAGTACCGGTCACGCTGATCACCTTGTTCCCTGCGCATATTTCTTTAATTGCTCTGATTTACTTTCTGACCAAACTGGGTTCAGTCATCTTCCAGCCATGGCTTTCAGGCTTTATTGATCATTGGATGCGACTCAAAACCGCTGCATGCGGCGCTTTGCTCCAGCTGTCCGGCATCGCAATGGTCGTCCTGTCTGTCTTTCAGTTAACGGTAAAAGCGGTCACTCACGATTCACTTTGGCTACAGCCGCAACTGTGGCCATGGTTTGCGGGTACTGTCACCGGTTCGCTGCTCTCAACACTGGGAGCCGGCCTTATGGACGTCTCCGTCGGCAACGACTGGATCCCTGCCGCTGTGCCGCAACACCGGCTCGCTGTCATCAATACCCGACTGCAAAGACTGGATTTGCTCACAGAGGTGCTCTCGCCCGTCATCGCAGGACTCATTTTGTCGGCATCTGCGGCAGCGGGTCCGCTGACCGGTTTTACCATCATTGCTCTGTGGAATGCGCTGTCCTTTATTCCCGAAATTCTCCTGTTGAGGAATGTATTTTTGTCTTCGCCGCAACTGCAGACCAAGACGCTGATTCCTTCCGAAGGCCCTCGCGGCGGTCTGATAAGTCAGACAGTCGCCGGTTGGTCCGAATTCAGGACTCAAACGGCTGCCTTGCCGGTCATTGCTTACACGTGCCTGTGGCTCTCGGCCCTCAGTCCGCACGGTGTGCTGCTGACAAGTTTTTTGAAGACGGGCTGGAATTTTACTGAATCCTCGCTGGGAATTTTTCGCGGACTGGGAGCAGTTTTCGGACTGCTGGCGACACTGTTGTTTCCGCGCGTCAGAAAAATTTTCGGACTGGTCGGCGGAAGCCGTTTTTTCATAACTTTTCAGTCGCTCGTTCTGCTTGTCAGTCTGCCATTCTTTTTCCGCGAAACCGGCGGAGGCTGGGTTTTTCTTGCGCTCATTCTTGCGTCGCGTATCGGACTCTACGGTTTTAGTCTGGGCGAAACGGAAATCCGGCAAAGAACAATTCCGGAAGGCGTGCGCGGCAAAGTCAACGGAGTTGCCGGAGCCCTCACGAGTTTTGCAACTTTGGTCCTGTTTGGACTTGGAAGTCTCTTGGGCACACCGAAAACCTTTCCGGTTCTGGTGGTCATTTCTGTTGCTGCCGTAACAGCCGGCGCAGTTCTTTTCTACAGATGGTCGGTTCGGGCAGATCCGGTTGAATAACTTTGACTGTCGGGTTTAAATCTCGATTTGAACGCCAACTTCCATCACTTGTTTGACCGGCAGGTTGTAGTAAGTCACCGGCGACTGGGCGTTGCGTCCCATAAAGGCAAACAGACGTTCCCGCCACAGCGACATTCCCTCTTTGCGGGTCGCCAGAACGATTTCACGTCCAAGGAAGAAGGTTGTGGCTTCGGGAACAATTGCCATTCCTTTTTCATTTGCAAGTTCAAGAACACTCTGAAAGTCGGCATCGTCCATAAAGCCCACGGAAACTCTCAACCGCCAGAGTCCTTCGCTCAGCTGCTCTGTTTCCAGTCGCCTGTGCCGGCTGACATGCGGAATGTCTCTGGTTACAAAAGTAATAAGAATGACTCTCCGGTGAACAACTTTGTTGTGTTTGAGATTGTGACTCAGAGCGAGCGGAACGGTATCCGGACGGCCGGACATGTAAATAGCCGTGCCTTCGACTCTGCCGAAATGCGGGTTCGTGAACTCGTCAACCAACTGGGAAAAAGGAATCGTATGTTCGGCAAGTCCGATGGCAAGAAGCTTTCGGCCCTGAATCCACGTCAGCATCAACAGAAAAATACCGCAGGCAATGACGATAGGAATCCAGCCGCCGTGAAAGATCTTCAACGAGTTGGAACCGAAAAACGCAATATCTATGAGAATGAGCGGACCTATGACGGCAGCACACAGTGCCATCGACCACTTCCAAACCGATCGCGCGACAAGAAAGGCAAGAATTGTCGTGACCAGCATGGTCAGTGAAACGGCAATTCCGTATGCGGCGGCAATGGCGGATGACTTCTGGAACTCAATGACGAGCCAGATTGCCCCGATACAAAGAGCCCAGTTTACGAACGGAACATATATCTGCCCAATCTGGGTGTCCGACGTATGAACAACCTTCATACGTGGAAAGTATCCGAGCTGAATGGCCTGTTTGGTGAGGGAGAAGACTCCCGAAATAAGCGCCTGTGAGGCGATGACGGTCGCCATGGTCGCAAGGACGACTGTGGGATACAGAGCCCACAGCGGAACCATCTTGTAAAACGGGTTCTCTACCGCAGCGGGGTCGTTGAGCAAAAGTGCACCCTGCCCGAAATAATTCAACAACAGACATGGCAATACCAATGAAAACCAGCCAACACGGATAGGAAATTTTCCGAAGTGACCCATGTCGGCGTAAAGAGCTTCGCCCCCCGTCACGGTCAGAAAAATCGTTCCCAGAATCACGTAACCTCGTGCGCCGTTCTCGGTAAAAAACTGCATTGCATAATAAGGGTTCATTGCGCTCAGGACAGTGGGATTGTCGATTATTTTCGAAACGCCGAGGAGCCCGAGAACAATGAACCAGATGGTTGTAATGGGACCAAAAATTGCACCAATGCGATCGGTTCCGAACTTTTGCACCGAAAAAAGACCGAACAAAATGAAAATTGTGATGAGCGGAACATATGACTCAAACATCGGAGTTGCTTCTTTGAGTCCCTCAAGGGCCGAAAGAACCGAAATCGCAGGAGTGATAATTCCGTCGCCATAGAGAAGCGTAGACCCGAAAATTCCGAGCAAAAGGATTGTCCACGAAAAGCGCTCGGAAACAATGCCGCCGCTTTTGCGGGCGAGAGTCTCCAAAGCGAGAATTCCCCCTTCCCCTTTGTTGTCCGCCCTTAAAATGAGCACAACATATTTCAGGCTGACGATCAGCATTAAAGACCAAAAGATGAGTGACAATGAACCCAAAATATTGGTCTGATTTGCCGCAAAAGCGTTTTCACCGTGAAAGGATTCGCGAATCGCGTATAGCGGAGATGTTCCGATGTCACCAAACACAACACCAATCGCGCCCAACACCAATGCGTGAATTTTGGATTTTGGAATGTAATCTGACTCTGGTTGCGGATATTCGCTGTTTTCAGACAAACAAAAACTCCGGATTGAGGCAATCTGATGTGTAAATAAGCAATTCCGAAGATAGCAGAAAAACACACCGGAGAACAGACCCCGCTCGCCGGCAATACTCATCCGCCGATGTATAAGTTGCTCAATGACACGGCGAAAGAGATGAGTTTATCATTAAACTGTGAACGTTTTCCTCGTTTGGCAATCCGGCAGGTATTCCCAAAACACGAAAGGAAACGCGCCATGCAAGCACGATACTTTGCCCTGACATCGGGAGTCATTTTTTTTCTGCTCGGAATATTCGGCTTCGTGACTTTCTTTGTCTCAATTCCGCCGGCAGACGCGCCGGCCATGACGATTAAATCCGCATTCGGGCAACTGTTTGCAATTTTTCCTGTGAACTCGCTGATGAACGTTGTGCACACACTTTGGGGGCTGATTGGCATAATCGCCTACACAAACCAAAGCTCTTCACAAACATTTGCGCGATGGAGCGGCTACGGTGCGGGCCTTCTCGCAATTCTCGGCATGCTGCCCTTTTCCCGCACAATCGGCGGGTTTCTTCCTCTCTACAGTCACAACATCTGGCTTCACGGTGTCATGGCGATTTTTGCAACGCTCTATGCAAGCCCCCGTTTGAGAACCACACTCGGCCTTAAAACCACTCAGGACAAAACCGACGAATTTTCTGCCGCACGCAGAAGTGCGCAAGAACGAAAACCCAAAGATTTGGACAAAGCCGGCTGAAACGCGCAGGGCCGAAGTCAGCTGTCCCAATCTTTGTAAATTTGGCATCTCTATTGCCGAATTTCATCATTTTTTGTATCATCGGAGCAGATTTAAATCGATTTGACTCCGAGGCTTGCATGTTCAAACGTAGTCTTAATTTAGACAATATTCTAAAAAGAAAGAGTATTTTTCTATTTGGTCCGCGTCAAACCGGCAAATCGACCTTGCTCAAGACCCTTTACCCCGACGCTCTCCTGATTAACCTTCTGAGGCCGAGTGAGTTTCTTAAATACAAAACGACTCCGAGGCTCTTTGGGGAAGAAATCGAGTATGCGTACCGAAATCATAATGCAAAGCTTGTTGTCGTTGACGAAGTCCAGAAAATCCCCGAGCTCCTCGACGAGGTTCACCATCTCATTGAAGAACACAAAGATATTCGTTTTATTCTCACCGGAAGCAGCGCCAGAAAACTGAAAAAGGCTGGTGTAAACCTGCTTGGCGGGCGAGCCACGCGGGTTCACTTTCATCCGATCGTTTCAGCCGAGTATGGCTTTAAAGATTTTGAGAAGCATCTCATCAAAAATTTAACCTGCGGTTTTCTTCCGCCCGTCTTGACCTCTTCAAATCCGTGGGCCGATTTGGAAGACTACGTTTCGTTGTATTTGCAGGAAGAGATTCAACAGGAAGCCGTTGTACGTTCGTTCGGCGGGTTTTCCCGATTTTTAAATATGGTTGCGAAAACGAACGGCCAGCAACTCAACTTCACAGATATTGGAAACGACGCGCAAGTCCCGCCGCGAACAGTCCGAGAGTATTATCAGGTTCTCGAAGACACGCTCGTGGGTAGTTTTCTTACACCTTACACAAAAACCACCAAACGCAAGGCAGTTGCGACTGCCAAATTTTATCTTTTTGACCCGGGAATTGCCAATTTCCTCACGGGAAGAAAGACGGTTTCGGCAAAGACTCCTGAGTTCGGTCCTATTTTTGAGCAGATGATCTTCGGCGAAATTAAGGCTTATCTGGATTACAACAGCATGAACGAATGTTTGTTTTACTGGAGGAGCACATCGCAATTTGAAGTCGACTTTCTAATCCGCGACAAGTCAGACGGGTGGATCGCAATTGAAGCAAAGGGAAGCGCCAATCCGTCTCCGAAGGAGGCTAAAGGAATGCTGGCTCTCGAAGAGGAGCTTCAGCTCAGAAAGAAAATTATAGTCTGCCTCGCCGATCAGCCAAGACTCGTTGACAATGGAATTGAGATTCTTCCACTTCACCGCTTTCTTGAAATGTTGTGGAAAGGCGACCTCGTCAACGGGGACTAGGACCAATCTCAGCTCCACTGTCCGAGCTGTGCATTAGCCCCTCATGCGATCTTCAAAAGCACTGAGGGCAACCTTGGCCCCCTCGCCCATGGCAATGATGATTTGTTTATAGGGCGTCGTGGTTACGTCGCCCGCAGCGTAAATACCCCGCACCGAAGTTCTGCCCTTGGAGTCGACCTCGATTTCGCCTAACTTGCTCAATTCCACTGTACCGCGCACACATTCGCTGTTGGGAATCAAACCAATCTGAACAAAAATTCCGTCGACGGAAACCAGTTGCAACTCGCCCGTAGTCCGGTTTTCAATCTCGAATCCGTTGACCTTCTGACCATCGCCCAAAACACGAACGGTTCTGGATGAAACTTCTATTTTGACATTGGGCATTGAGGTCAGTTTGTCGACAAGCACTTTGTCGGCTTTCAGTGAATCTGCGAATTCGACCAACACGACTTCACTGCAAATACCCGCAAGATCAATTGCAGCCTCGACTCCGGAATTGCCGCCGCCGATTACGGCAACTTTTTTATCTTTGAAAAATGGCCCGTCACAGTGAGGACAATAGGCAACTCCGCGGCCAAGATATTCGCTCTCGCCGTCAACATTCAACGTTCTCCACTTTGCACCGGTCGCAACAATGACCTGAGACGCATTGAGGGTTTCGCCGCTGTCGAGTGTCATCAACTTGAGTGCACCGTTGTCTTTTATGTCCTTGAGCCTGCGGTGTTCCAAAATGGAAACCGGATAACTTCTCAGATGTGTCGACAACCCTGCAGAAAGCTGCGGCCCTTCGGTGTAAAGCACCGAAATGAGATTTTCTATCCCTTTGGTCTCGTTGACTTGCCCGCCGATTTTCTCGGCAACCAACGCTGTTTTTAAACCTTTTCGGGCACTGTAAATGGCTGCGGATACTCCGGCAGGGCCGCCGCCCAAGATGGCGACATCGAATGTGCCGAGATTTTCCTGAACGGAAGACTCCGCTTCGTCTGTGCCAAATTCCTTTTCAAGCTTGGTGATGATCTCCAAAAGTGTACCGCGGCCGCTGTGAATAAGTTTGCTGCCGGCAAAAACAGCGGGCACACCCTGAATGTTAAGTGAAGCCAGTTCGTCCTGAACAACGCTGCCTTCAACCATCGTATGTCTGACGCGGCCGCCGTATATTGCGATCTGATTAAGTGCCTGAACAATGTCCGGACAATTTTCACAGCTCAGCGAAACAAAAGTCCGAATGTCAGCTTTGTCCGAAAGACGCGCCATGCGCGACTGCAGGGCAGAGTCCGGAGCCAGTCCGGCTCCTCCTGCGTTGAGAATTGCCAGAATCAGCGAACTGAATTCGTGTCCCCCCGGAATGCCGACAAACTGCACGCCGACAGGTGTGTTGTCTTTGAGAATCTCAAAGCGCGGAACGGGAGAATGCTCGTCTGACAGAATCACTTTCACGCGCTCAGAGCAGGATGAGATGCCATTGAGCATATCCAGCAATTCATTCTGCTGTTCATGCCGTGATTGGGCGGCCCGCAGAATCACGGCGGACTGAAGCTTTCCGAAATAGTCCCTTAACTGCACTTTGATGTCTTCACTTAACATGGCACCCGCCCTCACTTTTTTTGTGTGTCTGTCTTTGCGGTTTCAGCAGCAGAACCGGCTACTGCCGGTTCAGATTTTGCCGACCAGATTCAGGCCGGGTTTGAGAGTGTCCTGTCCGGGTTTCCATTTTGCAGGGCAGACTTCACCCGAATGAGTTGCGACAAATTGGGCTGCCTGTACCTTTCTCAAAAGTTCTTCCGCATTGCGGCCAATTCCGTTGTCGTGAATTTCTGCAACCTTGATGAGTCCTTCAGGATTGACAACAAAGGTTCCGCGATTGGCAAGACCTTCGGATTCAATGTGAACACCGAATGCCCTGCTCAAAAGTCCGGTGGGGTCGGCAAGCATCGGGAACTTGATCTTTTTGATCGTCTCGGACGCGTCGTGCCACGCTTTGTGGGTGAAATGTGTGTCGGTGCTGACAGAATAAATTTCTACACCCAATGCACGAAATTTTTCGTAGTGATCGGCCATGTCGCCGAGCTCGGTCGGACAAACAAAAGTGAAGTCTGCCGGATAAAAGAAAAAGACTGACCACTTGCCCTTCAAATCAGCCTGAGTGACTGTCCTGAAGGAGTCGTTGACGTAAGCCTGCACGGTAAAATCTACAATCTTGGTATTGATGATATTCAACATGGCGCACCTCGAAAAAGGAGTTTCCTGCAAAAGGCAGCCCTCTGCCCCTTACACAGGAATCATCGCCATTTTTTAAGATAAGAAAAGTTGATAGTTTCTATGAATCGATAGAGTCAGTCTATCAAGAAAAACTCTTTATCTTACGCCAATTTGCACGACGTGGTTGGCAAGATGCTCGAGCCACTCGTATTCGAACAACATAATTTTGGGAGCGTAAGGAGTTTCTTCACCGCTGTTTGCCGGATCAAAATCATACATTCCGTCCTGCCCGTAGAACTCCGAGTTGCGGACGTAGAACACTCCCGTGCCGCGGCATCCGCCTGCGTTTTCATAACTGTTTTTCAATTTCGTGCGCTTTAACTTTGAATCTTCGGCTTTATCCAGCAACTTTTTGCGCTCGTCACCGCCCGAAGCCTGCGCAGCCTTCGACCGCCATTCACGTTCCAGCTCTTCGAAATAATGAATCGAGCTTTCCACGAAGCCGCACTGCCGGTTATCGCGGCCGTCATCGAAGCCCACGACGTAGACCGCGTGCCAAAACCCTTCGTGGTTGTAAATCACATGCACAGGAGCCTGATTTTCAACCAGAGCTGCTTTAACTTTTTCCACAATCCCCTGAGGGTTCAGACCCACGTTCCACTGATCAGACTCCGGATCCGCGTAAATCACCGTGCGGGTAAATTTCGGCAATTCCACATAACCGCCGACAATCGATTTGAGGTTGTCGAACCAGTTGATGTTCACGCCGTACTGTCCGCCCATTTGATCCGGACGCGCGGGAAAAATGTCACCCTTGGAATCTTCGCGGTACCAGCCTTTGGCGAACGGATAAGCCGAATTCAAAACACTCTTGCCGGTTGCATTGAACAATTCGATACTGTCTGTTTTCCAGTCGGCAACGTTCTTCTGATATTTTTTATATGCTGAGGCGTTGATGAGATAGCGTTCCGACAAATCCAGAGGGCCGTTTGAAGCTCTCGACACGCGCGGGTTGAGCTTTGCGAGCCACCATTCTGCAATTCCGGTCAGTGACATATAAAGACAGCTTCCCGAATCCTCCTGATGAGGAGAGGGCAGCACATAGGGGAGCAGCGCATTGAAACCGCCGAGGGTGCGCGTGTCTTTGATAATCTCAGGTTTGTAAGCTTTTGGAGTCGCCAACGCAGCTTCAGGACACAACAATCCGAAGCCGGCAAAAAACGCCAAAACTGACAGAAAAAAAGAATGTGTCCGAATCACATCCGTCCTCCGGTTGAATCATTGGCGCAAACTTAAAGCATAGCGGCCCCGCCTGCACAAGCAGCAAACCTTCTCAGAACGTCGACAATCGCGACAATTGTCCGATATTTCAGCGTTAAATAAAACACTTAATATTTTCAGCGAGCTGCCTTTTAAACCCGTCGCACAAATCAAAGCCGTTCGCGGAGCCCGCAACACGGAACTTCAATGCAATCCGTCAGTGTAAAGGCGATCCCTTTTTCATAGTAGGCCGCTTCGTTAATGAAGACAGGCCATGCAGGCTCTTCAGTCCAGAGAATTTCTTTACCCGAAAAGTCGATAAAAACCGGATCGCCGCGCTGAAGCAGCCGAAAATCGGAACCCTGAAAACTCGGGTGTATCATTGCCGCAGGCAATCCGTCGGCATCCCGAGGATAATCGGCGTGGCCTTTGAAACAAAACAACGGCACCGTTTCGTCCACTGCTATTTCTTCTTCCGAATTCAGTTTTTCAATGAAATCGAGACATCCGCCGACCAGTGCAGAGGTTTTGAAAACCTGCCCTGCATGCAAAACACCATTGGCAACCGGCCCGACTTCAATTGCAAATCCCTGTGCAGAAAGAGAATTGAGAAAGCCGGGGCGAAGGGAAGGCTCTTCCCAAAGATAAGCTCTGACGTCAGGGAAAAGCGTTCTCAGATAGGCGTAAAGCAAAATGTTGAACGGCTCCCGATTGGTCAGGACCAAACTCAAGCCCATCTGAGCCGTTGTCGTGTGCAGATCAAAAATCACGTCGGGAAGTTCGCCGTGGCATTTTACGCGCAATTCCTTTTCTATTTCGCGCGCTCTTTTCAACTCAAGAGCCTGCCCGTCGCCGAGCGGACCGGACGGATTGAAACTCCGGTTGAGATCACGGTCAACGTACCTGCGGCAAACGGCAAATGCATCCGGATTGGCAAACAGGGTGTGCGTGTTAAAAGAAGGGCGCTGAATATCCGACGGGTCTTTCAGCCAATGACGGGCAAGAAAGGCTCCCGTGTACTCATTGCCGTGCGTTCCGCCTGAGACAAGGACATTGCGGACTTTGTTTTTCTGATTCATTTTGCCTTCCCGAATTTATTTTACTTCAGCAAGGACGTGATCGACGGCCTCGTTGAAGTCGAATGCACAATGGCCCGCCGCATCGGTGAATCTGGCCCGCAGAGGCAAACCGGCCTGAGAATATTTTGTCAGTCCTGCGGTCACCTGATTCAGCAGGAAATCGGTTTTTCCAATCTGCACGAACAGCGGAAAGGTTGATTCAACTGTTTTGACTCCGTTGATTGTTCCCCTGACGGGCCATGAGCCGCCGCAAAGAGCGAGAGCCCGACCGCGCAGCTTATGGCCGTGCAGCGGATAAAAATCACCCATTAAAAATGTTGCGCCGGCTGAAATTCCCACCAGATAAACAGGCAGCTGATGCTTTGCGTATGAACCGCCAAAAAATTTAAAAACCTCGCCTTGGATAAAATTCAGCAGAAACTGGTCCTGCCCTTCGCCGTTTTTGGTTTCAAACGGCCAATTCCGGTTTGCTGTCGGTGCAGCGGGAGCTGCCGCAATAAGTTTGTGCCTGCAAAGTGAGGGCTGAAAAGACTCAAGCAGACCGGCAACACCGTCTGCGCCGCCGCGACCATGCAGCACAACCAGTAAACCTTGGGGCATGCTTTGGCGTTGTTCAGGGTTTGGTGCGGCAGATGACGCGCATTCGGAGACAGCAACTTTGGATGGGGAGAATCCCTGACTGCGGATCGAAAAAACCCGCGCCGGCCGAGCTGCATCTGCAAGGTCAGGTAAACCCGCAACAGGCAGAACCAGAAACGCAGCCAAAAGGCGAAGGAGCAGCGTCACGGTCAACGGTTACCTGAGATTACATGCTGCAACGGAAGCGATGGAGAACTGTGAGCTGAAGCCGGCAAGAACCTTGACCCGCTGTCCTTCACCTGCAGAACTGAAGCCGGCATAAACTTTGAATTTGCCGCTGCCCGCGAGCGTCGCCAAAACCTGCATTCTGCCCTTGCCGAACGCCTCACTGACGAACTCGCCATTCTGGTCAACGACGACAAGTGCTGCCGTAGCTGCACTTCCCTGATCGTGGGTGGCAACACAAATTGAAATGATCTGTCCTACGTCGGTCACCGCAGAAATTTCTGCGACGGGCACGGGATTGAAACAATATCCTGAAGAAAGGGAAGTCGAAGGAAAATTTCCTGCACACTGTGCAGCGGACTCTGCAAAGGACGACACCGCTCCGGATGAAGGATTAAACGTCCAGCGTTGAGTTGCCTGCGACGCAACTGACGAGTCCGGCGTAACCAAATCGGTTGAACAGCCGACTGCGGCCAAAACAGAAACAAGACCGGCAACAAACTTAACCATGATTTTTACCCCCCTTTGACAGCGCAGACGAACTGCAGCCACAAAGATTCAGGTAGCTTGAGATACGCCGGTTGCCAACAAAAAAATCATCAAATACCGGCGTTTATCTTGGTTGATTGGCCAAACCTCTGCGCCCGCCGCAGCAGGTTACGCGGGCACCTTTGGCTGCACTCCGTGCCACTCGAATACAATATTATCAGCAAGTTGTGAGGCCTTTTTAAACTGCTCCTCAGTCCTGACGGTCCAAACCATCAGCGGCATCCGCGCTCTGACCTTCAAAGAAATCTCTTCAGTCAGGTCGTTGATATTGTAACTGATGAAATCGCAGTCCGGCGCGACTCCCTCACGCAGCTTGGACAGGCCCTCGGCCTCGTCCGGAGATAAAAATGCAAAGTCGGGGTCCTTGCGGTGATTGCAGGAAATGAAACCCACAGGCCAACGATCTGCACCGGTGCGAAGCCTGAGCAGCTCGGTCACGGTAAAGGGGTTGAAACTCTTGAGCGCAACGGGTCCGTTGTAAGTTGAGAGCAATTCAACAACCTTGCGCTCGAGACGTCCGTTGGTGTCGATCCCCTGCCGGTTGAAGGACTTGAGTTCAATGATGAGGGGACGCCGGCCCTGAACGAAACTCAGAACACGCGCCAGCGTGGGAATGCTCTCGCCGCTCTGACACAAACGGGTTCCCTGCAGCTCAAGGGATCTCATTTCAGAAAAATCCCTGCGCACGGAACACATCCGCTCAAGCGATTCATCATGGAAGACCATCACTTCACCGTCCGACGACAACATGACGTCAAGTTCGGCGGCAAAACCCTTGCTGACCGCCTCCATAATGGCGCCGACCGAATTTTCGGGAAACGTGCCGGCGTTATCGAAATAACCGCGGTGCGCAATCGGATGCTCTTTCAAAAAATCAATCGCAACCATAATCAATCTGCTCCCGCTGTGTGTTTCCAACTTTCAAAGAATGCCAGAGTCTGACACATGACCCGCTGACGGATTGAATCCGTTTCCTGCAAAAGTTCATGCTGGGCCTTCGCTTCGTAGGCCACGATGAAACTTGTCTGACTTTGACCTGCGAACTGAACAAAATTATTTTTGACAACCTGATCCTGTCCCGCCTGCCAGACAAGCAGGGGACATTTTACAAACTTCGGAAATTCAAGATGCTCAAGCCTTTTTTCCATCAAAAGTGCTTCATGCAGCCAGCGAAAACTTGGCGAGCCCAGCTGAGTCTGCGGGTATTTTCGGAAAATACCGCGATTCCAGTCGCGACGCGCGCGGCAGTTTGTCAAATCGAATCCATAGGTACTCAATTCGAAGTTTTTTCCGCCGAGAACGTAATCTTTTTCACGACCGGACTTCAGTGCCCGATTGACCATCAATTCGACAACGAGGCGCGGATAAGGTTTGAGAACCAGTTCAACCATAGGCGCAGAAAAAACAACCGCCGCGGGAGAAAGTCGTGTCTGTGACAACCAAAGGGAAGTGACCGCTGCACCCATCGAGTGGGCGAGCACAAACAGGGGACCCTTTCGAACCGGTTCAACTTTTTGTTCATAAAATGTGGATAAGTCATTGACGTATGCCTGAAAGGACTCAACCCATCCCACCTGACTCCGAGGCAATTCCCGCTGGGAAAATCCCTGTCCGCGGTGATCGAAACAAAAGACGTCATAACCGCGGGTAAAAAAATCGTATGCGACTTCGGCATACTTGGCGTGTGACTCGTTGCGTCCCGAGACAAGCAGAAGCGTGGCAGTCGACGATTCACTTCGCCATGCACGTGCGCTCAGCCGGACTCCCTTGAGACCGTCGAAGTCGATGTGCTCGGCTGCGTTGTAAAAGGGTTCAAAAAAAAGCGAATGAAGCTCTTCGAGTTTTTCTTCGCGGCCCGAAAAAGGAACAGCCGGAAAATCCGACAAAGATCTCAGAGGACCTTCGGAGTTGAAAGTGTCGGAACGATCAGAAGTAACAGATTTTGACGTCATAGCTGAGCAGCATATCGTCAGCGCGGGATAAGTTCAATCCGATCGACCTTCCATCCCCAGTCAGAGACATAAGCGTCGCTCGTGAATTCGACGGTTGCGGCTGAGCCTTCAATCAGAGCACTCCAAAATTCGCCCAAACTGCCGCTTAAACGCTGCACGGGGACTCCGGAGGAGTTGCGGATGGTCAGTGTATCAGCCGAATGCGTTACAAATTTTTCAAAGTGCAATCTGAAGCCGGCAACGTCTGCGTCAAGTTGCAGCGGAATCCTCACCTCGGTTCGCGATCTGTAAGGATGTTCACTTTCAAGTGTGTAAGAAACCTTCCGGCTGCGGGTTTCATCGGCGAGCCTCAGCCGTTCACCTGTGAGTCCTGCAATTGCATTCTTGGCATTGAGGCGCCGGCCGGTCAGGCTGAATCCGGTCAATCCCGACTTTTCGTCTGCCGCGTTCAAAATCTGACTTTTGACCTGAAAAGCTGATTTGTCCGGATACTGTGCGCGGATCTGAGCTGCGACTGCAGCCACGAGCGGACATGCCTGACTGGTTCCGGACCTGAATCCGTACTGGTCGCGGGGCAGCGTCGAAAAGATCTGCACACCCGGCGCAAAAACGTCCACAACATGTCCAAAATTGGTGAACTCGGCTGCAAGATCCCACGAGTCGGCGGCAGCCGCAGCAATCTGATTTTCCAATCGGAAAGACGCGGGATAGCTGGGTTCTTCGTTCAAATTTTTTCGAAAATTTCCGACAGCAGAAACGAACAGCACGTCTTTGGCCATTGCATAAACAACAGCGTCATAAAGCTCCTGCGAAAAATGCGGCGTGCCGAAACTTGCCGAAATCACCTTCGCACCGGAATCAACAGCATAGCGAATCGCACCGGCAATCTTTTGCGCAGGTACTGAAGGATGTGAACCCGAGAAAATCTGCACGGGCAAAATGCGAAAACCGGTCCACGGTGCAAAGATTCCTTTTCCGTTGCCCGACTTTGCGGAAAGCAGTCCGGCCAGATGCGTGCCGTGTCCCAAGGAATCATTTTGAACATTGGAGTCGTCTGCAAAACTCCACCCGTGAACATCATCCGCGAAGCCGTTGCCGTCATCGTCGACTCCGTTGAAGGCCTTGTCGCGTCCCAAGGCATCGGGGCCGGCTTCGCCTCGATTTACGAAGTACATGTCCTGATTCAAATCGCTGTGTGACCGGTCAACTCCGGTATCGATGAGTGCAAGAATGACGGGAGAAGCAACAGAGGGAAATGAGTCTCCCGCGGGCAGCCGGATGTCGGCACCTGCCAAACCGCGTCCTGACGCCGGTACGTCCTGACCTGAATTGTAAAAATACCATTGGCTCGACAGATAGGGATCATTCCATGCACCGGCAGAAAAAAAACCGGCATCCGCGCGAAACGAAGGCCCTGACAGACTGTCGCGGAAGTGGACCAGCGCGGGAGAAGCGAATTGAACTTCGGGTTCCGCCGCGACGAAAAAATTCGCCGGAAACGACTGCGGCCCGCATCCGCCGAGGATGAGGCCGGCAAAAAACACACGAAAGAAAGATGCAGCGAACGGGCTGTTCAAAATATCACAAACTCATCATCAACGTTTGCAACCGGATGCACTTTCACGCCCGACGCAGGTTGTCAGCAGGTCGCCGATGCGATCGCTCGTGGGAATGCAGTCGGCTGTTACCTGAAAAGCGGGTCCGCGTAAAGAATTTCCGAGTGCGAACGCCACTGAAACCGGACTCCCCTCGCCGTTGGCAGGAACCCAGAGCGTTCCTCCGGAAGCGAAGGTGCGGCCTGCAATCAATCCGTTGACCGGAGTGTGATAAGAAAGCTTGCCCTTGACCTCTGCATCAGTGAATTCAAAAGAAGGTCGAAGGTAGTTGACCGGTGCGGGTTCGGTTCCGGCATGAAATGCGGGAGCGGAATCCATGCTCACCGTGCTGAACGCAACTTCTTTCATCGTCTGCGCATCTTTGAGCTTGGCAGCCAGACCCAGAACATACTGCTCTTTGGGAGAAAGCGGTGCGCCGGCTGAAGATGCCTTTCGCCAAATCACATCAACCGCACCCGATTCGCCGCAGTTGTAAATACGCTCATGCCGAAACTGCACATCGTAATTTGCAGGACGTCCCTGCGGACGGAGATCCAATGCCGGTGCCGAAGTTCCGACTGCAGCCGGTGTGCTCTTTTGTGCAGGAAGTTTTGCAGACGAAAGCGGACCCCGATCACCCTTGAATCCGTGGGAGCCGTCGGGTGTGAGATAGGTTCTCAGACGGGCACGCACCGCGTCGGTGACCGCCTGACACTTGAACTCAAGAGTCTTTCCCTCGCTGGTCCGCAGGAAATAACGCGTTGCAAATGCACCGGCATCCTGACTTTTGGGAACAATAAATGTAGCACCCGTCACGTCGACGATTTTCGAATTTTGACCGTTCACGCGCTGATAACCCCAACCTGAAGCCAGCTCGGAATCGGGATACTGAAGCGAATAAACAGTGTAACTGCCAACAGGGAACGAGCCTTCGGGCTTGACTGCCGGCGGAATGTAACGCGGCTCGTCGATCGTCGACACACTGCGGAATTCCAGTTTTTGTCCGTCGATACTCTCGGCAGAGCCTGCGAAACCGAGAACATAAGGGGTCACCGGTTCGCCGCCCGACTTGGACAGGCGCCACACGAGGTCGAATCCGCCTGAAGCCTTGCCTTTTGAGTCCGTGCAGTCCGCAAAACGGGTGACTTCGAACTGCTTGGCAAAACCGCCGTCTTCCGCAGACTGCACGGTGTTAAATGACCTTGGTTTGCACGCGGACAAAGACAAACCGACTGCAATGACCGTTCCGGTGAAATGTTTGATTTTCAAGCCGACTCTCCCGTCACATAAAATTTTCATTCCTGAATGCGTCCTTTGGTCTGGAGAGTTTAATACCATCCCTGCCCGAGCACGAAACTTCCGCCGGTGATGCCAAAAATTTGGACTGCCGCGCGCGTCAGAAGCCGCCGAAGGGGTGAATTGACGAACCTGTGTTCGGGGGATACTCATAGTATCCGTTGACTTTTGAACGCTTTTTGCATTGATTTTTCCGGACGGAGGTCAGCAGCAATGAAGGTAGGAATCATTTCGGGCAGCCATCGCAAAAACTCCCAGTCCATGCGCATCGCACAGTGGGTAGAAAAACGGCTGTCGCAAACAGGCATCACCCAAAGAACTACAATCCTTGAGCTGGCCACTGCGGAAATTCCGATGTGGGATGAAGGCACTTGGGAAGGCGATGAACGCTGGAAAAAAATCTGGGGAGGTCACTCTCAGGATCTGACGAGCTGCGATGCCTTCGTGATTGTTGCCCCCGAGTATGGAGGAATGGTACCTCCGGCTCTGAAAAATATTTTTCTGCTCGCAAACAATCAGGAATTCGCACACAAACCCGCGCTCATCGTTGCGATCTCTGCCGGCCGTTCGGGTACGTATCCCGTCGCGGAATTACGGATGAGCAGCTACAAAAATACCCGAATCTGTTATTTGCCGGACCACATGATCATCCGCGACGTCGAAAAACAATTCAAAAGCGATGAGCCGGCTGACAGGTTTGAGGCTGATGCGCGCGCACGACTCGACTACTTTCTCAAACTTCTGCGTGAATATTCAAAAGCACTTTCGGCTGTCCGCGCGAGCGGTGTTGTCGACCTGAAAACTTTTCCAAATGGTCTGTGACCGGCAAGACGGAGGCT
>RFOM01000151.1 GCA_009926615.1 Pseudomonadota bacterium
TCTCCGCGCGTTGCCGCGCGAATCCTCTCGCCCTTGCGTGCGGCTCTTCCCGCACTCTGTGACTTCTTTCTTCTCTTTTCAAAGAACTGCTCTTCTGACTTGGTGGCGGGGGCAGGACTTGAACCTGCGGCCTTCGGGTTATGAGCCCGACGAGATACCAACTTCTCCACCCCGCGTCTTGAGAGCGAACCGGTGTTTATCCACGCCGGAGGGGGCTGTCAACACCGAATCGAAAAAAGTTTACGCGTTGGCTGCAACGCCCTTCAGGCGATGCTTCAAAAAGTTCGGAAGTGCAAAAGAACCTTTATGAATTTCTGTGTTGTAGTAACGGGTCGACTTCTCAATCGCATGCGCGCGGTTGAGGTCAATCGCCTCAAAAGGATGCACATCGGCGCTTGCGAATGCCCAAGACCAGAATCCGAACGGATAGGTCGGTATACTTCCCGAGAATGCCCATACCTGACCAATCTCTCTCAAATTTCCGTATACTTTTGCCAAATCGATCCCGTTTTCCCAAGGAGATTCGCACTGAGCCATGACGATCCCGCCCGGCTTGAGAATGCGGCGGACTTCTTTATAGAACGCACCGGAAAAAAGCCCCACGCCCGGACCAATCGGATCCGTAGAATCAACAATCACGATATCAAAACTGTTGTCTGCGGAGTTCTTCACAAAATCCACACCGTCGGCAATGTTCACTTTTGCCCGCGGGTGGTTAAGCCCTACCGCCGTAAACGGAAGATATTGACGCGAAAGTTCAACAACGTCAGGGTCAATCTCACAGAGGACTGCTTCCTTTACCGAATCGTGGCGCAGAACCTCTCTGAGCGTCCCGCCGTCACCGCCGCCGATCACCAGCACCCGTTCCGGTTTTTTATGAACAAGGCATGGCACATGAGCAATCATTTCATGGTAAACGAACTCATCCCGCTCGGTGACCATCATCAGTCCGTCGAGCGTCAGAATCCGCCCGAATCCAGTCGTTTCAAGCACGTCAACACGCTGAAAGGGCGACTGTTTGGATGCCAGAACTTTCTTGACATGCAGGCCAAGCGATATTTCGTCGTTGTGACGCTCCTGATACCAAAGATCTAGGACTATCCCCTCGCCGCCTTCGGTTGCAGGGCTTGAGCTGTTTTGAATTCTCTGTGAAAAATACATAGTTGTGCCTCGCTGGTAGTGAGCCCAAAGTCAACGGGCGGCTTCTAGCACCGTGAGTACCCTTGGACAATACGTTTGACGAATTACGGAGTATCGCCTTGAAAATCGAAGAAACTCAGAACGACCGCTCAGTGGGGCTCAGATCACGCTCCCTTCAAGGCACAACCGTTGCATTGTGCGTCGGGGGCGGAATTGCAGCAATTGAAGTTCCAAAGGTCGCCCGCGAACTGAGACGGATGGGCGCATCAGTAAAAATATTAGTTACGGAAAACGCTCTCAAGTTTGTCGGCAAGGACGCTTTGGAATGGGCGAGTGCCGAATCTGTCACCGTTCAGGCATCGGGACTGGCAGAACATGTTTCCGAGTCCGATGCTGTTCTCGTTTTTCCGGCAACCGCAGATTTGATTGGCAAGGCCGCTCACGGAATTTGCACCGATGCCTGCAGCACCTACATCCAAAGCGCTCTGGGCCGTGAACAACTGGTTGCAATCATCCCGACCATGCACGAGAGCCTCAGTCATTCACCTGCTACGCGGGCCAATATTCATGTGCTGGAGAACTATAAAGGCGTAGAATTCATCGCGCCGAGAAAAGAAGAGGGAAAATGGAAAGCTCCGGACCCGGAGACCGTTGCACTGGAAATGGCCTACAGAATCAACAGGGCAAAACTCCGCGCAGACGGAATCTCTCCGGCCCGTGCTGTCGTTACTTTGGGCGGAACACTTGTAAAAATTGACGCAGCACGAGCTGTTTCGAACATTTCAACAGGCACACTTGGTTCAATATTTATCCGCAAACTGCTGGAAAACGGAATACAGACCACAGCCCTCTGCGCTCATCACACGGCAGCGATGCCGCAATGCTCGGGACTGGATATTGTTTCTGTCCCTGAATTTACTCAATTGCAGGAAAATATGCGCAAAATCACTTCGGAAACCAAAGTCGAAGGACTGTTTCATTTTGCTGCTGTCTCCGACTACGGCCCCGACGAACAAACCACGGCGAAGATTTCAAGCAGAAGTGAAAAGCTCACACTGCAAATGACAAAACTGCCCAAGCTGATTGAAATGAAGAGCATTGCGGCAATAAAGTATAAGATTGCGTGTAAATTTACTTCGGACAACAAGACAGACGAACGTGAAAAGGCAGTCGCACTGATGAACACGCACAGTTTGAACGGTGTGGTCTGGAACTGGGGTTCAAATGCATTCGGAATGCAAAAGCAGCAGGAGATGCACTTTCTGACTCCCGAAGCTCCCGCAGAAATTCTCTTCGGCAAGAAGGAACTCGCCGATGCACTCACTCACCATTTTTTGACTTTTCTCAAAAATGAAAAAACACAGGCGAGCCAAAAATGAACGCACAAGCAACGGAAGCAACAGGTATGGATAATCCAAATGCATCAAATTCAGCGCCGTTCAGAAAACTGTTTATCCTCTGTTCCGTCTTATATACTTGGTTCATCATTCCGCTGCTGACGGTGTTCTTTGCAAGCGCGGTGGTAACCTGTCTTCCCGTTGCGCTGCTTTTTGACCGGAAGAGAAATATCCTTCACCACATCGCGACCGGATGGGCAAAGAGTATTATTCTTTTCAATCCCTGGTGGAAGTTTGTCATTGAGGGAAAAGAAAATCTTCCGACCGGCGATGAAGCCGTGGTTTATGTGGCAAACCACCAGAGTCAGGCGGATATCCTTGTCGTTTACCTGATTGGCCGGCAGTTCCGCTGGCTGGCAAAAGATTCGCTTTTTAAAGTTCCGTTTTTAGGCTGGGCAATGAGCGCTGCGGGTTACGTTCGTGTCAGGCGCGGCGACAGACGGTCTCATATCGAATGTATGCGCCGATCTGCGGAA
>RFOM01000152.1 GCA_009926615.1 Pseudomonadota bacterium
GGACACGGAGTACTCTCTCCCCAAATTTCAATGCGTGAGGGCGGAGGGATGCCCTATTTCGCTACCGACCGCAAGTCAAAACTCAGGCTTTTGCTGACCTGAAAATTCCGTTTAAGTCTTTTGGGGTTAGGGCAATATGCAAGGGGGCAGGAGCATTGGGGGCGGTTGTCTGATACCCCCATGCGCACCAGACCGTTTCAGCCCCGCAAAGCGATCCGGCCAGAGAATCACCCTGACTGTCCCCGATCATGAAGACCTTGTCCTGAGGCAGGACTCCTCCCAACTTTTCCAGTGCGTACCGCAGCGGAACAGGACTCGGTTTGGCCTCAGTGCAAGTGTCCCCTCCGACGACAAGGTCTACGAGAGGAAGTACGTCGAGTTGCTCCAGAAGCCGCTTGGAAAGGTGTTCCGGTTTGTTGGTTATGACTGCCAGACGGCCGAGAACTCCGGCGTCTTGCAGTGCCGCTCTGATTCCGTCGTAGAGACGCGTCTCTACGGCAATACATTCACCGTAGCGGCCTTCGTACAGCTTCTGAACGTCCATCAATTTCTCTTCGGTCGAATCGGACGCACCACCGCAAGAAACGAAATCATCAAAACAGTTTAAGTACAGCTCGCGCATGCCGCGGTTGACGTGCGGGACAAGTTCGTCAAAATTTCTGAACGGAAGATTAAGTGCGGCACGGACGTACTGTGCGGCCGCGACCATGTCCTTGCGACTGTCCTCAAGGGTGCCGTCGAGATCAAAGAAAAAAAAGTTCATCGTCTTCAGCCTTTGTTTTTATTTGCGAGATCTTCAACGCTGCCGCGGCCGTCGCCGTGTTCGGTGACGCTTCGCTCTCCCGAAACCGATCCCTTATAGGCGGTAAACGGTTTGTCGTTGTGGGTGCGCACGGCATGGGGAATTCCGGACGGAATAAACAGGATGTCTCCTGCTTCCAGCGTGACCGGAAAATCATCAAAGTGAAAGGTCGTAATTCCCGACACTGCGCCGCGAATTTCATCGTAATCGTGTGCGTGCCGCGAGCGTTCGAACCATGGCGGAATGGTCTGCAGATCGTAGACCTTGTAACCGTACTTTTTCATTTCCTCTGCAACGTTGACTTCATCGGGGAGATGCTTGTGCGGCCATTTTATGACGCGCACTCCTTCGATTTGCTTTTTCATTCGGGCAGTCGCCTCTGACAGGAAATAAGGTTTCAGAACTTATCGCGAAATTGTCGCACACGGGTGAATGTTTCAAGACTGTCCTGCGTGTCAACCGCTTTTTGAAGCCGCGGACTGTCCCAGCGAAAAAAGGGATTGGTTTCGGTTTCTTCGGCAATTGTCAGCGGGATGGTCATCCATTCGTGTTCGCGCAGGCCTGCCTCCGAGACAAGCTGTTCGAGGGCCGCCAGCCGTGCGGCCTGTTTTGCGTTGTCTTCCCCCAGCTGCACGGCAACTCTCAAGTTTTTGAGCGTATATTCATGAGCGCACCAGAGCCGGCTCGCCGGCGGCAGTTGCCGCAGCCTGTTCAAAGCTGCAAACATCCGGTCGTAAGTTCCTTCAAAAAGGCCGCCGCATCCCGCTCCGAAGAGAGCATCTCCGACAAAAACATCGCTGACTGTGAAGGGTTCCTGCGGATTAAAAAACATAAAGGCAACATGATCGAGTGTGTGACCCCGAACGTCCAGTGCTGCGACCCTCTGATTGAGAATGCGGATTGCGGAGTCGGGTTCAGTGCTCAGCCTGCGCACATGTTGAACATTCCAGTGATCCGGAATTTTGAACCAGTCCGAGCAGATGATCTGAACGTCAGGGTGTGTTTCGGCGAGGGCAGCCACTCCGCCGGTGTGTGATCGCGGTGGTGGTGTGTCAGGAGAATGTGTGTCAGTTGAAGCTGATGTCTTCGCACGGCATCAAGCAGCGGAGCAGCAGCGCCGGGGTCAACGGCCGCGCACTGCTTCGAGTTCCGGTTTTCCAACAGATAAAAATAGTTATCTTCAAAGTACGGAATGACGTGCAGCAGCAGCTCGGTATTAAGTTCGAAACTGCAGGGCGCGCGGCGCGACATCAGTGCGGCCTTGATTCCGTCGAGTTCCAGTATTTGCCGAAAAGCGGCCACAATGCGCGTTTGGTTTCGGCAGGGATAACTTCGGGAGAGGTCATCAGTGCATATTGTGCGGCATTGAAAATCGGATTTTCTGAAGACTCCGGAAGATTCTCCAGAATGTTCCGGACAATTCGTTTTGATGCGTCGACATTTTTCTTCAGTACGGCGAGAACCGCATCAACCGACACCGCAGCTTCGTGCTCTTTCCAGCAGTCATAGTCGGTGACAAACGCGAGTGTGCAGTAAGGAATTTCAGCTTCGCGGGCAAGCGAGGCTTCGGGCATGGCAGTCATGCCGATGATTCCGCAACCCTCATTGCGAAACGAATGACTCTCTGCCCTTGACGAGAATCTGGGCCCTTCAACACAGACGTAAGTTCCCTCGTGAAATACAGTTACACCTTCGCTGCGGCATGCAGAGAGCGCTGCTTTTTGAATTTGAGGGCAGTAAGGATCGGCAAGACTGACGTGTCCCACGACACCTTTGCCGAAAAATGTTCTCTCGCGCATGTGCGAAGTTTTATCGAGCAGCTGATTGGGAATCACAACGGTTCCGGGAGCGAATTTTTCCTGAAGACTTCCGACCGCACTGACACTCAGAATATGGCTCACGCCGAGGCTTTTGAGCGCAAAGATATTTGCGCGGTAGTTGACTTCCGAGGGGGTAAAACGGTGGCCTTTGCCGTGACGCGGCAGAAAGGCAACCGGCCGGCCGTTGAGAGTTCCGGTGATGATTGTGTCACTGGGCATTCCGAACGGTGTTGAAATTGCTTTTTCTT
>RFOM01000153.1 GCA_009926615.1 Pseudomonadota bacterium
GCCAACAGCCCTGTTGTGCGTCTCGCCGGAGCCAACGGTAAAATTCTCGTGAACGAGGCGATTCCGCGCGGTACGGAAGTTTGGTGTGAAGCCTATGTGCTGAATGAAGTGGGTCTGGTCTCAAACCCTGTTGCGAGTCCGCGAATCACAGTCCGAATTCATGGCCCAAACAATTGCTCGCTCCGGCCACGACGGCAACAACAAACGAAGACACTCCCATCACCCTCGCTTTGGGACGTTTTGCCGACGATGACAGTGATCCTCTCAGCTGGGTCGTCGTGGACAATCCGACGCGCGGATTCTTGTCGGCAATCACAACGGCTGCCGCCGGACAGCCGAACGGCAGCGTTGTTTACACTCCGGCGGCGAATATTTGGGGAAGCGACTCTTTCACTTATAAAATTTGCGACAATCAGGTTCCTTCCGGCTGCAGTGAACTTCGGACCTTTAACCTGACGGTTATTGCCGTCAACGACGGCCCGACAAACATTCAGCTGAGTGCAAATACAATCGGCGAAAACTTGGCTCCTCCGCAAACTGTCGGCACCTTGTCCTCGACCGATGCCGACCCTGTCGACAGTTTCGTATACACGCTCTCGGGTACACATCAGGCATTGTTTTCGATTGACGGGAATGTTCTGCGCACGTCGCAGAGCATCGATTTTGAAACCTACCCTGTTTTGAACATCATAATTACCACAACCGACAGCGCCGGAAGTTCTTTCCCGAAGGCATTTACAGTGCAGGTCATCAATGCCAACGAAACTCCGACAGACATTTCCCTCAGCACTCTTCAGATTAACGAAAACACCCCGCTGAACACACAGTTTGCGACAATAACAACATCCGATCCCGATGCGGGCAACACCTTCACCTACACTTTGTCCGGCACGGATGCTGCGCATTTTCAAATTGCCGGCAACAAATTGATCAATAAAACCGTTTTCGATTTCGAAACAAAGACCAGCTATAACATTTCAATCAAAACACAGGATCAGGGCGGACTTGAGTTTACAAAAGCTTTCACCATTGCCGTAGTCAACCTGAACGAAACTCCGGATGACATGGCACTGTCGGCAAATACCATTTCTGAAAACAGCGCATTGAACACAAACATCGGCATATTCTCGGCAACCGATCAGGATGCATCCGAAACGCATTCGTTTGCAATCTCCGGAGCGGATGCGGCCTTCTTTAATCTGGTCCCGTCCGGTAATACCGCCCAGCTCAGAAGCAGCGCTGTTTTCAATTTCGAAAACCGAAACAATTACTCAATAACAGCGACTGTCACAGATTCAGGCGGGAATACATTTCAAAAGAACTTTTCAATCACAATCGTCGATGTCAACGAAAACCCTTCGCTCATTGCCACGCCGTCGTACGCTTATGATGTTCCTTACACCTTCGAGGACGATTCCGTCGATATTCCCTTGCTGACCGCAACAGACATCGATGCCGGAAATACTTTGTCGTATCAGGTTACACAGGGAACAGCGGGAACTGTCAGTGTTATATCGGGTTCCCCGACGACCGGCGGCTACGCAAGATACACACCCTCTCTGCATTACGCAGGCGCGGATTCGTTTACCTTCAGAGTTTGCGACCAAGGCGGGTTATGTACGGCCTACGTTCCCGTGACAGTCACAGTCAGACCCGTCAACGATGCGCCTACGATTTTTCCTGTAGGGCAGCCTGCAATTACCGCGGCAACAAACGAAGTTACGCCGTTGCCGATTAATTTGGCTGCAGGACGCGACGTCGATGCCGGCGCAGTGCTGACTTATGTTGTCAGTGAAGCTCCCCAAAACGGCAGACTGAGCGGAATAACCTCAACGAATGTCGCCAATCCGGGATGGGTGACAGGCACCCAAAGCACAGGTGTCATCACGTACACCCCGAATTACCTCTTCTTTGGCAGCGATTCTTTTAAATACAGAATCTGCGATGAAGTGAATTTGTGCACAACCGATCAGACCGTGAACGTTACGGTCAACTCGGTGGATACAGCACCGGTGATTGCTGAAATTGCCAACATGAACATAAACGAAGACGGTAGCGGTACAGGCGCAGTTATCATCACTGATGTCGATAGTAACCCGACTTGTGCCCAAATGGAGTCGAACGGCCTTAAAGCATCATCGAACACTACACTCATTCCTCTGGCGAATATTGTGATCGGTGGAATCGCACCGAACTGCACAGTCACGGTGACACCGGCGGCCAACGGCAACGGCGGACCGGTGACTGTTACCTTAGGGCTGGTTTACTCTCCCTCTCCTGTTCTGCGTTCCTTCACTGTCAACGTGAACGCAGTCAACGATACTCCCGTAAATTCAGTTCCTTCATCTCAATTGGCCTTCGAGGATACGGATCTTACGATTGCAGGATTTTCGGTTGATGACATTGAAGCGACGACCCTGAGCATCTCTCTGTCCGCCGCAAATGGAGTTATCACACTCAACGGTATAACCGGACTCACCTTCTCAAACGGAGACGGAATTGCTGACAGAGCGATGACATTCAGCGGTACGCTGTCAAACATCAACACTTCTCTTAATAATCTGGTTTATCGCGGAAATCTTCACTACAACGGCAGCGACGTTATTACGATCATTACGAGCGATCAGGGAAGCACGGGATCAGGCGGAACTCTGATTGATGCAGACACCGTTTCAGTCAGTGTGAATCCCGTAAACGATGCCCCAGTAAATACTGTTCCGGGTTCGCAGTCGGTCAACGAAGACACGAGCTTGACAATCACAGGCCTTAGCGTCACAGACCCCGACGGCGGCAACCTCACTGTCACCCTGTCGGTGACCAACGGCGTACTGAGTCTTCTCGGCAATGCCGGACTTTCATTCTCAGCC
>RFOM01000154.1 GCA_009926615.1 Pseudomonadota bacterium
CCTGAAAAAGACGAGGAAAAAGAGATCCTCGATGCAGACTCCGCACGCAGTCCCGAGGAAATGGCACAGCTCCTTCAGTCTTCGGGGATTGAGGGACATTTTGCCCTCTGCGAAGGCAGCATTTACATGGATGAGTGGCAGCGAATTTTCGATGCCAAGTTCGTTGCCGAAAACCGAAAGCGTTTCAAATCATCGTCAAAAATGCACAAAGCAATGGTACAGGCGAGATCAGAAGCCTACACAAAGCTTCTTCTTCCCTCGCTTTCCAATCTGGATTTCGACTATCCGGTCGTGTTCACGGAAGATGTCATCAAATGGGTTCAGTACTTTCAGACCCGCGGCCGAAAGGGCTTTGTCACGTGGCTGAGACGTGCTGAAGATGTCATTCCGCAATCGGTTCCGGTCCTCGAAAAGTTCGGCCTGCCCAAAGATTTGATTTACCTTGCAATGATTGAATCCGGTTTTAACAACAAAGCTACATCAGTCGCGCGTGCCGCCGGAACGTGGCAATTCATGCGAGCCACCGGTCGGAATTTCGGGCTTAAGCTGAATGATTACGTCGATGAACGAAGGGATCCCGAAAAATCAACGGTCGCTGCTGCAAAATACCTGACTTATCTCTATACGCTGTTCGGCGACTGGCATCTTGCATCGGCTAGCTACAATGCCGGCGAAGGCCGTGTTTCAAGGGCCATGAGGGGACAGACGCAGAAGTCGTTCTTTGCGCTTTCCGCTGCAAAACGCCTGCCGAATGAGACCCGGAATTATGTTCCCAAACTGATTGCGGCCATGCTCATTTCAAAAAACCCGACCCGATTCGGTTTTGAGGTCTCCGAAGGCAGTCGTGCTCTCAAAACAAAAACACTTGCCATTCAAAAGTCCATCCGGCTCAGCGATTTGGCCTCGGCCATTTCTGTTGACCAAAAAATTCTTGAGAGCATAAATCCTGAACTGCGGCTGGGAATCACACCCGCCGGCTCCGAGCAGTCACCTTATTTATTGCGGGTTCCGGAACGTTCCTTCCGCAACGCGTCGGTTGCGGTGGAGTCTCTTCCGCAGGCCTCACGCACCGTACAGGTTGCAGCGCGAGTCAAAAAGAAAGAAACCGTCAGTCAGTTTGCGAATCGTTACGGCATATCCCTGACGACATTGATAAAGGCGAATCCCCATATTCGGCCCAATATTCGCTTGGCAAAAGGTCAGACTCTGATGATACCTGTATCATTGGGAAGCGGTCAGTACGAAAGGCTGACACGCGACGACAAGACCTCGCGCAAGAAAGGTCGGGTCGCATCTTCGGGACGAAAGAAAAATAGGGCCGGACGTGTCGCCTCGCGCAGAGATCGCAAAACAAGGAACTGATTGATGACAGACTTTATTGAACTTTCTGACGATTCCTACTCAGCCGCGCTGGCGGCAAGTCCGCTTGCTCTTGTCGACTACTACGCCGGATGGTGCGGAGCTTGCCGCATGGCAGCCCCTATGTTCAGGCGGGTTGCCGAAGATTTGAAAATGGATTTGTTTAAAATCGATGCCGAAAAGAATCCCAACGCGAGAGAAATGGTTGAAATCGAGAATCTCCCGACACTCGCCATTGTCCGTAACGGCAAGGTTGTCGCCTCGCTTTGCACGACCCGTGAAGAAAGTCTGAGGGCTTTTCTTGCGGAACACGGCGTACACGCTTGAGGTAACTGAACACATGGATATCAAAGCCATGCGCGAACTTGCGCAGCAGTACTCCGTTGATCAGCTGAACGATTTTGTAACCGAGCTCGAAAATACAGGCCGGTGTGCCTGCTCGCCCAAAGAAGATCCCTTTGAAGTGATGAGCGATCTTCTTCAGGCCATCGAAGTCCGCAAAGCAGTAGATGCAGGCATGAGCCTTCAGGAGGCGGTGCGGGATTTCAGCAAACGGGTGCGGGCTGTACTGAGCTAGTCCGCGCTTCACTCCCTCCGATCTCATTTGTCAGAGTAATCCGATCAGCGACAAGGTCGCGGTCGTCTTCCTGATCGAGTCTCCCGACTTGAAGTTTTTTTCCACTTCAAATGTCGCCCCTGTGCTTGTGACAAGGTAAGGCTGAATCGAAATCGAATAACTCAACCCTGTCGCACTTTGACCGACAAAACCGGCTGACTGTATCGCTGATTTGATGTGTTCAATTTTCATTTTTTCGGTCAATTTCAAATTCCACCGCTTCGACGGTGCATATCCGAGTGACAGTGTCAGCGCCGCATCAAACCGAACCTCGGAAGGATTTTTTGCCAACGGCAACTTTCCGCCCGACTCTGCAGGAAGTCCAAAATTAAAGCCTCCTCCGCCGAACAGCGAATATTCACGGGAGGCTCGGAGAAGAATTGAGGATTTGTCAGACGACCGGCTCTTTTGCAAATCAGCTTCATATCCGGCGCTGAATTCCGTCTCTTTAATAGTGCTTCGGGCTGCCAAGGTCGACGTCACGGGTTTACCTCCGGCCCGCACCAGATTCACGGACGAGGCAAGTTTCAAAACGCCCCAATCGGGATTGATCAATTTGCTCCAGTTCAATTCCGACTCGATAAACTGGACGTCCAGAGCGCTGAAAGTTTGCTGAAAATGCCTGACGGCAAAAAATTTCAGGCCCACACCGAAAGGTGTTCCTCCCTGATTATCCCCGCCAAAACTTAACCCTTCCATATTTCCGAAGACACCGGCAATCAGTTTTGTACCCTGCCTGCCCGAGTATGCAGCCGGAAGTGCGGCAGAGTCAGGAAGTGAAATCAGATTGGAGTCATATTGGACACTCAACGGAA
>RFOM01000155.1 GCA_009926615.1 Pseudomonadota bacterium
GCGACGCAGTGGCCCAGCTGCGCCTGCAACGCGGGCTTCACCAACACCTCCGGCCTCGTCAACCTCGCGCGCGCGTGTAGCGCCGGCGCCTGCACGGTCACGGGGATTTCAGAGTATACTGAAGCAAATTTCCCAGGTCGTTGGTTATTTTCGAATCTCGTCGATGGACAAGTTGTCGGTGGAATGGTTTCGGGTGATAATGGTGCGCATACTAATACACAAAATAACGATTGGATGATGATCGATCTGCAGCAAGCGGCCTTCATCAATCACGTGCGAATTTTTAATAGGATTGCTTGTTGTGGATCTCGACTCAACAACTTTCAAATCCGTGTTGGATTCTCTTCGACATTTTCCAACAACCCCGCGTGCGTTACTGGCGAACCGACGTTTGCCGATGTCAAAAACTTTAGCTGTGTTTTGGCTGGTAGATACGTATCAATAGCAATTCAATACGGAATCTATGAACCTGCGCGAGCTCGAGGTCTACGGGGTCAAGACCTCGAACCTCGCGCGCGCGTGCAGCGCCGGTGGTTGTCCTGTCACGTCACGATCTGTAGGGGCCCATGACACGGGTTGCTGTTATCCAAGTTATTTGGTTGATGGATATCTAACAACGATGTTTCATTCACAAATTGGCTCAAACAGTAATGAGTGGGTCATCATTGATTTACAGGAATCGATGTACGTAACAATGGTGCGAATATTCAATAGGCCTGATCGTGGGGATGGTTGTTGTGCACAAAGACTGAACAATTTTGAGATTCGCGTGGGAAACCTAGAAAGCTCTTCGACGTTTTCCAGTAACCCTGCATGTGCTACCAACCAGCCATGGTTTGACGACAAGAAAGACTTTACTTGTGTTTTAAGTGGAAGATACGTGTCAGTACAACAAATCAGCAATGAAATTATGAATATAAGAGAAATTGAAGTCTACGGGCTCAAGGCCTCGGAATGGTGCGCCGCCTGCTTCGCGGGCACGTTTAAGACCACCACAGGCTCGGCCGCGTGCGCCGACTGCGCGGCGGGCAAGTACCAGGACGCGGCGGTCGTCACCACGAACCCGCCGGAGGCGGCGCGATGGTACTCGGGAAACTGTGGTTGTAATGCAATTGGCACGGGGCATGCCAGATCGATGCTGGACTCCGCGGGGGCGTGGTCTGCAGCATGGGACTGTGGCTGCTCGTCGGCTGTGGGTCAATGGATGATCATTGATCTGGGCCGCAATTTCCGAGTCCATGGCGTTGTGACTCAGTGCCGTGCTGAAGTGGGACAATATGTCACAGAAATGGAAGTGCAGTATTCACTGACTACTTCGGATTTTATCTCTGCAAGAACAGCCAGTGGAAACACGCGTTTCTTTCTGCCCGCTGCGTACTCGAGCACACTGAAGACCTCGAGTATTTTCAGTCAGCCTGTCACTGCGCGGTACATTAAGTTCATCGTCTACGCATGGGTCAGTTATGCGTCAATGCGCGCGGGCGTGCTGACGCTGAGCACGCTAGACGGGAACCCGTGTGCGTTTGGGTATGCGCAAGTGGCAGGGGATATTCCAGACTGGGGTACTATTGAAGGGAGGGGAGGCGGAGAAAGTGTTCAATCCTGTGGCGAATGTGCCGTTTTGTGTTCACGATATGAAGCATGTAAATCGTACGAGTGCTCGGCAACAGCACTCCGATGCAATTTGAACAGTCAAAGTGAGCCAACTCAAGGAATCTACTTGGACTACGCGTTTTGCGTTAAGAAACTGACTCACGCCTGCGCCGACTGCGGGGCGGGCAAGTACTCTAATGCCACGGGTGCGACAATGTGTGTTGATTGCGGCGTCAGTACGTACTCCGGGGCCCTGGGCGCTACGGCGGCGAGCACCTGCACCGGCTGTAGTGTAAAGTACCACACGTCGAGCTTCATCGCAGACACATTTGCCAAGTTCCCGCCGCACCTCGTGGCCTCGGCTGTCGGCTGGGACGGGCGCAAGGCCGAGTTCCAGGACTGGAGCCGCACGCGTCGGGAAGCTGACCGCGGGCGCCGCGAGCTTTGGCGGTGTGTTTGGCAACGGCGCCGGGACGGGCGTCTGGGTGCCGCTGGTGGGCGGAGGCACCACGGCGCATGTGGACTGGGGCAGTCTCAGTGTGCCAGCGAACTTTACAATCTGCAGTATTTCGCGGTATTCAGGGGCAACAAAGGAGCGAATTTTAAGGTGTAGTGATCGCAATTGGCTTCATGGACACTGGAATTCCGCCACATTAAATTACGCAGGATCTACATATTATGAAAAAGACATGAATTTGGAATATACTATATCACCAAACACGAACTGGGTCGCTGCGTGTGGAAGAAATGTCGTCGGAGTAGGCCGTTCCAACACGATTGTTAACAATGTGGTGACATCTTCTAACAAAGGAGGAACTGGTGAATGTACTCTAAGTATCAATACAATTACAGGTTTTTGGAGAGGTACTAGCGACTGGCATCTCGCGAGCGTCTACGTCTGGAACCAGCACCTTCCAGACGACGTCTTCGCACAGGTGTCCGCGGACCTGAACGCACAGCTCGCGGGCACCGTCAGCGCTGCCTGCACTGAGTGCCCCGCCGGCAAGTTCTCGGTCGACTCCACGCGCCTTAACTGCGTCAGCTGTCCGGCGGGCAAGTACAAGGACATTGACGGCGCGCAGTGGAGCTTCCGCAATGACGAGAGTCCGTACGGGTGGCAGGAGGCGTACGACGAGGCGGCCGCGGCCGGACAGCGCATGCCGACACTTACGGAG
>RFOM01000156.1 GCA_009926615.1 Pseudomonadota bacterium
CGGGGTGAGTTCACCGCAAAAATCAGTGTGCTGGACTCTGCCGTCAACGCAACCCGTGAAACTCTGACAAAGCGCCTGACAGAAGGTTTGTCCAACCTGTCGGAAGCCATGGATGCCAAACTTTCCGCTCTCGACGGGAAAATATCTTCAGAATTGAAGAATAAAATCAGCGCGGTAACCGCGAAAATCGGGACTCTCGAACAAAAAGTTATCGAAACTGAAGTGAAGCTCAAAGAGCAAATTTCATCGGCTGTGGACAAGGTCAAGAGCGAAGGTGATGCCAAGTACGCCGCACTTGGAGCAGCACTGAATGCGAAGATCGACGCGTCAAATACGGCACTCAAAACACAGATAGGTGACCTTGTCGAGGCACAGCGCAAAGCTGAGGCTGACGCAGCGCGTCAGGTTGCACTGATCATGGAAAGAATGGCCAAACAGGATGTCGAGATTGCTGCTTATGACGAGCGGCTTGCGAAGGCAACGGCAGAAGCCAAAGTTGCCATCGAGCTTGAGAAGAACGCCCGTGCTGCAGAATTGAAAAAGTTGAGCGAGGACCTGTCCAGCTTGAATAAGGCTCAGGATACCGCCCGCGCACAGCTGCAGGCAAACCTTGAGACAGCTTTGAAAAATCAGGATGCGGCGAACGCCGACGAGATTAAAAATCTGCGCGGCGCGCTGGCAGAACTCGATAACAAGACACTCGTCACAGTCGGAACTCTGAGAACGACTCTGGCGGAAGAACGCAAGAAAACCGAGGCAGAGATTCTCGCTCAAGCAATGGTTCTTGAAGCGCAAATCGCAAAGGCTTCGGCAGAAACCGCCAAACTCGCGGCAAGAACCGAAGCGATTGCGCAGGCTCAGGAAGAGTTTAAAGCTTACGTTGCAAAAACTTATGCAACCAAGGGCGAACTCCTAGCACTGCAAAACAGGGTCGAAGGACTTGAAGATGTCACGAAGATCATGAATGCAGACATGCTGAAGTCGAACGCCGAAATGAAAAAGTTGATTACAGCCGAGGTCAGTGCTGCCAAGTCGGCTCTGACCAGCAGAATCCGGAAAGTTGAGCGCAATGTTGCATCCGTCAAAACCCAGCTCGGCGGGGCAATTGACGACTACAATAAACAAATTTCTGCATTGAAGGACAACATGGCCAACGAAATCAGTGCTGTCCGGTCGGACATGAAAACTCAGGATGCGGCACTGTTCGCAGAGATTGCGAAAAACGCAGATAAGCAGGCTGCCATCAACACGGACCTGATGCTCAATATCAAGGTACAGGCGGCCAACTTTGAAGACCTCAGCCAGAACATCAAGAACGAATTGAGCGAGAAGATCGCTGAGCTCGAAAGTCAGGCGGATGCCACGGATGCGTCTTTGAAAGCCGAAAAAGAGGCCGTTCAGAAAAAGTTTGCCGAGGCAGTCGCTTCAGAGCAGGCCCTTAAAGATCAGCTGACCAAAGACCTGACTGCGCTCAAGGACTACATCAAGGCCGTTGAAAAGACAGCCAATCAGTCTTTGGCAATGGCGCAGCAGAACGCGGACGATATCAAGCTTGTCAAGGCTGATGTTGAACAACAAAAGAAGTTCGTAGCAGATAAGTTCAAGCTGACCGATGCGCAGTTAAAGAAACTGGACGACGATCTCACAGCCGTAAAAGCGGATTTCAGCAAGAGACTGGGTGAAGTTGCGCAAAACGCAGAAAAGCTTGTTGCAAATCTGGGAGCCGAGGTTCAGCAAAACTTCAAAAAGGTTGCAACCGACATCGCGCAGATGAAGGCTCAGGACAAAGCGATGGAAAGCGCGCTGTCGGGACACCTGCTCGAAGTTCTTGACCTCAAGCTTGATGAATCGGTGATGACCTCTTTCTCTGACGGTGTTTCGGCCGATGCCGGCAAGGTATCCAAGGTCATGAAGGACGGCAAGGCAACAAAAGGACCTCTGGTGGCGTCACTCCAGTTGTTCGGTGAGGTTCGCCGCAGCTTCCTGCAGGCACTTCAACCTAAAATGCCCTCAAGAAACACCGGCGGCATCATCCGCAATGAAGAATTTGAGAAGTCATTTGAGCCCATTATGGTTGCCTGCGGCGGCCGTGCCGATGCTGACTTCACAAATGCTTTTGGACGTGACTCGTTTGATTTCCTTGCGGACGAGTACATATCCAACCTCATCAATGGCGCCCGCGGAACCAGCATGGATGCTCTGTTCTTTAAGCAGCCCAAACTGAGCGACGGGTCAAGCCTGCATCATTATGTGATGCTTGAAGCAGTCCGCAAGCTTGAAGGGGCCGCTGACGATCCCCAGTGTGTCAGCCGCATCAAGACGTGGGCTGTTGAAGTTCTCGGGGGCAACACTGCGATGTCCAAAGACGTGCGCGGACGTTTGGCTGCACATGCGGGCTTCCAGCGCGCGGTGGCAGACTTCGCCAAGTCGGTCAGCGACCTCAAACCGTCGGTTGATGCCGTCGAGTTCCGCTTCGCCAAGCAGATAGAAAGCAGGCATACGACAATCGCTGCTGCGATTGCGAACATGAGCAATGCGAAGGAGAAACTCGGCAACCAGACAGCCGCAGATGCTGCCAATACGCTGATGGGCAAGCTCGCCTTCACAATGGCGGAGGGAGTTGATGCAACCTTCGATGCAATCCAGCGGCAGGAAGAATTCGACCAAATGGTCGAAGTTCAAAAACGCTTTGCTGCGAA
>RFOM01000157.1 GCA_009926615.1 Pseudomonadota bacterium
CAGGATCAGGCCGGCCGGCCTGATTGGGGGCATCAAATTCTTTTAGATTGCGGGCCTTTGAATGACACTGTAACCCACGAGCCTTATCTTAAAGAGGAAGGGTTAAACGATATGAAAACCACATGGCTGCAAAGTAAATCTCTCACTGCCTCTGCCTTGCTCTGCGGTATTTTATCCACATCTTATGCACACGCTGCGCCGCTCTATTCCTGTGTTTATGAAAATACCGGTGACAACTCCCGCTTTGAAGTTTCAATCCGCGAAGAATCTTCCGAAGCCGCCTTCAGCTATAAATTTACGCCGCGGGGCGAAACGGCGGCAGTGCAAGGGCAAATGATCGTCGAAAAAACCGACGTCACATGGAGCCATTTCGTTTTCACCGGCAGCGATGCCAACGCGCAGGTGAAGCTTTCCGTTCCTGCAGGTTTGCAGGACACGTCGATCTATATGAAGCTTGCCGTCACACTGGACGGCAACACGTTTGATTCGATCCAGTACCTCGGCTGCAAGAGAGCACGTTAATGATGTGGGACGAGCGCTATTCATCGCAGGACTATTTCTACGGAAAACAACCCAACGACTTTCTGCGGGACAACATTCAGCTGATTCAAAACGGAGAATCGGTTCTGTGTCTCGCCGAAGGTGAAGGGCGCAACGCCGTTTTCATCGCCGGTGAGGTCAAGTCCGCGCACGTTACAGCTGTAGATTCATCGAAGGCGGGACTGGAAAAGACCAAAGCCCTCGCGCAGGAAAAAGGGGTGAATGTTGAAACCGTGCATGCGGATTTGTCCGACTTCGATTTGGGTCAGGACAAATGGGACGTGATTGTTTCCATCTGGTGCCATCTTCCTTCCGAACTGCGCAAAATGGTACACGCTGGAGCTGTAAAGGCACTCAAATCCGGCGGCCGCTTGATTCTGGAAGCCTACACGCCCGACCAACTCAGACATGGCACAGGCGGCCCCAAGTCGGTTGACATGCTCATGCAGCTTTCAATTCTCAAAGAAGAACTCGCAGGCTTGGACTTGGTCACAGGCCGCGAGTGCGAACGCGAAATTCACGAGGGACAGGGGCACTCAGGACTCAGTGCCGTTGTGCAGGTGGTTGCGCGGAAGGCATAAGGTTCATTGGCCCAGTCTTTGGCAAAAGGGCTATGTTTTCGCTTGGTCCGCGCGTTCGGGGGAGGGTCTGTCCCCCAGCCTTTGCAAGCCGCGGTCCGGTATGCTACCTACCCAAGTTAAGCCGCGGAGAGGTGTCGGAGTGGCTGAACGTCCCTGATTCGAAATCAGGCGTACCGCAAGGTACCGGGGGTTCGAATCCCCCTCTCTCCGCCAAGCAAAGCCCAAGCTTATGAAGAGTTTGGGCTTTTTGTTGTCTTGGCAGAGTTGCGGCAGTTTGCGACAACCTCACTGGCCAACTTGCAACCGATTGCGACAAACAGTTTCTGGATTTGCTCTGCCTTTTGCGCTTCCGAGAAAAGTCAAAATTCCACAATCTCATAACTCGTACTGCGTCCGCCAGATTCGGATTTTCGCAATACACCTCTGGCCACAAGTTCATTGATGTCTCGTAGTGCAGTATCGGGCGAACACTTTGCAATCGTCGCCCATTTGCTCGAGGTGAGTTTCCCTTCAAATCCATCGAGCATTTTCTTGAGCAGCTTCAGCTGCCGATCATTAAAGGGTGACGCTTCCCAGTGCCGCCAGAAACGTGCCTTGTATAAAACGCCACTCAAGGAATTTTGCGCCTCATCAATAGAGCGGCTGAGAGTTTCTAAAAACCAAACGAGCCACTCCGTCACGTTCATCGAATATTTTTGAGTGCGTTCGAGAATATCGTAATACGCGCTGCGCTCGCGCTGAATTTGTGCCGAAAGACTGTAGAAGCGTTGGGGGCTACCGTCGGCCCGAGCCAAAAGAAGATCTCCAATCGCACGTGCAATACGGCCGTTTCCATCATCGAACGGATGCAGCGTCACAAACCAGAGATGCCCCAATGCCGCCTTAATCAACGGGGGCTCCTTCGAGCGAGCGTTCACCCAATCCAGAAAGCGCTGAGTCTCTATTTTCAAGCGCTCAGCAGGAGGCGCCTCGAAATGCACTCGTTGTCGTCCCATCGGACCCGAAACAACCTGCATGGGACCATTGCTGTCGTCGCGCCAGTCCCCCACCTTGATTTTGGACATCCCGGAATAGCCTGTTGGGAAAAGTGCAGCATGCCAACCAAACAAGCGTTCGCGTGTGAGCAGCTCGTGACAATTGGAAGTTGCGTCGAGAATCATTTCGACCACGCCTTCAACGTGCCTATCAACAGGCGACAGGCCACCGATGTCCACTCCCAATCTGAGCGCGATACTGGATCGAACAGAGTCTGCGTTAAGTTCCTCTCCCTCAATGGCGCTTGTCTTGACCACATCTTCGGTGAGAGCAGAGAGGCTTGCCTCGCTCCGCAACGCCATGCCGACGTCAGCCAAACGCCCCAACAGAAGCCCTTGCTTCTTGCTGACCTCAGCCATCAGGTCAGCGAGTGAAGCAAGATCGTACCGCCAGTGCGGCCATTCTTCAGATTGCCAGATATACATTCAATCACCGCTCTTTCTGCTGCTATTCTAGCTGCGGACTCGAGAAAAGCAATTTTATCTCCGCGTATTTTGCGGTAAATAATTCCTCATTCGCCGTAAACCTAC
>RFOM01000158.1 GCA_009926615.1 Pseudomonadota bacterium
CACTATGACAGCGGTCTGATGCCCGGTCGAAACAAGAGTTCGCAAATTGAATTTTTAAAAAGTTTCAAAGACAACGGTGGTAATGTTTTGGAGATCGACGGGCTTCTTCCTGCTGAAGATGTGCTCAATGATTGTGTTTCATTTATTTTGCAAACAGGGACATGAGTCAGGAAGTCGCGCAAGGGGTGAAGTCAGCAGTGACAGTCAGATTGATTGGGACTGGCTTGCCATATTGAATTGGTGTTGATTGAATTGGTGTCGAAATTCAGTCCGCTTACCTGTTTTTTTGGAAACGCGCTTTCAACAGCTCAATCAACTGCGAAGGGGTGAGGGTCCATGACAAGAGGAAAAATTTATCAAAATGTTGTTGAGACTATTGGCGACACCCCTATCGTTCGCTTGAATCGGTTGACCTCCGGCTGCCATGCCGAAGTGTGTGCGAAGCTCGAATTTTTCAATCCCATGTCTTCTGTAAAAGATCGCATGGCGGCGGCAATGCTGGACGCCGCGGAGAAGCAGGGTCAACTCAAGCAAGGGATGAGGATCATTGAACCCACATCCGGCAACACGGGAATCGGTCTTGCGTTCGTCGCCGCTGCGAGGGGCTATAAAATTACGATTGTGATGCCGGAAACCATGAGTCTTGAACGTCGCATTGTTTTGCGCATGTTCGGAGCCGATCTTGTTCTCACCCCCGGTCCTTTGGGTATGCGCGGGGCGGTTGCTCATGCCTTGGCGTTGGCCAAAGAGACTCCAAATTCTTTTGTACCGCAGCAGTTTGAGAATGCGGCGAATCCAAATATCCACTATCAGACGACCGCTGAGGAAATCTGGCAGGATACTCAAGGTCAGGTTGACTTCGTTGTTGCCGGTGTTGGAACCGGAGGAACAATTACGGGTGTTGGACGGCGTCTGAAAGAACTTAATCCAAACGTTAAAATGATTGCCGTTGAGCCCGTTGAGAGTCCCGTCCTCAGCGGAGGCGCCCCCGGCCCGCATAAAATTCAGGGCATCGGAGCAGGGTTTGTTCCTGCGATTTATGATCCCTCCGTGGTCAGCGAAATTCTTTCGGTGTCATCCGAAGACGCGCTGACAATGAGCCGTCGATTGTCACTTGAGGAAGGTATCCCTGCGGGCATTTCAAGCGGTGCGGTCGTGCATGCAGCCTTGCAGGTTGCGCGGCGTCCCGATTTGGCAGGAAAGAGGATTGTTGCAATCCTCGCGAGTGGACTCGAACGTTACCTTACAACACTGCTGACTGAACATGTGAGGCAAGAGTGCAGCGAGCTCAAGGTTGCCGAGGTTAAGTTGTGATGCGATTTTCTTATAAAACCAAACAAAAGCATCCAAGTCTGATCGACCAATGTATTCGCCTTGACCCAGCGCGGTCAGCATATTCAGGAATGTCGGGCATCGGAAATTCTACGGAACCCGCATTTAAAATGCCCTAAACTCGTCGGCGGAACCACAAGACCCGACGACCCACAAAAGCACCCTTTTTTTCCTGACGATCTCCGCTCAAAAACCTTGATACACATCCAAATTCGATTGGGCGTTCACAAACAATCAAGCCACTGAAACCAACACCATCGGTTGAACCCGGGCTACGATATCCCCGGGATTCGAGACCAAGAACAACTCCGAACTATCCTTTCCTTGATCGAACCCCAAAAACTGTACCGGCTTATTACTTTACACTTCAACTTTTTGTGGTCTGGTTTTTTGGGGCTGGACCAGGCAGTAGTGCCTCGGGCGGAACGACAATTTGGGCTGAAACGAGGCCGTGAAGAACTGCTCCGGAGAACCACTTCCCTGCTTCCAACGCTGGGAAGATCACGATTCCGCGTTTGCCCAAAGTCACTACCTATTTTCGAGAGCTCGATAACTCCCTACCACCTGGATTGTCTTGTTGCCCTCATCCGGTAAATTTGCCTTTGTGTAGCCACTTTTCGTTGCCGAATGGTGAATTGATTTTCAATATAAACGAACAGACAGATAGACTCCGACTCTCCTGCAAAATAATTCTCAATGTTTTTCTTTGAAGGCCGTTTACAACTTTTGGACTCAATCATAAGGAGCCGGAATGTGAGAACAGCTCGGTACCAAACAAACATCCTTCCGGGTATGTGTTTTGCAGAGATTGGAAACATCGGTAAGGCTGTGGACAATCCTCCTCCAAATCAGAGATGAGACGGGGATGCAGATGCGGATAAACCAAACGACAGCGAAGGTCCCGATCCAGCTCAACTCCTAATCCCAAATTTTGATGACTGTCCGGATGTGGATGTGAGTTCAGGCAGCGACCAGAGCACCAAAACGTCCGCACAAGTACAAGCGCCAGGACGGCCGAGCTTGCGCACTGATTACATTTAAAATTCGGAGCAACACACACTACAAGCCCGGTTACAACAGCCATGACAGGCTCCTGTGAAGCTGGATTGACTGTCACTCTCGGAGGAAGCGTGACTGGCGGGCATACCACGTCATGTGCGGCGGGCAACTTCAGTTTTGCAAGTTGGATACTCAGCACAGGAAACGGCAGCAAATCTGTCACCGTGAGCCAAACAGATGCGGCAATGAATGTGGGCACATCGTCAGCGCGCAGTTTCACTTTCCCTCAACCACCCACTGCACCGACATTGACAGCCGCAAACGTGGCGGGGCTCAAACCGGCAT
>RFOM01000159.1 GCA_009926615.1 Pseudomonadota bacterium
CGATGCAGCTCCTGCCGGTCAAATTATTAAAGAAGCACGCTGCAAGGTTCTTATCCGCAGCGGATTACCCGTAAAGCAGGGCGATGTTGTTGCGGTTGTCCGAAGATCTGCTTCGTCGCCGCAGGATGCAGTTGTCGGCCAAGTCACGATCGTAAAAGCAACGGACAGCCGGCTGATTGGCAGAGTTATTGAACCGCGCACGGACTGCCGTAAATTGCTGGGTGCATTCGTAAGCGTCAGAACAGAAACCGGCGGGCAACAGGCAGCAAACAGTGCTTCGTCTAAATCCGCCGTCAAAGGTCCTCCTCCGCCGGTCCGCGCGCTTCTTTCGGCCGGACCCGCAATTGTTTCGGCAACTTTGAAAGGGATCTCACGCGCAACCGCAGTTGAAACCTATCCGCTTGTGCTTTCTGCCGCGCAGGTTTCGGGAGAAATTTTTCCCTTTTCTTTTCTGGCTTCGTCAGCTGAATCAAGACAGGCCGATGCCGCAGGAAATATTTTTGGTATCGAAGGAGCGTTCCGGTTTGTTGCAGCGCTCAATGATGTGCGCGTCACTCTGCCCTCCGCGGCTACGGGTGAAGAGATTGAGCTCGATTTGCGGGTGAACCGGACTTCAGGCCGGTTCGGGGCGCTGTTTCGCTATCCGGTCTGGAAAGGCAGGTTGTTCCTTGATGCGCGCACCGGTTATACGGCCAATAAATTAATCAGCGGCATCAGTAAATTCGTGAAGGCTCCCCCTCCGGAAAAGCAGACGCTGGAAATCTCTCCGCTGCGCGACATGAGTCTGTCAGGTTTCTATGCAATGGGAGGTTTTCAGTTTCAGCCTGTCGACAAGTTCAGAGCCCGTCTCAACGCAGGCACATTGTTCGGGGCGAACTACTTTTTGGATAACCGGCTTGCCGATGCCGCGGCAAACGCGACGGTTTTGACCACTCCCGTCAGCCAGCCTTCTTTGTTTGTTTTGGAAGCATCCTTTAACTATCTTTTTGGCAGCATGCAGATTGGCCTCGATCTCAGCGTCGAGAGTCTATCCGGCAGAGCACTGTTTCCTGACGGTAAAAACGAGGGCACGACGGCCGAAGTTTACTCGGGCTATGGTTTGAATCTCGCTTTCTTGCTCTGACGACGTGCCGCCGATACAGTGAGGCCATGCCGAAAACTGCCGAATCATGGGATGTCCCGTTTCGCAGTTTTCGAGACGGGAGTTCTGCCGCCATGGAAACTGTGACTGAATTGGTTCAAACCCTTTTGCTTTATCTCAAACAGCCTGAAGCACTGATTGCAAGCGTAGGCCTGCTCGGGCTGACGGTCATCATCTTTGCAGAAACAGGCTTGCTGATAGGTTTTTTTCTGCCGGGAGATTCCCTGCTGTTTTCTGCAGGACTTTTTTCCGCAGCCGGTCATCTTGAAATCTGGCCGATGGTCTGGACACTGACAATTGCGGCAATTGCCGGCGATGCGACAGGATACTGGATAGGACGAAAATTGGGAGCAAAACTTTACGATCGTCCGGATTCGATGCTGTTCAAACGCTCGCATCTTCAACAGACTCAGGATTTTTATGAAAAACACGGAGGAAAAACGATTATCCTCGCGCGATTTATTCCGATTGTGAGGACTTTTGCTCCGACGGTGGCCGGAGTTGCCGGAATGACATACCGCAGTTTCGCGGTCTACAACGTTGTCGGTGCTTTTGTTTGGATTTGGTCGCTTCTTTTTGCAGGCTTCCTGCTCGGACGCTCAGTTCCGGGAATCAAAGATTACATTCATTATATTGTTGTCGGAATTGTCATCCTGTCGGTCATTCCGATTGTTTTGAAATGGTATCAGGTTCGCCGCAATGCGGCCTCTCCGGCACTCGGCAATGAATCCGCAGGTTCCTGATTTGGAATTCATCCTCAAGTCATTCTTCTTTTGTTTTTCAGGGATTGTTTTTAATGCTTCGAGAAAATGCGGTTCCTTTGCTGATACTTCTTGCACTTGGCATTCTTGCGTTGATGGTGTCGGTCTTTTTCAGGTCACTGGTCGACCGGCGCATTGATTTGGCGATGCGTGAAATCGACGAGCGTCTCACGCAGCACGACGCTGACGGAATTAGCGGTAAAAGCGGAATGAATTCGTTCTGGATCCGTTACGGCGAGGCGGTCAAGCGTTCCATACAGACGCTTGCATGGATGTTTATTGCTCTGGGTGTTTTAAATTTTGTCTCTTATGCCATTCTTGAAATCTCCGAACAGATGAAGGGCAGCAAGGAATTTTGGTTTCCCGAACGTGTCGCCGATGAGTTGCGCAAGGTCAGTTACTGGATCAAGCAGGGTGCAGATGTTCTGCTGAAAATTGCAATTATTGCTCTGGCCGGACTCTGGATTTCACGATTTTTTAAAAGTGCTTTGCGCGGACTACTGACCGGCGGAGTGACGGGCAAGGCTTTGCAGGCCTCGCCGCGTATGAAAATAAGATCAGAGACATTGCTGAATACATCAGGATACGTCGTTAATATTTTTGTTTTCGGCTTTTGTCTGCTGCTGTCACTCCAAATGATTGGCGTGACTCTTGCGCCTTTGCTTGCAACTGCCGGTGTTGCATCCGTTGCCATCGGTTTCGGCGCACAGTCGATGGTGCGGGATCTTCTTGCCGGATTTTTCATTTTGCTTGAGGACCAGTTTGCCGT
>RFOM01000160.1 GCA_009926615.1 Pseudomonadota bacterium
ACGAGCGGCAAGACGGGCGGAACGGGATTAGGTCTTGCGATTGTAAAAAAGATAGTCACACAGCATGGCGGAACCGTTCATTGCACCAGTGAGAGGAACGCGGACTTTCCCAATGGGCGAGTTGAGTTTGTGTTCACCTTGCAAATGGGAACAGCTGTTGCCGATGTGCCATTTGTGAGAAACGTTTTCAAAACAGACTTTGACGGGCGAGAGTTTGGCACAGTTTTTCTTGTTTCAGAACCGAATGCTGCTGTGTCGGTCAATCCATCCGCGGCGGTAGACACTGAGGAAGCTCAGCCAAAACCTCATGTCGTTTTTCTCGACGACTCACCCCTTGCCCGCTGGGCTTGGGAGAACAAACTCAAATCTCATGTGTCCATTCGCTGCTTTGATGGACCCAAGGCTTTCTTTCAAAAGATCGATGAAGACTCTTCAAACAGAATTGACCTGTGCACCCTGCACACCATCATCACAGACCACTACTTCACCCCCGACGAACGGCTTACGGGACTGGAGCTCGCACGTGAGCTCCGCAATCGTGGCTTTGCAGGCCGCATTCTGCTCGCCTCAAATGGTGAATTCTCTCCCTCAGAGCTGAACGGGATTGTGGATAAAATTGTGGATAAGCAGCCCGTGGGGTGGGAGAAGTTAGGGGGCTGAGCAACCTTTCTGCGACGCAGATACTGATTGAGTCTCTCGCGCTGACAAGCCGCTGCGTTATGTACCGATTTCCTCTATATGACCGACAATTTTTGAGCAAGAGCGCGGTTCATTGAATGAATTTTGCAGGCGCGCCAAAGGCTCTGCACTCACGTTGAGTGCAGGAGGCTGCGTTGAATTCTCCGTTCACAAGATCCCACGAGATTGGTGCGTTTTCCGAGGCAAAAGAACTCAATCCACATCAGACCACAAGGTCGACGGTTTTGTCTGAGGCAAGACGGGCGGCCGAGGTTGCGCGGCGGTTCTTTGATTCGAGGAACTTGATTCGTCCCACAGGGGATCTGATTTTTAAAAAGCTGATGAGTGAATCTCCAGAAGCGTTGCTCGATTTGCTCAATCGGATTTTAAAGCCTCAAAGCAGGTTTGTTTCAGCGATTGTGCTCAACGGCGAGATCTTGCCCGAGCTGGACGGAGAAAAGGCTTCACGGCTCGATATACTCGTGGAGTGTGACGACGGGACCAAGGTCGACATTGAAATGCAGTGCGGACCCAACGAAGCACTCGAGCAACGGGCGATGTTTTACGCCTCACGTATCTACGCCTCGTCCCTGCCGGAGGGGCAGGCGTATAGTCAATTGCCCCATTGCGCGGTGATCTTTATTCTGGAGGAGGCCTACTTTCCCGACCTCGAAGACGGCCACAACGAGTTCCGGATGTGCCGCATGTGGCCAACGGAAAAGCCCAGAGTTGAGCTCGGGAAAGGCCTGCCATCGTTGCATTTTGTCGAACTTGGCAAACTCAGGTCTTCCGGAGCAAAGGAAGATCCGATACTCCTTTCATGGGTGGGATTTATGCTCCCTGCCTCTCCGGAGGAGTGGAACACTATCGGACGTGAGGATGACATGTTCTCTGACCTCAAAAAGAAAGTCGAAAAGTTTTCGGCAGACCACAACCTCGCTATGCAACAGCGCGCCATCGACGAAGGACGCATGGGCCGACACATCGAAATCGCCGGCGCCTACCAGCGGGGGAAAGAGGAAGGACGTGAGGAGGGGCGCGAGGAAGGGCGCGAGGAAGGGCGAGAAGCTGAGCGCTGCGCAATTGCTCGCCGCTTACTGGCCAAAGGTATGAGCAAAACTGAAATTGCAGAGATCCAAGGAATCAGTGTGGACGAATTGGAGAGGATATTGCAGGAAGACTGAGACTCGCATGTTCAGTCTTGAAAAGAGCGCCTTCCGGTCATTAGATGTTCAACGCGATACTCCGACCAGAAACAATCGTACTTGCCAGATGTGCTCAAAATCCCACGCCTAGATAAAGACCTCAAGTCTGGCTCCTCACCGAAGTCCAGCAACGACGTATGATTCTTACGAAATACTGTCACCTAAAAGCGACACATAAGCAATTTAGTTCTGGACTGCAGGCAACAACACTCAGTAAGGACCAATAAGTTTTTAACGAACGTCTTAGCCTGGAGATTTTCCGCGTGTTTTCAGAAGGAACTGTTCGAAACATCGCCACTATTATTCCGAACAACAAAAACAATGGGGAGGGATGCAGACAAAAAGAGCTAGAAGAATTGTGCTTCACGAAAATCAAACAAGATTGACCAACGACAAAAGAGGAAAGTTCACACTATGAAGAAGTCACTCAAAATTTTTGCAACAACAACCGCATCGACCCTCCTTGCGTCCATGGCGACAAGCTGCGGGAAGGAGGAAACAAAACAAGATTCAAAAACAGAACAAACAAGTGACAATGAAAATTCATCCAAAGAGATCACCGAAGAAAAATTTGAAATTGCACTTAGAAGCATGCAAGGGGGCCTTGACATAGTCCGCTGCGACTTCAAATGCAGACCCAATGATAGATGAAAACTATAAGACCATTTTTTATTCTACTCATTTTTATTTCTGTCGCGACAGTTTTTAGTTGGAGTAATTCTTTGATAAATCATGAGAATG
>RFOM01000017.1 GCA_009926615.1 Pseudomonadota bacterium
AGGGACACGTTCGAAAGACGGCCGGCTGCAGGTTTTTAAGGGCGGTGCATTCAAACTTGCAAAGGAAACAAATGTTGCAGTTGTCCCGATCACCATTCAGGGAGCAACACAGCTTTTGCCTAAAGGATCATTTGTCCCTTCGGCAGCCCGCGTCGTAATTACCGTCCATCCCAAAATCAATTCCGGATCTTTGACTGAAGAAGAAATAATGCAAACCTCACGCGAATTCATCCGGACAAAACTGGAATCGGCTCTATCATCAGGAACAATCGACTGACAGGACACCTTGCCATGGCAGCGTTCAAAGCATTAGCGGACATCAGTTTTAAAAGCAGGCCGGCAAGGCGATTTTATACACGGCCGGCAGGAGCATTGAGTCAAATTTCTCTGCTGACTTTTGCGGCTTCATATTTGCATGTCTCGTGTGTCAGCAGTCCCGCAAAAGACGTGATGCAAAGATCCGAAACCACCGCATGTCCGCTCGGCGGCAAGTTACCGGAGTGGAGCAAAAGAAAACCGCCGAAGCTTGTTTTCATGAGCCTTGACGGACTGAATCAGGATTTTCTTTCCGAATATGTTCCGATGCTCGAATCGCCCCATCCCTTCGGCCTGAAACGAATATTGTCAAATCAAAATTCGAACAGAGCGCTTGTCGTGCAGGAACCGACAATTACCTCTTCATCCCATACGTCTACGATCACTTGCTCAAAACCTGAACGACACGGAATTTTTGCCAATACCCAATGGAACGGATTGAAAACGGTCAGCGGATTTGCTCAGCCGACAGGAACGGAGACATTTGCATCATCTCTCGCTTCCGCGGGCTATAAAGTTGTGACGGCCGGTTACCCGACCCTCGACAACACGGAAACCGGCAGAAAGGTTTCGGAAGGATTCGCCTACGGCAATAATGCGGGTAAAGCAGCAATTCACGATTTGTCAAAAAATTCCGAAGTCGTTCACGAATGGAAAAACAAAAACAATGAAACGATTGCTAAAATCAAACTCAATGCCGACGCTTCGGGAGGACTCAGCGTCAGCTGTCCCGAATCTGCCTGCAGCGCTTTGCCGCGGCGCACTGGAAATTCCTTTGACTTAAGGATTGAAACCAAGAACGGTGCAAGCGCAGGATACGTGATTCCTGTCGGTGCAAAGGGAACAGAGTTCTACGTCTCATCTCTTGGCTCAAACAACGCCTTTCCGGCAGCGACGGAGAAAATTCTTGATGCCTGCGGCATAGTCTTTTCTCCCGGAAAGGATACAGGCCTTGAAAAATACGGAGCACAGCCCGTCATTGCGGGACTGGAACACAGACTGGATTTCTTCAATGCTGCATGGACGAAATATTTACCGGATACTGAAGCCGACATTTTATTCCTCTATCTTGAAGATATAGACTCATTGCGGCATCAATTTTCAGGCGACGAAACTGCAAAACTTTCGATGCTCAGGCACATTGAAAAAGTCGACGGGATTCTCGGCCGGTTTATTCAGTCATTGCCGGCCGAAACTCATGTGGTCATCATGGGTGATCACGGAATGTCGACCGTCAAATACGAAATTAATATCCGGAAAGTAATTCCCGCATGGATTTTGGAGAACAGACAAATTTTCACTTCCGGCGGCTCACTCTTCATTTACGACAATAAGACCGCGTCTGCGGCATTGCAGAAAAACACTCCCCGGTCGGACTGGATGAGCGAACTTGAGAAAATTCTTGCCGGCTTTCGCATTGGTAATACGAGCAAGCCCGTATTTGAAAAAATTTACTCCGAGAGTAACGGAGAACTGCGGAAGGCCGGACTTATGCATCCGGAAGGACCGAAATTTGCGGCATTTGCCAATGAGGATTTTGCTCTTCAGGATTCACTCGGCGGAGAGCTGCTGCTTGCAGACACAACGTCACCCGGCGGTAAGCTGCCAAGGCCCCGCGGCCAGCACGGGCACAACAACCTCAACGGAAAAATGAGGACTGTCGTCAGCTTTTGGGGGCCGCAATTTCAATCACTGAGAGCTTCGGATATCAAATCAAATACGGATGTGGTTCCGGCAATAGCCCGCGCCCTGAATCTTCCTGTTCCGGTTCAATGCCGAGACCGGACTCACCGATGAATGCCAAGCTCATCGCTTTGCTGCTGACGGCAGGTTGCGCAACATACTCCGACCAGTCGTTACGGATGAGAAATCTTGTTTCGAACGGCAATCCGCAGGAAGCTCTTGGAATTCTCGACGACAGTCAGGTCGCACACAGCAAATCCGATGAAGTTCTGTTCAGGATGGAGCGCGGAATGCTTCACTACCTCAACGGAGACTATGAAAAAGCAGCAAAAGACTGGGAAAAATCATATTACCGTTCGGAGGAACTGTACACCGTAAGTTTGTCAAAAACTGCCGCTTCCGTGATTGTCTCCGAAAATATGACAGATTATGAAGGTGAAGATCACGAAAGAGTCATGGTGCCGGTTTTTTCTGCGCTGTCGTTTTTTTCGACCGGTCAATTGAATGCAGCGCTGGTTGAAATTCGCCGTGCATACAATCTCATTACCAAACTGAAGCTCGATTCTGATGCCGGCAGACCGCGTATTGACGGTTTTCCTTTTCTGATTTCAGGTCTCCTCTACGAAGCAGGCCGAAATTGGGATGCTGCAATTATCGAATACCGCAAAGCTTTGAAATTTTACCGCAAGGCAGAATGGAGCCGGAAGGACGGAATTTCCGGACTCACGGCTGATTCTCTTTGGAGAATTGCAGAATTCCGCAACCGCAAAGATGTGATTGAAGAACTCGCCGAGTATCAATTTTCGCGGCCAAATGATTCGCTGCAGACAAAACTTGAATCGGGTGAAGTCATTGTTCTCATTGAGAGCGGGCAGAGTCCTGTCAAGGTACCACGAGATTTTCCGGTTGATTTGGGTGACACGGTCGTCAACATCGCATTTCCGGAATATCAGGCGATCACAAATGCCGACTCGGAAACTGAAATACGGTGCAACAATGCAAAATGCTCTTCGACCTCCATGGCAACGGATGTGGGCGCTGTTGCCCGAAGGTCTTTGGAACACCGCCGCATCAAGGATTTTGCAAAAATGACCGCGAGGCTGATCATCAAGGAACAATCGCGAAGGGCCGCAAAGAAACATCTTGGAGAAATCGGCGGGCTTGCCGTGATGCTGGCAGGTCTCGCAACAGAAAGAGCAGACACACGAAGTTGGACTCTCCTGCCTGAAAACATTCAGATTGCAAGAATTTCCGTTCCTGCAAACAAACCTGTCAAAATTGAAGTCTCGTGTTCAAATCCGATCGGACAGACCGCTTGGGAAGTTAAATTGCCGGCAGGAAAAAAGCAGCTGCTGCGCGTCAGAACCATGCATTAAAAAAAGTATGCGGCTGATTAATGCTTCGCAATCCAGCCGTACTCGGACATCAACCCCTGAACAAGCGCAGAAGCATCAAATGAGACAAGCCGGTCTGAGGATGCAGCTATCGGCGACGACGTCCGCAATAATGTTTGCACCTGTGTCTTCATTTCGACGTCAGGATATTGCTGGGAGGTAAATGCCAAAACCGCTGCCACTTGTGCCGCCGATGCAGAGGTTCCGGAAACATATCCGAAGTCTCTATTGGGAAAAGTTGAGTAAATTCTCTCGCCGGGGGCTGCAAGCACACTGCCGAATTCATTTTGTGCCAATGCGCTGAACCATGCAGGCTTTGCGCAAAAATCAAGCGCCGAAACCGGCAGGAGGACACCCGTTGAATCTCTGAACCGTGTTGCCCAAGCCGAGGGATAAACCGCCATGCTGGTCTGTTTGTTCCCTTTCTCAAGATTGCCTGCAGGTACAACGAGAACAATGTCATGCTCGAGCAGACTTTTGATTTTCGTTTCAAGTTCGGCCAAAAACTGCTGACTGATGCCGTCACCTTCGAAAAACGACCAAGACAGAAGAATGACCCTGTTTTTTGATGAAGCTTCAGAATTCTGCGACACAAGCGCACCGAACATTTCATCGAGCGCCCTGAGCACATCCTGCCCCCGAACCCGCGGTCCCTGTTTGGTCTGCAAAAGCTCCAGCGGGTGCAGAATAATCCGAAGGCCCGGAACTACGCCTACCACTCCCTCACCGTTTCTCAATGCACTCATCAGTCCCGTCACGTGCGTTCCGTGCGCATCCGGCTTTGGAAGCGTGCGGTCGGACTTCACTGAAATTGATCCTGCCAAGTCAGGATGATTGAGGTCTGCCATTGAATCACTGACCCAAACTTGTCCGACGTGCTGGCCGGCATTGAGGATTGCCGAATCCCAAATTCGTGACGGGGCTGGAGTCAGCGGAGTTGCCTGAGGACAATTCTCCTCGGGTTCCTGAGTCCGGATCTGAGGTTTGGATCGTGTCGCCCAATAAGCATGGTCCTCTGTCGGAAAGACTCTCGCAGTGCTCAGATTCTGGTCCAGCGATAAAGGAAACCGCTCAAACCAAGAGTTTGGCCACGGCATCAGATGCCACTGCAGAGCAAGTCCCGAATCGAGAACAGGGGATACATTCATAGCCTGAAGCCGAGCGGGGTTTTCAACCTCTTCTGCGCTTTCAGGAAACCGCAGAACCGGCGACGTTTCCTCTGAAAACGCCTTCAGTCTCAACTCGTCGGAAAAATTCAGGTCCGTCCGAAAGAGAACAGCAGCTGAAACCGCGAAAAATCCGACAGCAGCCGCGGCAGAGAACCAAGACTTACCCTCCCCTACTTTCCAGAACTTCAAAAATTTCCTAATAATGATGGACACGCTTCAACTCCAATCCCGTTAAAGATTGGATCGGCAAAATTTGCCGAATCATGAGGATTTATTGCTTTCTTCGCGTATTTCCGTTCCCCGAGGGGCTTAATTGAAACAATCTCGAACGGACGAAAAAAAATCTTCCGCCTTACCGAAGCAATCTGGCTTAAGTCAATGGTTTCGGATCGTTACTCCTCATTTTGGCGGGTATTTTGTCGCCATGGCTGCAGGTATCCTCTCCACTGCCGCGTCGACCGTGCTCCTTCTGCTGGTCACGTTCTCAATAACCATGCTTCAGGGGCCAATCAGGCCGGTCAGCTGGTCTGAACTGGTCGGCGAGCACGCAAGTCGCTGGATTAGCCCGATCGTACGGGCAACGGCATACGAAAACGGCCTGTCGGTTGACCTTCAAAAACTGCTCATTGTCCCTGCGCTTATCGCATTTGCCCTGCTCGGAAACGGTCTGAAAATGCTCCATGAATATAAAATCGAGAATCTGGGAGAAACCGTAAGCAGGGAATTGCGGCAAAAAATTTCGTACGCATTTTTGAATGGCGAGTACACGGAAAGTAAAAACGTATCCGCTGCGCTGCTGGGAAACTTCCTCGGAGAAGACTCGCGGGAAATACGACAATGTTTTACGCGGCTGTGCGGAAGTATACCGATAGAGAGTTTCGCTGCGCTGGTGTACCTGAGTCTGCTGGTTTTTCTTGATACACAACTCTTCGTGTTGTTTTTTGCGATTTTTTTGCCCGCCGGAATCGTTATCAGGGGAACCGGCAAATATCTGCGCAGACTGGCCAAACAAGGGATTCACGTTCAGACTGAACTTACACAGTCCTATCTTGAAAAGATCCGAGGGTGGCAAACCATTCAGTCGTTCGCGGCGCAGGAAACCGAATTATCCAGATTTGAGCAGAAAAACACGGATATCTTCAACATCTGGCGCCGCTCTGCGCGCGCAAAATCACTTTCTTCTCCGACCATCGAATGGCTCGGAATTACAGCCGGCGCATGCGTTTTGATTCTTGCTCTGCGGCGGGTCTCCGAAGGAGCACTCGCCGGCAGCATTCTGACTGCGTTCCTTATTACAGTCGCCCAGTTGTCCAATTCTTTTCAGACTGTCGTCAGTCAACTGAACACAACAAAGCGCGGCAGTGCTGCCCTGAAAAGAATCAATGATTTTCTGCAACAACGACACGACGGGCAAACAGAATCTGCAGAAGAACCGGCAGCAGCGACAATTTCTGCGCCGGAATATGCGGAAGTCAGACATATTGAACTGACAACCGCATCACTGAAACTCATCAATCCTGTGAAGGACGATCAGATTTTTTTTGAAAACATCTCGATAGAACTTTCACACGGAGACACTCTTGCGATCACCGGTCCCTCCGGAGCCGGTAAATCGACGTTAATTGAGTGTCTCTCGGGACTCAGAAAAACTGATTCCGGAGAAATTACATTAACGCTGAACAACGACAAAAAAATCACCTTTCCGCGTCTTGCGGAGCACTTGAGAGTGACTTTTCTCTCACAGGAACCCTTCATATTTGATTCATCAATACTGGAGAATATTCTTTATCCGATGAAGCAGGATTCTCCTTCGTCCGGACAAATGACACAGGCCCGCGAATGTCTCAGACATGCATGTCTTGAGCACAAACTTTTCGACGAACAGGCCTTGTCACTTTCAGGCGGCGAGAAGCAAAGACTGGCATTTGCAAGGGGATTCATGAACAATCCGCATATCTGGATTATCGACGAGGGAACCTCGGCACTTGACGTCGAAACCGAGGCAATACTCATGCGGAATTTGATGAACTTTTCGCCTGCTTCGGTGAAAATTTTCATTGCTCATAAAGCGTCACTTCTAAAATTTGCCAACAAAAGAATTTCACTTACCCGTTGAGAGGACATCGAAATGAGTCACTTGCAGGCAATTATCGGCAACCGTGAAATCTACTCAAAAGACGGGTTATTTGTATCCCTCAGCCCCTCAGATACGCGGGATGCGGTAAATACTTTTTCCAACTCTACCAAAGACATTTGCCGTGAAGCATGCGAAAGCGCAAAAAAAGCTTTTCCGGCATGGGCAAAGACTCCTGCACCTGTGCGCGCATCAGTTATTCAAAATTTTGCGGGCCTGATTGAACGAAATAAACTTGCACTCGCCCAGCTCGTGACCCGCGAAATGGGAAAGCCGATTCGGGAAGCACTTGGGGACGTGCAGGAAGCAATCGACACCTGTTATTTTTTCATCTCGGAGGGACGCAGGCTTTACGGACAAACCATTCCCAGCGAAATGCCTCAAAAGGAACTCTTTACATACCGGCGGCCGGCAGGAGTCTTTGCATGCATCACGGCGGGCAATTTTCCGGTTGCAGTGCCCTCGTGGTATTTTGTGCCGGCACTTCTGTGCGGAAACACGTGTGTCTGGAAGCCCTCCGAGGACACTCCCGAGACTTCATTTGCCTTTCAGCGGCTTCTGAAAGCTGCGGGAATACCGAGCGGCGTCTTTAATGTCGTTTTCGGAGAAGGACAAACGACGGGAGCCTCGCTTGTCGAACTGGTAGACGAAGGGCTGATCGACAAAGTCGGATTTACGGGAAGCACGGAAGTAGGACGACGGATCGGCGAGATTTGCGGCCGGAACCTGCAAACGCCTTGTCTGGAGCTGGGAGGAAAAAACCCGCTTGTGGTTGCCCCTGATGCCGATATTGACGCGGCAGTTCACGGTGCACTCTGGGCTGCTTTCGGAACCGCCGGACAACGCTGCACGTCACTCGGGAATCTGATTATTCATGAATCAGTGAAAGAGACTTTCCTCTCGAAATTCATGGCGGGACTTTCACAAATCAAAATCGGCGATCCGCGATCGGAAGATATCTTTTACGGGCCGATGATCAGCCGTAAGTTTCTCGATGCACATCTGTCCAACCTGACAAACCTCATCAAGCCTCATCACCGCCTTTTGACGACGCAAAACGGCCGCATCGTTCAAAACGATTCATGGGCAAATTTTTCCGGAGATTCTTCCAACGGTCTATACGCCTTTCCGACGGTGGCCGACAACGTTCAAAAGTCGGACGAAATATTCAGGACCGAGACTTTTGGGCCTCTCATAAACGTTCTCAGCTTCAATCATATTGATGATGCAATAGAACTTTCGAATGCAACCGGTTACGGGCTGAGTTCCTCCATCTATACAAAGAACATGAATTGGGCCTACCAGTTCAGAACCGAGATCAAGGCAGGTATGACCAGTATAAATAACAGCACCACAGGCGCTGAAGCTCATCTGCCGTTCGGCGGCAATGGAAAGAGCGGAAATGGCAGCCGTCAGTCCGGTATTTGGGTCTTGGACCAGTTTACGCGATGGCAGGCGGTCAATGTTGATTTGAGCGGCAAACTTCAGTTGGCGCAGATGGAAACCGGTTACATTACCCCTTCCGAAACAATTTTGCCTAATCAGTTTTGACCGGTGAGCGGCATTTCCTAGTCAATTGCTTCCTAATCCCTCGGGTTATGCTCCATACGGAGCGGGAGTAGGATATGCATCTGACAGCAAACTTTGAGAATTTTCTGAATGCGGAGCTCGAATCCGAAAGATGCAAAGCAATTGCACAATTTCATGATTCGGGTCATGCGCAAACGGCAGCTGCGAACTACTGGAACCTGCTTGCGCTGCTTCCGTCCCGTCTTGAAAGGGTTCAGGCTGCAAGTTCTCTTATTCTGGGCTCCAATCCCGACGGCAATTGGACGATATGCACTTATCTTCTCAAGGACCCCGAACAGGATGTCGTTGGAAACGCAATTAATTCAATGACCCGCTCAAAGGTCAGAAGCTTTGCGCACAGGGCATTTCATTATTTCAAAAGTCCGGCCTTGCGCGATATTGTGAAGAGGCAAATGACAGACGAATAGCAGAACAACTTGCACCCACTCTCGCATCGGATCTTTCGGATGCCTACCTTGCCCGATCATTCAACGCACTTTACCGGCACGGAATTAAAAGTGAAGCTGCCCTCAGAGTCGCCATGGAACTTGTTGAGTCACATATCGACGCAACCAACATGGATCGCAAAGCAGCCGTGGCAGCCATCACTTACCTGTTCTTTGCAGGTTCGAAGCAGGACATTCAGAAAATTTCCGAAATCAGGGGATTGGTCACTATTCCGGAACTTCGACGCCTGCTGAACTGGGGCTTGCAGGAAACAGGCGAGCTTAAAAACCCGCAAGGCAGCCGCACTCCTGAGTATTCATCCGAGAAATTTTGGATGAAAAACCTTCATGGTACGGCAATTAACTATTCCGGTTACGGCTGTTTCAACGCCGACGAACTTATCTCAGGGTTGACTGAACTCGAACGCAAAAACAACCTGCCTGATGCCGTGACTCTCACCGAGCGGGTTCTTAATCTCGGTGACCCCGCGTGCAGCCAATGGCTGGCAGACCACAAAACTTTCGGAATTTCCGAGGTGAATGAAACAACGCCGGAACTTCTGCGTCTGTGGAAATCTCACGGCACGCAAAAGACGGAAGCCTTCCTGAAATTCGCCATATCTCCGGATTCTGCTCACATCTGGCAAAGCGAAAGTCCTGAGCTCATTGCTCTCAACCTTGACCCTCAGTTGCTTCTGAAATCAGAAAAAACTTTGGAACTTTGGCTTCACAAGGCAAAAAAATCAGACACCAAAACTGCGCTGAATGTGCTTCTTGGCATCATTCTGGCAGTCGAAAACAGTGTTTTAAATCAGTCTGCTTCCGAGGCTTCCTTTTCAAATCTGATTGCACGAGTCTGTCATGAACTGAGCGAAGTTTGCAAAAGAGAAAGCGCTGAACAGGCGGCTTCAGGCGAAACTGTCATTGCCGCTCTGATTGGCTCACCGTTGAACCATGACAAACTCAGAACGCTCGTAATGGAGAACATCAGCACTGTCGGGTGGTGGGATATAGGCCTTGTTTTTCTTCAAACCGAGAACGAAAGACACCTTGATTCCATTTTTAAAAGGTTCGAGTCGGCTGCGCGGAACAGCGCTGACGATCGGCAAATCCAAAACACCGCCAGAACAGCTGCTTTGGCTGTGCTCAATTGCCGCGAAAAAATCACTCATCAGAAGATTATTCAATCTGTCCGAAATTTTGCGGAAATGCTGCAAATTCTGGATCCCAACAAAAACGTATCTCCGATTCAGAGCGATTCCGAAGGTGATTTTTCGGACTCCGAAGAAACCGAATCAGCTGCGGCGGACTGGTCCGGTCATTTTGTAATTGACAGACCCGTCGCAAGATGGGGCACGATCATTGAAACTTTGTTCTCCGGACTGAATGCCTCAGAAAAAGCGGATACTCAAAATTACGACAAAGCTTCAGCATCCCGATTACTGACGGAATCATTGCGCACGGCCGGCCATGTTGAAAAACGCTGGATTGCGCGTGCTCTGGCGAGGCTTGAGACAGACGACAGTGTTAAAGCCCTTTTGTATCAGGGACTGCAACATATTGATTCCGAGTTCGTTGCACATACGATTCGGGAACTTCTTCCCTCGGCACATCCAAGAGCACAGCAGGCATTAATCCGGTGTGTCGGCAGAAATGTGATTTCGGACGATCTTAAGCTCAATATTCTTGAAGAAATAAATATCTGCAATCCAAACGAAATTCTTCAGGAACTGAGGACGCTTGAGATTTTGAGACTGCCGCAGCACATCGACGATGCCGTCAGAGATGCTGTAGGTCGTGTTGCATCGTCGATCGACGAAAAAGAAACCATGACCGCAAATCATACAGAGGATAAAGTCATCCGGCTGGACGGGCAGGATGTCGACAGCATAATCCGATCAATGCTTCCGAATCAGGAACAGCTCAATGTTGATTCCCGATCTGCACTCCGCACCGCAGAAATGATTCTGATACAAAGCAGGAGCTGGACTCAGGGCGGCATGGATTTAAGCCCGATTGTCAACATGCACTGCAAAGCAGTTGAGCTCGTCCTGCGTGATTCTTTTGAACCGTATACGGACGCTATTCTGCGTAAAGGACAATTGTCCAGAAAGCTGGATATTCTCGGCTATGCGCGGCCGATTCCGGAAAAAATGCAGGTATTTGAGGATTCGCTGGCAAGTCTTCCAATCATTAAAACGATTCCCTATTTTTCAAAATTTAAACTTCGAAAAATGCTGAGGGGCGTCTGTCTGTTTCGTCCCGGAAAGCGGTTTACGCTCGACGGGCCGAAGGCATTCGCTCTCTTTTTTCTCGTTACATCCAGACAAAGCTGCCCGTTCGGACTTGAAAATATTTTAAATCTGGGTTTTCAAAACGATAAAGAACTCTTTGAATACATCAAACTGATTCATTCACTTCAGGACAGCAGAAATCGCGCTGTTCACGAAGGTCTGACGTGGGAAGCCAAAGATGAAATTGAATCCATGCGCGCACAGGCTTTCAAAACGATAGAAATTTCACTCCGAATAAAAAAATTTCTGACCGGTGCACAGCAAAGTCCGGCATCCGGCTCACGTATCGGAATGGGAGCCTGAAAAGACATGGGTCTGAGAATACAAACAAACGTCCAGTCCATTAATGCCCAACGGCAGTTGGGATTGTCGACCTCAAGGCTGAACTCGCATCAGGAAAAACTATCAAGCGGCTTCCGGATCAACAAAGCTGCCGACGATGCAGCAGGACTTGCGATCAGCGAAAACCTGCGGTCGGAAGTGCGGGGTATGCAACAGGCCAGAAGAAATGCTCAGGACGGGATAAGTCTTGTTCAAACTGCGGAAGGCGGACTGAATGAGATTACAAACATTCTCACAAGACTCCGCGAACTCACCGTTCAGGCCGCAAGCGACACAATCGGACCGACCGAAAGAGGATTCCTGCAGAAGGAGTTTTCGGCTCTCAAAGACGAAGTCGACCGCATTGCCACCTCCGCAGATTTTAACGGAACCAAACTTCTCGTCGGCAGAACGCAACTGCCTGACGATATGCAATCGAAGGCCAATCCGCCGCCTTTGGAAATTCAGGTAGGAACCGACTGGCATCCGCTCCTCGACGGTCGTGAACAGCTAAATCCGACAAACATCATTCGCATTGACCTGCAGGACATGAACGCGCTGACCGACGGGCCAAATTCTCTTGAGATCGGAAATTCTCTGAACTCAGAGGGGACGCGCATTGATACCAAAGAACTGGCCCAGCTCAGTATGGACAAACTCGACCAAGCTCTTGAAAAAGTTAACTCATATCGGGCGTCTCTGGGCGCAGTCCAAAACAGACTGCAAAGCTCGGTGAACAATCTGGGCATTCGAATTGAGAATCTGGACGCAGCCAAGTCCAGAATTAAAGATGCTGATTTTGCTGAAGAAACAGCAGGAATGACGCAGCAGCAGATTCTCCAGCAGGCGGGCGTCTCGGTTTTGGCCCAATCCAACCAGCTCCCCCAGCTTGCCCTCAAACTTTTAGGTTGAAGACTTTCTCTCTTTTATTTAAGACGCTGAAACCTCGACGAAATTTTCGAGGATTTATGAGGCGTACATGTCTTCGTTCAATCAACTTTCAAAGATTTTCATAAACAGCCTTACGGTGCTCGATTGCGCGGTGTGGGATCTCAAACGCGGGCCGGCAGGTCGTTCGTGGAATGTGGATGTTGAGTGGACAGGCACGACAAATCACGAGGGAGTCGTCATCGATTTTTCGGCAGCCAAGAAGATGGCCAAATCGATTATCGACACGTTTTTTGATCACAGGCTTTTTATTTCAGAGAAACTCGCACTCCGAAACGGGACTGACAGGCTGACTTGTATTCCGAGTCCGGAAACTCCCTTTGCCGAAAGGTTCTTTCTCGATACGTATCCTGATTCTCTTGCCGTGTTTGAGCACAACATTCTTCGGGATATCACCGATGGTTCGTTGCATTCGCTGGAAGCGCGGATCGCTGCGGCTGTTCTCGACGGATCTCCGTCCAATGTCACGAACGTCCGAATCAGACTCAGGGAACATCCGCAAACCACCAGCCCTGTTTACTTCAACTACCTTCACAGTCTGAAACTGCACGAGGGTAATTGTCAGCGCTTCCACGGCCATTCGAACATAATTGAAGTTTTTGAGAACGGTTCTTTCTCGGAGCAAAAATCTGCGTTTGCGGCGCAATACCTGAACGGAAAATATATTGTTGCGCGCGATTATCCGTCGGAGCCTTCCTCGGATGTGCTTGCCAGGCTTGATCCATTCATCAGCTCATCAGAGATGCACTCTGACTTGTTCAGCTGGATAAACTATCAGGGAAGCCAAGGCAGGGTTTTTCTCAAAGTCCCGTCGGCAAAACTGCTTGTGACGGACGACGAGAGTTCGATCGAGAACATTTCTGTGTGGATCCACAAAAATCTGTTTGGGGCGGATCCTTCGGTTTCAGTTTATGCCTATGAAGGCTTGAACAAAGGCGCAATCTGCCCATGACCCTCAGCGATTCTTTTCTCGTCAGCGAAATATATCCGTGCCTTCAGGGCGAGGGCAAAAACCTCGGAAAACCTTCCATTCTCGTCAGGCTTCAAATTTGCAATCTCCGTTGCAAATGGTGTGACACGCCCTATACCCACACCATGACAAGTGATCCTGTTTCAGCGGAACATCAGGGGCGAAAAAGAGAGCAGAATTTCAAAAGGCTGAGCATTTCTGAAATTGCAGAAAAAATCCGGTCGTTCGACGGTATCCGTCACGTGATTCTTTCCGGAGGAGAACCGACGCTGCAGAACCTGTCACTGATATTCGACCGGCTGAAGGCGGACTACTCAATTGAAGTCGAGTCCAACGGAACCCAAATTCCGCACCTGCTGCACAGCTCGTTCATGGACAGTCATTACAAAGATGCTCAGTGGAATATCTCACCCAAAGGCAACAATGCCGGCCAGAAAATCGAAGCGAAACCGATGCGGCACTGGTCAGAGCTTGCAAAGTCGCATCCCGACGTGTTCTTTAAATTTGTCATCCGCAGACATCATCAGGACGCAGACCTTGCCGAAGCAGAGGACCTCATAAATACTTACGGGCTGCCGCGACAAAAAATCATTGTCATGGCCGAAGGAACCACCGTCGAAAGTCAGTTAAACAACGATTGGCTTGAAACTGTTTGCATGCACAGGGGATGGACGCTGTCGCCGCGTCTGCACGTTCTGAACCACGGCAGCAAACGGGGAGTATGAAAACGCTGATTCAAAACCCGAGGACTGTCTGCAGCGACTCTCTGACGAACGAATATGCGCGAACAGAAGCATCGGACGTATGGGTCAGGCTCACAGTAATAAGGGAAGTCGGCCTTTTGCATCCCGTGGTATTGAAAAAATATTGCCACCCTTCAGGATCTATAACTTCGGCCCATTCAAATATGCAGAGCGTGTGAGACCTGAACTCAAGTTCAAGTCCAAGATGGCAAAGCTCGGAAGACTTCTTGAGTCTGTACAAATCCAAGTGACAAATACGCGAAATTCCCGCCTGCGGTTGCGCCAGTTCATTCACGTTCATCACTGCGAAGGTCGGACTTGAAACGGATTCCGCGAATCCGAGCTTTTTGAGCAACACCTGCGTGAAAGTTGTTTTCCCTGTGCCCAGATCTCCGTTCAGAAAGATCCACCCGCCCGAACGGACGTACGGAAGAAACCCGTCAATCACGGCCTCAACTGCCGAAAGCTCAGCCTCCAGAACAACTGACTGCCCCTGCGACATGAGCGGCTCAAATTTCTTCATAAAGGACATAGATTCCAGCCTGCTGCTAAAACGGTTCAACGGCTTTTGAAGTCATCAGAAATGATGACAGAAGGGCAGCGATTCGGGCAGCCGACTCCGCCCCCGGAGCCCGTTCAAGGCGGGCCCTGTAGTCAGAACCCGAAGTCCGAAGCTCCTCAACAAGTTCGATAATTCTGTCTTTGGAGAGTTCTTCTTCGGGACAACTGACGGCCCAACCCTTTTTGGAAAACAGTTTCGCATTGATGATTTGATCGCCGCGGCTCTGATGGAGACCAAGGGGCACAAGTATCATTGGAATTCGGGCGGCTGCCAGTTCAAAAATTGAACTGGCGCCTGCGCGGCAGAGGGCGACGTCGGCAATCGAGTATGCAAGTGACATTTCAGAATTGAGAAACTCAAATTGCCTGTAGAACGGCACTCCGTCGACAGCGAATCCCTTACCCTTGCCCACGATATGAATGATATTCCAAGAGCGTCCGAGTTCGGCAATCGAGTCGGAGAACCTTCTGTTCAGGCCTTCAGCACCGAGACTTCCCCCAAAAACAAGGAGTGTCGGGCGATTTGAATCAAATCCAAAAAATTCGTACGCAGAAGTTCTGCTCGACTTGAACAAATCCGATCTCAACGGAACACCGGAAACACGCACCTTTGCCCTGAATCTCACGGGAATTGAAGAAAGAGTCTCTTCAAATGAAACCAGCGCTCTTCTGGCAAACGGAATCGTCAGCTTTGTCGCAAGTGCCGGAGTCGCATCCGATTCATGAATAACGACCGGTACGCGATTAAGCCATGCAGCCCATACGACCGGCGCAGAAACAAAACCTCCCTTGGAGAACAGGCATTTGATTTTGTATCTGCGGATTGCAATCAAGGCGCTTATAAAACCAAAAAGAATGTTAAACGGATCGAGAAAATTCTGCAGACTGAAATATCTGCGCAACTTACCGGTCCTGATTGGAATGTAAGTCCATTCAGGTCTGTTCGAGGACACAATCTGCCTCTCCATGCCGGAAAGACCGCCGAAATAGAAAATTTTGACTTCGCCCCTGTCAACCGGAGCTTTGAGCGGAGAATCGTCGTTGGAGACGACGGCAAAATGCGGCAGCACATGACCGGCCGTGCCTCCGCCTGTCAGTGCCAAAGCGATTACGTCAGACGCCATTTTTTTCTCCAGTCCGCGGAAGCCTTAAAGATGCTCTTTGGTGTTCCAGCTGTAATGGTATGCATCGTCCTCAAGAGACACTGCAGCGCGGGTCATTTTCAATGGTGCAAAGGTATCAACCATCACGGCCAACTCATTTGTTTCACGGACACCGACGCTTTTCTCGTATTTTTCGGGATGCGGGCCATGCGGAATCCCGCAGGGATGATAACTCATGCTATACTGTTCGATTCCTTTCCGGCTTGTGAATTCACCCTTCACGTAAAAAAGAATTTCATCACAGTCGACGCTGCTGTGGGGATACGGGCAAGGAATCGCATTTTTTGCATAATCCAGAATTCTCGGAACAAAATTCATCATGTAAAAACCGCGTGCCGAAAATACCGTATGAATTGTCGGCGGAAGATGAACGGAGCTGGTTTTGGGCTGATAGGCATGCACTGAAAATGCGAACGGATAGCACCAGCCGTCCCAGCCGATGACCTGATAAGGAAACTCGGTGTATTCATGTTTACTCAAGCGGTTAAGCTTCTTGACAACGAACGGCGGATTTTCTGATTCCGGCAAATTAAGCAGCCTTGAAGGCGAACGGAAATCCCTGTGGGTGAAAGGCGCATCCAGCCGCAACTGGCCCTGACTGAGACGGAATTCCCTTGGAATTCCGAATTCCTTCGTCCCTTCCACAACAAACAAATAGAGCGGATGAGCAAATCTGAACCTGCAGGCAACCGCCTTTGGCAAAAACAGATAATCTCCCTCCCTGAAGTCTATTTCTCCGAAAATAGTTTGGAGTACTCCGCAGCCCTCTGCCACGAAATAAAGCTCGTCGCAGTCCCCGTTGATGAAAAATTCATCTGACTGTTTGTCGGGACGCGCAATGCCGACCGTGCAGTCATCGTTGAAAAACAGTGTTTTCCGCGACTCCAGCAAAGTGCCGCCGGAAGGATGTTTGGGAGTCTTCAAATGGCGCCGCTTCAGGAGTTCAACTCCATCGTCTTTCTCATGTGGGAAGCCCTTATTTCGGCTTTCAAATGCTTCAACCTTCACCTCGTGCGTCGGTGCACGCTTCTGATACAGAATCGAATACAAATCGCTGAAGCCGTCCCGCGTAAAAACGTGTTCAGCCACCATCTTACCTTCGTGCTCAAAAACCGTATGAGGTTTTTCGGACACGACTCCCAGTTTTCTGTAATCGATCATATCAACTCCCGCGTCTGTTGTTCCCCGACGGTACTAAGTGCGCTATTGTCTCCAGCCATGCTATAAAATCAACTCGGCAACATAGAAAAAAACCGGAGCAAAAGCACAATGGATAACTCTGTTTTGATTGTCGGGGACCCGCTCGAAGGGCTCAAATTCGACTCCGATTCATCGCTTGCCATGGCTGAAGGGGCTCTCGGACTGGGCTGCCAAGCCTTTTGGACAACCGCCGAAAATATTGGACTTCTTAACGGTGTACCAGTGGTTTCGGAATTATTTGAGATTAAGAAAGTAAACTCTTCCGCACTGCCGGAAATCGAAAAGAAATTAATTGCCGGCACTCCCAAACCGCTCGGACAGTTCAGAAAAATCTTCATCCGCAAAGATCCGCCCTTCGATCAAAGCTATATGGATTTATGCTGGATTTTGTCGCAATGCAGAGCGGAGCAAGTCATCAATAATCCTTTGTCGCTCCTCTCCCATCACGAAAAACTCACCCCGTGGCAGCTTGTCAGGGAAGGCGTTATTCCCGAGTACATGAGCGTACCCACCTTGGTTTCGCGTGATCCCCGTGAACTTTTGCAATTTGCAGAACAGCAGTTTGAAACGGCAGAACTCTTTTTGAAGCAGTTCGCCGCGCTGGAGGTCTTCAAAGACTTCAGATTCCGAATGCTCTGCAAACCATGGAGAGGACATGGCGGCCGCGGAATTGTCACGTTTTTATCTCCTGCCGACGTGCAGAAGTGGATTCGGCAAATGCCGGTAAACCGGAACAGCCTTTTGGAGCTTTTTATTTTCCAGCCGCTGCTGCCTGAGATTTCCACAAAGGGTGACCGGCGTGTTTTTGCAATCAACGGTCGGGTATTTTTCGACTTCGTCCGTTTTCCTGCTGCCGGCAAAATCGAAGCAAATCTGGCGCAGGGCGGAAGCGCAATTCTTGACAAGATGTCAGCGGATCTTTTTGCTTCAGCAACGAAAATAGCAATATACTTGAAGCAAAAGGGGATATTGATCGCGGGAATGGATTTCATCGGTGATCGGCTCACAGAAGTCAACGTAACCTCTCCGACAGGTATACGCACCTATGAAAATCTCACGGCAACGAAATGTTCAGCCGCATTGATGACGGAATTGCTGAAAACTGCGGACTCGGGAGATGAAATTTAAATGTCTCGGATATTTTTCAGATTCGCAGTCTTTGCATGGAGTGCCTTTATTCTGTCCTGTGCCAGTACCCGCTCATATGAGTGGCAGCAGAGCAATCTGCGTGAGGCACTCACGAATTTGCAGAAGAGTTGCAAACTGACCTCCAAAAGCGGTTTTACTGCCGAAGCGGGCATACCGTCTTTCGGAACGGCACGTATTGATGCTGCATGGGATTCGGCCGGCAATCTCAACGGTCAGATCGTCAACACACTCGGCGAAGATTTACTGAATTTCAAGATTGACGGTTCCGGAATTCTCCAGTCCGATGTCGGGGTGAGGAAAGATTTGGCACTTGGTATTGCTCTGGATTTTCTTGCTGAACTCGGCACATCCAAGACCCGATTGCTTTTATGTTCAGGTCTCTTCATTGCAAGCAGTGAAGAGTACGCTCAGGAGTTTGGCCACGAAAAATCGCAGGTCAGCTTCAATATCAAATCAAATTTTTCTCAGTGGCGGGTCAAATCCGAACTCACGCCGGTGCAACCGGAAGATGCGAAACCGCAAGACTCACTCAAAATCAAAAGTGCAGTGCAAACTCAGGGTCTTATTTTGAGCCGCACGGTCGCAGACATTGAATGGATCGGCACGAAAAAAAGCGGCCTGTTCAGACCGCTGGAAATGACAGTCAAGGCAGGCCCTCAGTCAATCAAATTGTCGTTCCTCGACTTTGAGTGACCTTTTTGGAAACTTCGCTCAGCAGATCCTTGGGCTTGGAATTTTCGCGGTCTTTTTCCTGTTCTTTCTTTTTTCTGCGAGCTTCCAGCGTCGTCACCATTGACGAAAAAGTTGCAAACGCGGACTCAAAATCCTCATCCGACAATCCCTGAACTTGAGTCAGCAATTGCTGCAAAATATAATTTCGCTTTTGCATTCTGCTCATGCTGTCAAAACGGGCAGCCTGATCTTCCATCATTCGGGCCAGTTCAGTTTCGTCGAAATACTGTTTCACAACCGCCTCCTTTCGCCGACACACGGATCGGCAGGCAAGCGGACGGGATTAAACGGCGGCGAGATATTGACAGATGCAGCTCATGCCCGCTCTATAGACTCAAAATGGAGTGAGTTAACATATCGGGGTGAGTGAGGAAATATTATGTTCAAAGCATTTCTCGCCTTTCTTGTGCTGGCTTGCGCTTCGGGTTCAGGATTGGTTTATTATGCCGGCAAATGGTGGTCCGACGATTTCGTCAACATCAGCTCCCCCGTAGAACTCACCATCAAAGATGGTTCCAGCATTCACGGCGTGGCAAACGAGCTTGCCAAAAGACAACTCATAACGCAGAACGGCCGCTACTTTGCCTTGGGATGGCGGTTCACTATGCCCAACGCAACCCTCAAGGCCGGTGAATACAGATTTGAAGGACAGCTCACACCTGCAAAAATTGCACGTATCTTGTCCACCGGTCAGGTGTTTTCGGTTTCCGTGACAATTCCTGAAGGTTTGAACATGTATCAAATCGCGGAAAAGCTCGAAACAGTGTTCAAGGACACTCCAAAAACGCGCTGGCTCGAATTGATGAAGGACAAAAAATTACTCGAATCACTTCCCGGAAATCCGTTTCACGCAGAGGGATTTTTATTTCCTGATACATATAATTTCAATCAGCGTGCCCAGCCTCAGGACGTTATCGGCACCATGATTCAGACGTTCAAAAAGAACTTCTCGAATGACATTGCCGAAGCGGGACAAAAATTAAATTTGAATCCTCTTCAAATTGTCACCTTGGCCTCAATTATAGAAAAAGAAACCGGTAAAGCTGAAGAAAGACCTCATATCTCGTCTGTATTTCATAACCGCCTGAGACTGGGCATGAGACTCCAGACGGATCCGACTGTTATTTACGGCATCTGGGAACGGTACGACGGGAACATCAGAAAGTCAGACCTTAAAACGCTGACTCCATACAACACTTACATGATTTCAGGCCTGCCGCCCGGCCCCATCGCAAGTCCCGGACTTGCCGCGCTGAAGGCATCGGTAAATCCGCTGACCAGCGAGGACCTTTATTTCGTCAGCAAAGGTGACGGAAGTCATATTTTCTCGCGAAATTTGCATGATCACCAAAAAAGCGTTTACCAATATCAAATACAGCCCTCGCGAAACAGGGCTGCGCAAAACAATTAATTCCGGAGATTTTTTTGAATTCCCCTTTACACTGGTGGCTGCAGGATTCTCCGCTGGATATTCTTTCGGGACCCGAACTCCTGCGAAACTGGTCTCTCCTGCTTTTCGGCACGGAAAAGCCCGCCGAGACTCAGATTCAGTCAACTGCCGATCTCACTCAGCAGCTTTGGTCAAAATTTAACACGATGAGAGATCATCTTGAGCGCGACTACATGTCGGCAGACAAAAACCTGCAAGCTTATCTGGCCTCGTTCTACATCCCCAATGTCGAGCGAACCCGCAATATCCTCAGTGCCCCTGTGAACGCTATACATCTGGAAAAAATTGTACAAAACGAAACTGTCCAAGTCATCGACTTCGGCGCCGGCCCGTTGAGCGCCTCGGCTGGTTTGCTTTTGGCCCTGAATGCGTTGCGCGGCCGGTTGGGCAAAGAAGCGTTCAAGTGCAGAGAAATTAATATCTGCGCAGTCGAGAGGTCAGAAAAGGCCTTCAGCAAGGGTCTGCAGATACTCAGCCGGACAGCCTGCAAAGATGTCATCATTAATGCCACCCGCGCAACATCAATACCGGCGGAGAGAAAATTTCATATTGCGCTGGCTGCAAATGTCATCAATGAATTGCCGGAAAAGCACAAATTCAAAACCTCGATGCAGTTCGCACAGTCTCTCGATGCCTCTTCGGCAAATTTGGCTTTGATCCTTGAACCCGGTCAGGAGTTACATTCACGGGGCCTTGCGGATATTCGTGATCATCTTTGCACCGCCGAAGAATTGAAGAATTTTGCTGTCATTGCACCGTGTCTGCATAAAAAAGAGTGTCCACTGTCGTCCAAAAAATCCCGAAATGACTGGTGTTGGTTCAAATCTTCCTTCAGATCTCCGTCGCTTCTGGAACAAATTGATCGCAAGTCCAAAATTCAACACACAGAACTCGCGTACTCCTATATCTCCTTTTCGACGAACGAAACCGCAGTTCCGCAAAAAGCCGGCAACCAACTGCGGGCAATTGCCGTCAGCGACGAAATGGACGCCGGACAACCGGATGATGCGGAAAAAAGATTGGATTACTTCAAAAACAATCTGTTCACCGGCGCAAAGCGGCCTGAAAATGAGAATCTTGCCAAACTTGCCCGCACGGGAACAAAAACCAAACTTTGCGCTGAGACGGGTGACTATCTCGGAGGTCTGAGACATTCCGAATCCGCTCGGGAAAAACTGCGTCGGGGAACTGAAATCTCCGACTCAACAATATTCGCGGCGATCATCAAAGAAAGATAAGACTCAGGTTTTTTTCAGTTTGACCGCGTAATCCCAAATATACTCACCGGCGCTCCAGAGACTGACGATGAGCGCGAGCCACATCGAAACAAGGCCCCAAAATGAAAATGAAAAGAAGCCCCATTGGAATGACAAAGTCAGTCCGACAATCCCGACGTCAAGAAAAAATGTTTTGGTTTTTCCCAACCAGCTGGAAGACAAAATTATATTATCTTCATGCGCTGCAATTCTGAGAGCGTTAATCCCCAAATCCCGCACGATCAAAATAACGGCCATCCATCCGGCGAGGCGATGTTTTTCCACCAGAATGACCAGAGCAGAAACAACGAGAAGTTTGTCTGCCAGAGGATCAAGCAATTTCCCGATAATAGTTTCAACCCCGTATTTGCGGGCTATCCAGCCGTCAAAAAAGTCGGTGATTGCCGCCAGCGCAAACAACAACGCGGCTGCAAGATCAGTTACGGAAAGAGGAATGACCTCTCCCCGCGTATTGAGCACCGCACCCTGATTCATGAGCGCAACCACTGCCGGAATGCAGGCTATTCTGAGGAGAGTGAGTTGATTCGGAAGCCTGCGCAACCACGGAGAGACAGTCTGGTTCATTTTCAACAACCTCGTCCCGCCATAGAGCTCCCAATGAGATTCAGCGGTCCGGAGTGCTTTAACATGAACCTTCGGGAAGAGAAATTTCCTGAGCCCGTTGTCATTTAAAAGATGGAATCAGGCGCGTAAATAATCGTTAATCTCCCCTGTATTGCTTGACTCTGCAACATTCGGGTTTTAGCCTCTGCCCGTGCAAATCGTAGTTTTTACAAATGCACTCTTTTTAATCAACCGGAGGTTCACAATGAGCGTACTCGTTGGTCGTCAGGCACCCAATTTTAAAGCAGAGGCTGTCGTTAACGGAGATTTCAAGGAAATCCAGCTTTCGGATTACCGCGGCAAGAAGAACGTTGTCCTGTTCTTCTATCCCTTGGACTTCACATTTGTTTGTCCTACTGAACTTCATGCTTTTCAGGAAAAACTTGCAGATTTTCAAAAGCGCGACGTCGAAGTGCTGGCCTGCAGCATTGACAGCAAATTCTCGCATTTCGCATGGCTCAACACTGCAAAGGATCAAGGCGGCATCAACGGCGTCAAGTATCCTCTGATCTCCGACATCCACAGAACCATCGCACGCGATTACGACGTTCTGAGTGATGCGGGCGTCTCTTTCCGCGGCCTTTTCCTGATCGACAAAAATGGAATTGTCCGTCACCAGCTCGTGAATGATCTGCCGCTCGGCCGTAACGTAGACGAGGCTCTCCGCCTTGTTGACGCGCTGGCGCATGTCGAAAAGCACGGCGAAGTTTGTCCGGCAAACTGGTCAACGGGCAAAGATGCCATGAAGGCAACCAAAGAGGGTGTGTCCACCTACCTCGCGAAACACTAAGGTATTCGCTTTTATCGGTCCGACGCGGAGTCCCTTGGGGAACTCCGCGTTTTTTTTATGTCAAACACACGTCTTTGCGAATCCCTGCCAAAAACGAAAAAATGTTATCCTTTGAGGGTAAACACGCAGTCGTCGCTCATTGCGCGGCATTCTGCGTGGTTGATGTTGACAACGCGGATCAATCAGGAGCATCGCCTTGATGACCAATTCATACCGGACCAGTGCATTTGCATTGCTGCTGCTTTGTTCTCCCTCGATGACATTCGCACAGGGAGACGTTCCTTCGCCGACCGGTGCTCCGGAAAAAGACAGCGACAAACCGGTTTTCGTCGGCAAAGAGGAATCAGACGAAGACGCAGGCACATCCAGAACAAGATCGAGAGACGTGATTTCCGGCACAGGAATCATTTTTATCGCGCCGCAAGCCGACGTTGGCTATCTGTCGACGACACCGAATTCAGCCAATATTTTTAGCAAACTGGAATCAACTGCCAGCGGGTGGCTTGTTGAACCAAAGATTGGCTTCGGCCTGTTCAGCGAAAAATTGGCACTGGACGTTTTGGCAGGTGTTCAAATCAGTTCGCTCGCGGGCAATATTTTAGGCTCAATCAAAGACTTTTCCAATGAATCAGCGTCTGCGGAGTATAATAAATTCGAGACTGCCAAACCCTACACAGCCAAAGCAACGGCCACCTTGCTTGAGGGAAATGCGAGAATCCGGTTTCAAAAAGGTGCCATGCAGGCCGGATTGGCAGCATCAACCGTCTTTGCATCCGGCAGCCGCCTTTACTCATCGGTTCCCGACGTCGGAGTCAACTACGCTGTGCTGGCCGGTCCGCAGTTTGTTTACGAGCAAAGAATCAAAGACGACCTGTTCAGAGTCGGAGCTTCAACCCAGTTTTCTTTGACCGGAAACCAGCGCAACGCTTTCAGCTTCCGCGTCGGTGCATCTTATTCATTTCTGCTCAACTCGCCCTTCCTGAAGGTGACAGAAAAGAAGGTTGTAAAAAACCGGACCACAGTGCAGAAAAAAATTGTAACGACGAGAGAGCAAAGCGTCATTGAGAAGGAAAACGTAAAATTTATTTTCGACTCCCAGACAATTAACTTCAAGTTTAACAAAGCAGAGCTGTCCGACCGCTCGCAGGCTTTCGTTTCCGGTCTTGGTCAAATATTCGCTGCGCAGCGATCCGACTGGCAAAAACTGGTTGTCGAAGGCCACACTGACTCCAAAGGAAATGACGATTACAACAAGAAACTCTCCCAGCAGAGAGCCGACAACGTTAAACGTGTACTCGTCGAAAACGGTTTAAGTGCGGACGACGTGCAGGCCATCGGCTACGGAGAAGAAAGACTTCTGAAAAACCCCGAGCAAACAGAACTTGACTACGCAAAAAACCGAAGAGTTGAAATCAATATTCAAGGCATCCGCGATGCACGAATACTTCAGCGCTCAATCAGAAGACTCGAAAACGAGCTTTTCTCGACACCCAAATCACAAAGATCCCCAAGTGAAAGCGATCAGGGAGCACAGCAATGAGAAAGTCACTCCAATTCGCAGCTTTGTTCATCAGCCTGCTGCTGCAAGTCCTTCCCTCTGAAGGACAGGCAGCCCCAAGAAGAAAAAAATCTTCCTCAAAATCCGGCTCACCCGACGAAAAGATCCTTGGCGCTGTCACCACGCAGAAAAAAATAAGAGTCAAAGGGGAAACCAGCGGATTGAGCGGAATCATCGGCGGTGAATACGGAGTTTTAAAAGCCACACCGAAGGATACGGCCACATTCGGACCGAAGAACGGAACCGCTCTTGAATTAAAGCTCCTCTCGGGATGGCTCTTCAGTGACTTTATGATCGATTCCGGACTGGGCTTTTACTACTACAAAGTCAGGGGAAAAGAATATCCGCTGGTCAACGGTTCAAGAATAGACGGAGACCGCGAATTGGCGGTTTCGGGACTGCTTTTTGAATTCTCCCCGTCCTACCGTCTGACCGACGAACTTTTTTCGGGCGGAGTTCTGCAGTTCAGAACTCCCGGATATGCAAGTTATTATTCAGATGCCGATCCCTCGGCACTCCTGTTCTCCGTAGGGGGTCAGCTGGGGTTCCAGTTCTTCGATCGCGAACTGAACAGCCGTATTACGCTCAAAGCAATTACCAACCTCGGGCTTTCGGGCTGGAGTGACATTGCTTATTTGGGCGGAGTGCAATTCGGCCTGCCGTTCAGGCAGCCGGACTCGCTTGTGATCAGAAAAACAACCGTCGTCAACAAACTGCGCGATGTCGTCGAATACAGGAAAAAAGACTTTACTATTACAGTTTCGGCCAACGTGGTTAAGCTTGCGTTGGACAACATTCTGACTTTTTATGTTGACCCGTCGGGACGCCCGACATTGACTGCAGAGGCTCAGTCCTTTCTGGTTGATCTCGGAGCCTCTCTTTCTTCGAATCTTTCGCTTTTCGAAGTTCTCAGAATCGACGCACAGTCACCTGAGCACATCACCACCGTTCACGACAGTCTCATCTCGATCGGCGTGACCGAGGCAAAAATCAAAAAAGGAAAAAGTCTGCAGGCTGTTGCCGACGGCGGAAACGCGAGTGTGGACTTTACCTTCAGCGGTGTGAAAGATGCGAATACTCTGGCCGAAAGAATCAGAGGGGCAATGAAGTCTGCAAGAATTCCCGAGAATTGCAACAAGAACGGAACTTGCGAATAAATTAAGACCCGAATACGGCAAATATCAGACTTCAGCCGGCCGAAAAACCGATTCGATCAAATCCCTGTAGGGATCGAGAATGACAAACGCCAGCGAGGTTAAAAGTAAACCCTTTTGCGCCTTGGCAACGGAAGTCCATTGAAAGACACCCAGCTCCACTCCCGTGTTAATCAATGAATCCAAAACCGTTTCAAGAATTGAATTGTCTGAATTGCAGCCGAGAAGATGAGCCACCATTTGAGACTGTTCGCAGGTTCGCGCCAAATAACGGTCAAGTGATTTGCTCAGCTGGGAAAAGGTGACCGGTGTATCTGCAATCACCGGACCGTAGTCTTTGCACTCAAATCCGGCCATCAGAACAACCAGCGCAATCACCTTCAGCGAACGCATTTCGACCTGCTCATCGCTCAGATGTCGAACCGCGAGACTTGAGTCGTTTAAAATTTGCTTTTCAGTCGTAAAAGCTTCGAGTCTCCACGCCAGCAGCGTCAGCGGATCACGCTCAACCCGTGTCAGAACTTCGTCAATCGCCCTGCCCCACAAGTCCGTGACGTGTCCAAAGTCTTCCTTAATATGCAGTTGATTATCAACCGCCCGTTCCAGAACCTCAGTTCCGCTGGCAATCGGCAGCCCCTGTCTCATTCCCAGCATCTGCAGGTCCACAACCCGCATCAGCAGTTCCAGAAATTCTCTTGGAAAGTGCTCAAACCCCACAGATGACCATTCCTGCGGGCGGCAAACAACAATTCTTCGAACGACTGCATGGCAGAACGACTGGCTGAGATTCAGCCAGTCCGGCTCAGAATCGAGATACCTGAGCACATGAAAATCAGCCAGCTGCTGATACGCTGCATTATCGAGCCATTCAAGAACACGTCTGCTCTGAATCCTCGTCTGTCTCGATTGCGAAATTGAGAGCAATCGTCGGGCTTCCGGAGAAAACACGATAAATCCGAATTGCTGATAGACAGCGGCAACGGAGGCTTCAAGAAACGCCAACGACAACGGTGTTGCATCCGTTGCCAAGACATCCTGAGCGGTCTCGTGAAGGACACGCAGAAGCGCCTTGTTTTTTGAGGCACTCTGCTGCCAGTAGGCCAATTGTGTAAAATCAATTGCTTGGTTCATCATGGTGCAAGTCTCGCAGATCCGTAAATGGTCCGCACGGCCGGCTCTTGCCGAATGACAAATTGACGGTTGGCACGTGTTTTGCAGTGCGCAGTGGACTGAATGAGGGTCCCCGCATGCATTCGCATCCACAGTCTTCTTTTCACGACAGTCAAAATTCGTTTTCAAGAACTCCCAAAAAAGTTATTGAAGTTATCAAATGCCTGCAAAATTTTCCGACCGGACTGGCATCGAGCGAAATTTCCAAAAAATTGCGCGGTGAGGTGCGAAATTCATCGCTGTCGGCCATTTTGGCTCATGCCAGAATTGAAGCGACCAGAAAGCAAATTCAAAGAACCAAACGCTTTCTGATTGAAACAAACGCTGATGTGCGTCTCACGTACTGTTCCAAATTACGCGTTTGGAGAGCAGTCCGAATTGTTGTCCAAGCGAGCGCATAGGAGAAAGTGAACTGGGCAAAAATGCTGCTCCTCCGGCTGTTGGGAATCATTTACGATCGGCAGGGAGGTAGGGTATGGGCCGGTTAAGTCGAATCTTGGTTCTGACAGCAATTGTCTGCTCGGCGGCAGGCGTTGCTGTTGCCGTGAAACTCCATCATCTTCAATCAGGAGTTGTATCTTCGGGTAAAACCGAGGTTCAGCTCAGCCTGACTGTCAGAGGTACCGGCGGACGGCCCGTAAAAAACGCAAAGGTTTCGGTGTTTGATCCCGACCAGATAACCCTCGGGCGCACCAATGACACAGGCCAATTGTCGGTGAAAGAGTTTTTGACGAGCGGACGCTCACTTGTCATTCAGGTCGACGGCATTGCTTTTCAGATGCAGAGAACGATTCTGATTCCGCGTTCATTGACCTACAAGTCATCGGTGTTTTTTGACCTCGCCGAAGTTCATGAAGGCAACGCCACGCTACTGTCAACGGCTGACACCGAAACAGCCTCACTGATGCCCGTCCCGCAACCGACTCCGGAAATCCCGCCTGCCGCACTTGTTCTCGACACCCAAAAAATGATTTCTGCGCAGGAACAAAAAACAAAGTTTGCCGAACTTGCAAATCTGGCGGCCCTGAAGGAGCCGAGAGCTGCGCAATCGACGGCAAGCTGCCAAAGCCTCAATTTGCCGAATCCTGTTTTTGAATGCGAACTGTCGACCTCAGCCGGATACACCGCATCCAGACTTTTTGCCGCCATTCCTGCAAATGAAGCAGATGCAAAACTTTGGCTGGAAAGCTTTTTCGAAAAAACTCCCGAAAAATTTTCGAAGTCTTTGATGAAAAATGAGCTGGTCTTTAACGTCAGGCATTATAATCAGAAGTACAAAGCCTATTTCGGAACAAAGCCTGCTTCCGTCTGGAAAACAAAGAGAGACAGTCACCTTCTCAGAGTTCAGCTTGCTGAAAAAGCGAAAGATGCGGGTCAGAATGAACTCACCCTGATTCTCGAAGACGGTAGGATCCTTCAGCGAAAAATAAGGCAACCGCTGAATAAAAAGTTCTTCACGGTCCGAATTCCGGCTTCCGGACGGCTCGACCTTTCAAAAAGGTAATTTCGGAATCAATCAGACGGCAAAGTTATTTTTACTTTGACCCGTTGCGGTGAGCGTGCTGCCGGCGATGCTGTTACCGGAGGAGCGGCCTCCCTCACAGACTGCTGTGTTCTGTCGATGGCATTCATGACTTTCGAACTGACTTTATCAATATCAACAGACATAACTGCTGGGTTTTGAACTTGGTTCTGTGGCAAACCGGAGGCCGGCACAGGCTTTGAACCGGACTTGTTTTCATCGGCTTTGCCGCCGGATGTCTGGCCCGCGGATGATAATTTTGATGCGGAATCGGCAGGTCCCTGACTGTTTTTGTTGGTGACTTCTCCCCCCGGTGCAAAAACCGGTTTAGACGGGCGCCGGCTCTTGCCGTTGTCTTTGTCGGATGATTTTTTCTCCTGCCCCGAAGGCTCCTCGCCCTCTTTGGCAGAGCCCTTCTCCTGCTCCTTCGGCTTGTCTTTGTTTTCGGACGACTGTTCCTCTCCTTTGGAAGGAGCCTTTTCGTTTTGCCTTTCAGGAGCACCCTGATCGATACCGTCTTCTGTGAAACCGGACTCACCGGATACAGCCGGCAGCAACTTTTTAAGTGCATCTGCACTGACCGGTCTGGGAGACTGCGGGGCAGATCCGAGTCCGATTTTTGTCTGAAAATTGGGAGATACTGCTATCTTTACGTCCGGAAATTTTGGATTTCTGACTTCGACCAGTCCTGTGAAAACAACCAACTCAGTTTCACCCGAGGGGTTGACTCCGATAAGCCCGCTCGTCCCCCGAATGCCCATGACTGCAGATTTGCTCCTGAACTGGGTTTCGTTTTTTTTCTCTTTCGTGGGCTTAACAAAAAACCGGAGCTTGCCCTGAAGAACTTCGAATGCAGATTCCGTCATACCGGCAGCAGCTTTGCCCGCACTCCGGTATTTATCGATCCGGATGGATGAATTCTCGTACAGAGTGAAAGAGGTTCCGTCGTTGAATTTGACCTGAACGACACCCGCAGCACCTGTGGTTAACTGGTCGGCAAGCGTCAGAGGAAGATCCTTTTCTGCGGCAACCTGTCCAGCGGTGTTCCGGACGAAGACCGGACCTGAGATGGCTGCGATGCGCGCAACCGCGTCCTGATCTCCGGCCGCCTCGAAATGAACCGCAAATAAAGACATCACGGTGAGCAACAGGATGGCACCGTTTACAGCTGAGGGATTGACAGACTCTCGTTTCATCGTGATACCCCGAACTTCTGTTTCGTTTTCGGCAATTTAAGAAAGTCTTTTGAGCGGGCGTCAATGAACATACCTTGGATGACTCTGCGTCCGTTCCAAAAAGACAATGAATTAGGCTAAATACCCGTGACTCTGAGAATAAGTATTCAAGGCTTGGACAAAAGCGGCACAAGAAAGCAACGGGTTGACGCCATCGCACGCGCACGGGCCGGACATATTTTGGCACTTTGTCTTAAAGCAGAGCGGTTGGACGTTTCGGCCGCGCACTTGGTTCTGCAGGTCGGCATTGTCGCATCAAAAAAGCAGATCTCTAAAAGAGCCGTTGACCGGAATACAGTCAAACGGCGTGTCAGGGCAGCTCTCAGAAACTTGGACCAAGAGCGGCTTGCGGCTCTTGCCGAATCGAAGCGCCTCGGACAACTTCGGATTTTACTTGTCTGCAGCCGAGAGTCTCTGACTGAAGGATTCGATAAAATTAAGGAAAATGTTAATTCATCGCTTCTCAGGCTCTTGACGGCGCTCAAACCGGCGGAGGAGGAATAGATTGTTTTTCCAATTAAATTCTGTGCACCGGTTCCTCTGTGCGGCGGCCATCTCCTTGATCAGGATTTACCAACGGTGTATCTCTCCAGCGCTTGGACCGCGATGCAGGTTTTTTCCGACATGTTCCCAATATGCTTCGGATTGTATCGCGATTCATGGAATTCTGCGGGGAACTCTGCTTGCCGGTAAAAGGCTGTGCAAGTGCCACCCGTGGCACCGTGGAGGGGTTGATCTTCCTCCTGCGGAATGAATTCCCTTTGTTGAACCATCCCTCACACTAGGTATCCCCAGCGTGTTTAATACATTCAAATGCAAGCTTCTGCTGACCCGACTTGAGACAACGCTGATTTCTTTGCTTGTTTCAGCGGCATCTGCGCATTCAGCCTCAGCTCAGCCGGCCATCGAACCTGCCAAAGCGGCTGTGCTGGAACGCGACGACCTGTTGATTCGACTTTCCAAGGACGGAGGCTGCATTGAAGACCTCCAGCTCAAGAGCTTCAAGGAAAAGTTAAACGGAACGGAGAACGCAAGGGTCACGGCGGGTCATTTTCCATGTCGTGGCCTTGGTTTGAAAATTTCTGATCAGGACCTCAGATCTCAACCCGCCGAGACAACTGTAAACGGCGCGGGCAGTGTGACTGTTATCCAGAAGACTCAAAATTTGGAAATCAGCAAGTCTCTGCAACTTCGCGAGCCTTTTACGGGTGAATTGTCTGTCGTTTTGAAAAACACCGGAACCTCGCCTTTCAGCGGATCGCTCGCGGTTGACTTGGGTGCAGTCTCCGAACTGCGGGATGCAGGAAGTTTATTCGGTCATCAGACTCTCGAGTACCGCGAAGCTGTATACCTGATCGGCGAAAAACTAACCCGCGTGAAGTTGCCTTTTGAAAACGAACCGAAACGTGAAGTTTTAAGCGAAAGCCTTGCCGTCAAGCCTGAATGGGTCGCTGCGAATTCTTTGTATTTCGTTCTCGCGCTTTTGCCCAAAAGTCAGGAAGTGTTTGACATCAAAGTGCTGAGAACGGGTTACAATTCTGCCGTAAACAGAACTTCCGTGCCTGATCTGACCCTGTATGAGTTTTGGTTGTCCACAACTGTGAATGATTTGGCTCCCGCAGCCTCAAAAACAATAACGTTCGACTTATTTGCGGGTCCCAAATCAAAATCCGCGCTGAACTCTGCATTCAGCAGCAAGAACTTATCAAAAAATATTGATTTCGGATTTTTCAGTGTCGTCGCTTGGCCGCTGTTTTATGTTTTGAAATGGTTCGAAATGTTAACCCGCAATTGGGGCGTGGCGATTATTCTCCTGACTTTGGTCCTGAAAATAGTCCTGTATCCGCTGACGGAAAAAGCATTCGTTGCCGGCAAAAAAATGCAGGCACTTCAGCCTGAACTGAACGCACTCAAAGAAAAATTCAAAGACGACAAACAGGCGCAGCAAAAAGAAATGATGTCCATGATGGCTCAACGGGGAGTCAACCCGATGAGCGGATGTCTTCCGATTCTTCCGCAGCTCCCCATATTTTTTGGATTGAATGCCGTATTGATGCATACCTTTGAGTTGAGGCATGCTCCGTTTGCATTCTGGCTCAAAGACCTGACTGCCCGAGACCCGCTCTACATTACTCCGGTCATCATGGCCGTCCTCATGTACGTCCAGCAGAAACTGACCCCTGCACCTGCTTCCATGGACCCTGCTCAACAAAAAATGATGCAATTCTTACCACTTATATTTGCTGTCTTTATGTTGACCTATCCATCGGGCCTTGTTGTCTATATTATTACGAACACCGTACTTTCGCTCATTCAGCAGAAGTATATGATGCGAAAATACGCAGATCTTTAAAGGGACCGGTGAAGCGGCCACATTGACGAACGGCCGCGTGAGTTGTCCCGACGAAAAAATGGAGCCAATGTCTCATGGTAAAACAAGAATTCAACGGAAAAACACTGGACGAAGCACTGTCTGCGGCAGCCCGTGCATTTGGTACAGATGTTAATTTGCTTTCCTACAATATTCTTCCTCAAAGTTCAGGCGGCCTTTTTTCAAAGCTCTTTCAGCGAGGCGTGCGGCTCGAGGCTTGGATCGACAGCAGCAACGATGTTCAGGCTGCAGCCCGTGAGGCAGTCCGTCAGGCGATTGCAGGAACGCAGAGTGAGCAGCCATCCAAGGGCCCCAGACCTCAGCAAGGACCGCGAAACGCCAAAGATGAAGATCAGAGAAACAAGAACCCTAATCGCAAAACTCCTCAATCACACCGCTCAAAGAACAGCGACGAACGGTCTGCGGGAAACAACCGGCCGCAACATTCCGGCGCGCGCGCAAAGGGCGCTCCTCAGGACGGGCCCGTCAGACGTGTGAGTGAGAATCCGGAAGCAGAACGTATTCAGCGCAACAGAATCAATCTTGATTCCGAACAGAGCAAGCAATTACTGAACGAACTGGCGCTAAAATTCGTCGGCGGGTTTGATCCCGATCTTGAACAAGGCTCGGTGCAGATTGAATTTGGAAGCAACGAGGACGTTACCGTTACGGTGAATTCTCCGACGCTCGAGGGATTCCTCATGCGGACAGACAAATTATCGTGCGCGTTCGAGCATCTTTTTAAACGCATTGCTCAAAAGCGCTTCGGCGATGTCTCCGGAAGAGTCACTCTGAACGCGGGCAGTGCGAACCGTCACAGAGAAGACAAGCTCAGACAGCTTGCGCTTGATGTTGCTTCCAAAGTCAAAGAGAACGGCAAAACAATTACTCTCAGCTCAAAAAGCAGTCAGGAAAGACGAGTCATTCATCTCGAGCTTGAAAATATGGAAGGAATTGCGACCAAAAGCATTGGCGTGGGAGAAAACCGCAAGCTCGTCATCTATTCAACAACCCGTCCGCCGCGGGATAAAAGCAACCGAAGACCGGACTCTCAGGGCCAGCGTCCACAGAGCGGTCGACCGCGCCGTCCCAATTTCGAGAATCAACCGGCACAGGGACTCACGGGTATTGACGCGGAATCCAACCCTAATGCAGCCGATGATTCGGGGACACGGCAACAACCCCGCCGAAACCGACGCCGCGGCCGCCGCGGGGGCTCGAAACCTCAATTTCGAAATGAAGTCGGGCAATCCGCACAAGGCCCGCAGGCAACCGTCAATGACACGCCTCACCGGACCAATCACGAAAACGAAGTTTGACCGAAAACCAGAATGCGTGATTACTCTGCCCACGATGCCATTTTTGCGCTGAGCTCAGCAAAGGGTCGATCTGCAATTAGTCTTCACAGGATCAGCGGAAGCCGAGTCCTTGAAGTCCTCTTGCCGTATCTCATCCCCGCAAAAATCCGCAGCGGTTCTGCTGACCGGAAAAACTTCCGTGCAGCCGACTTTGAACATGCCAAAAGCAAGTACGTCACAGTTTCGGGTTCCGACGGAAACATCATCGACGACTGTGTTGTGACCTTTTTCAAAGGACCTTCGAGTTTTACCGGCGAAGATACACTCGAAATCAGCACTCACGGAAACCCGCTGATTACCGCACGTCTGCATTCTTTACTGAGAGCAATCGGATTGCGTGAAGCCAAACCCGGAGAATTCACCCAGCGTGCTTTTCTCAACGGTAAGCTGGACCTGACCAGAGCAGAAGCCATTGATCAGCTGATTCATACGGAAACAGAAGCCGGACTCGATCTTGCAAGGAGTGCATCAGAAGGCCGGATATCTCAGGTTGCCGACAGGATCAAAGAACAACTGACAGGCATCATGTCATACTTTGAGGCTCACATCGATTTTGCCGATGATGAAGTGGGATCGTATGACAGTAAAAGCAAAGTCGATGAACTGCTGCACATCGATTCGGAACTCAGGCAACTCGCAAATTCCTTTTCTGCAGGACTCAAACTGAGAGAAGGCTTGAGAGTGAGTTTCCTCGGCACACCGAATGCCGGAAAATCCTCGCTCTACAACGCTTTGCTGGGCTATGAACGTGCAATCGTTACGAACGTCCCCGGAACAACGCGGGACGTTGTCGAAGATCGTCTGAAAATCAGGAACTGCGACTTTATTCTGCTTGATACGGCCGGTTTGCGCTCAACCGATGATCAAGTTGAAAAAATAGGCGTTGCCCGAACGATACAGTCATCTTCAGCGGCCGATATTGTTTGCATCGTGCTCGATCCCTCGCAGTTGGATGCGGGCAGCTTCGCAGATTCTATCCAAAAAGAATCTGCGAAACTTTTGTCTCATTTGAACCGTCCGAAAAATCAATGTGTACTGAATGTGTTGACCAAGCAGGACACTTGGACTCCGGAACTCAGGGCATCGGTTGATTTGCACGTCACAAAACTCAGAAATTCAGGATATGAAATCGCATGCACGTCGTCATCTTCAAACAATACGGCGGAACTCGCTGAACTTCTGGAAAAGTATCACAAACGTTTAACTGCAGACACCGTAACCCCCGAATCCGCAGTGCTGATTTCGCAACGGCAGTATGACAAAGTACAGCTCGCGCGGCAAAGTCTGGGCGCAGCAATTGACCTTGTTCAAAAAAACGATTTCCCCGAGAAGGTCGCCTCGATGCTGATTCAGACGGCACAGCACACTTGCGACATTGTCGGGGAAATAGGAACAGAAGACGTGCTTGAAAAAATCTTTTCAAGCTTTTGCATCGGGAAATAATCAGTATCCCGTTATTTTTTGCGAATCGTAAGAATAAACTCTCGGTAATGCCTTCGCAAACCGGATGAGGGTCGACTGCTGGTTCACCAGCGTGTCAAATACTCTTTTGCCCTCAGGCTCATTTCGAACCATATCGATCTTTTCCTGCAAACGATTGATTCTCTCGGCATCATCAGTGGCTTCCATGACTTCATCCATGATCGCATTGAAACGAACTTTTTCCTGCGGTGTCAGGCCGCTGGTATTTGCATATTTGTGGTAACGCTCAATCTGTTTCGGATCGGTATCAATAGTGACGGTTCCGTCTTCTTTCTTCTCGGTGACGATTCCCGGCTTGGTATAAATACCGGCCTTCGGCACGTAGTCCCCAATTTGCATATTCGAATTTCTCTTCGGAACAGGCATCGTCATCATAGACAGTCCTCCTTATCAATACTGTGGTACATTTCGTAAATCAGTTGCGTAATCTTCGGGAACGTAATTATCTCTGTGCATCCGGTGCATCAGTTCGTTTTCAAGATAGTGAAGCACTTTGGGGTCGATTCTTTTGGAATCTTTATGATTTTGAATCAGATCATAAAGATTTCGGATTTCTTCCTGTTTCGAGTCGCCTTTTATCAGATTCAGATTGACGTTGAATGATTTTCTCTGTCCTTCCGTCAAACCGTTTTTCACGCCGCCTTCAGCATGTTTCTGGACGTTTTGTAGTTTGTCATCGAGATTAACGGTCCCGTTTTGTCCGTCGACCTTTTTCACAACGGCAGGTGTTCCGTCGCGCATATAAATTATGTCACCATTTAGAATCCGCATGCCCGCCTCCGTGAGACAAGAGCAAAAGTCAGATACCCACGTCCGAAATGTAACTCAATTTGCAACTGAATGAAGCAAAGCTGAAGACGGATTGACTGGAGAGAATCTGCAGCGATCCGAAAATCGCGGAGCTAAAGGTCAAAAGCATAAAGCCGAAGAGCGCTGCAATAAGGGAAAATGCTGGCACAAGGATTGTGTTATGAGCGGCCGGAAACCAACAGTTCGAACATTGCAGGCGAGTTTAACTGCTTTTGCAGTTTGCGCATGTAATATTGCACCGCCGGCTCCTCCTTCCGTATCCGATAAGTTGCTGAACGGACAACGCAACCCGCGCGGAAGCGATTCCTCAGGCACTCACGGCGATCAAAACCTTGATCCGAAAAGCTGGGCTCAAAAACTGCAATTTTTGCAGGAAACGGCGGTAAAAACTGCATCCGGTATGACAGATATCGAACGGCAGCTCGGGCAGGTTTTTGCCATTCGTGAGGCACTCTGCAGCCGGCATTCCGATCTTATGAACGCCTGCACTGTACACACCCCCCTTTCACCGCGGACATGGAAGCCGGCAGGATGCAAGCCTGAAAAAAACAAATGGCAAAGCCGAAATTACTCTGCATTCCTGAGCGGCGTTGAAGGAAAATTTCAGCTTATTTTTGACAATTCTGTTGAGTCAAATGTTTTCAACACAGAAGAGCCGCAAAAAATAACATGGATTGCGCGGGGAAACAGAAATCTGAGAGATCTCAAACTGTCAGATGTCGGATCCGCGAAAATCAAATTCGTCAGCGGAGAAGTCACAGACATCAAAACGATCACTTTCAAATTTCAACTGGATGACGAAATCCTTTTGACCCATGAGGATATTCTTGAACAGGAAAGCACCGGAACAACCCTGATATTAAAGACGCTTCCGATAACAAAAAAATTATCGGCACCTGAATGCGTCGTGGATGAAAACAACATTGATGAAATTGTATCATCGGCTCTGACCGAGGCTAAAGAACCGCAACCTTTTCCTGCTCCGTCTGTAAATCCTGACTTCAAAAATGATGAAAACGCAAGGAATCTCGAATTCTGGATCTCCGATACCCGAAGGCAGATCGAAGCCAAAGGCGACATCTATCTGGCTGCAGCGCAGGATATTTCAAAACTCAGACGTGATCTTCGCGGAGAACTGCAGCTCGGATGCTGGGGTCGCGACATCATCCGGACCATCGAAATTAATATCAAAGGCGACCATCTTGCAATTTCAGACTGGGACAGAAGCCTGACATCTGCTGCTCTGGGAGCAGTCGGCAATCCGACTCAGACGACATTCGACTTCGGAGGCGGACTCAAGTTTACAAACACAGATGAAAACACCTATCCGCTTTTTCAGGAACGCGGAAAATGGATCGCAGAGGCAGACACCGATCTGACAATCGGTGACCTCAGCAACATCGTCATTCAAAAAGGAGGATATTCCTATCAGGCCGTCAAAAACTGCTGGTCGACATGGGGCGGACTCGGGACGGCCTGCGAATGGCAAAACAGGGAAGCCGATCGGTACAAACTCGACTCTTTGAGTATCAAAATCAACGGACAATCCGTTTATGAAAAAAACTCCATGAATCTGACCTTCCAGCGAAGCTCCATGAGCTGGATTGAAAAGGAACTGACCTCCAATTCCGCGTATACCAATCTGATGAAGCGGCGTGATTGTCCGGCTGCATTTGCTCCCCGACAGGGTGAAATTGACCGCGCAAAGCTGTTCGAACTTCCCACTCAGTCTGAGGTGATGAAATGATGCTCAAAGTCAGGAAGACAGAAGCGAAATTTCTTTTTGTGTTCGTCGCGTGCATGCCGTTGTTGTCTTGCGGCACAGATGTTCCGGATTTCAGAGAATCGAACAAACCAGACACGAATAACGGCAAAAGTGATTCAGCAGCCGGACTCGAGGCTCCCGCGCGGCTGTCTCTGACAACTCAGGCCGGCGAGTCGAACGGCTACATGCCGTTCATCGAAATTGATTACAAGAACAGTGATTTCGCAAAAGTGATCCGATGCGCTGCCTCATTCAGACTTTTGAGCCCTGCTGGCAAGTTGTTGCGCATGAGCAACGGTTCCATTCAAACACAAAACCCGGTTGAAAGCCGTGCAGCATGGCAATCAGCTCTGAGCTCTCCGGAATCCTGCCGCCTTATCGGAGAAAAAACTGTCCGAGCGGCATTCAACGACATGCTCGCCGCGAGCGGAAAATATTTTTATATTTTTAACCCGTGCCGTGAATCGGCAGAAAAAGACGGCGGAAATGTCCAGACAAAATGTTCTTTTGATTTGATCTCATCGGTCGAAGTCAGTCTTCAGAACACACCTGCGGAAAAGGGCGTGAAGATTGCGCAGCTTCTGTGGGAAAAGGAATCCCAGTTGACCGGACTCGCTCTCCGTATCAGAGAACAGATGCTTGCGAGTCTTCAAAAACAAAAAAGCTGCGAGAACAATGAATCCGTAGATGCGGTCAGAGAAGCACGCCAAAAGGCACTCTCAGCCGCTCTGCTGACCGGCATCGCATCGTCCATCGGCGGGCTTGTCGGAGGTCCTCAGGGAGCTGCGGAGGCTGCCAAAAAGACGCTTCAGTGGATCTTTGAAAATTATTCTTCGGGAAGTGAACACAATCCGGCCAAATGCAAAATCCTTGCGGACGCCGAAGCTGCAGCCAAGGAAACTGCTGCTGCAATTGATTTGCTTTCAAAAGAAATAGACCAGCTCAAAACTGAGCTGGTCCAACTCTACAAATGAATTTTCAAACTCCGGCTCTGAATCGAATCAGAGCTTCTTGAATTCGCCGCGGCGGTTCTTGGAGTGTGCGGCCTCATCACGGCCTTCAACTGCGGGACGCTCTTCGCCGTAGCTGATTGTGGTCAGGTTGCCGGCCGGAACGCCTTCTGCCGCCAGAGCATCCTGAATTGCACGGGCGCGCTTTTCACCCAGAGCAAGATTGTATTCGTTGGAACCGCGCTCGTCGCAGTGACCTTCGATTTGAATCTTGACAGGAGCGCCGGAGTTGGCCTTGAGAACCGCGGCAAGTTTTCTCAGCTTGTCTGCTTCGGACGCTTTGACAGTAAAGCTGTCGAAATCAAAATAAATGGTCTCGGAAGCAAAGTCGGCTGTATCAAGGGCAGGAGCCGCCGGAGTCGGCGCAGCCACCGGAGTGGCAACAGGTGCCGGTGGGGCCGGAGTTGCCGCTGCAGCTGCTTTGGCCTCGAGAGTGGGCTCAGGAGCCTTCTTTTTCGAGCAGGCCACGGAAACGAGTGCAACCGAACACAGAGCGACTTGGCGCAATGTCAATGCCATAATAAAGAACTCCTCAATGAAACGGTGGCGGAGAACGACAAACGGGCCATAAACTAAGCCAACGATCTCTGCGCCATAAACCCTGTCAGTCAAGGTATTCAACACCTTAAATTTGTCAACTGGACAGGGGCACTTTGTGACTTGCCCACTCAATGTTTCTGGTGTATCGACGGGGTTCACTTGCTGGGCCTCCCCGTGAGGCTCGTTGACGGAGTTATATTATGTCTGCTGAAATCAACAAAATCGTTGCCCAAGGTCGCACACTTTCGACCAAGGGTGCCCTTCGTGAAATGCGTGACAACGGCCTCGTCCCTGCGACCGTATTCGGTAAAAACGGGACCAAGAACATCGCAATTCCGGTTAAGGGTCTGCCGAAGAAACATACCCGCTCGGCTCTTGTCACGCTCGAAGTTGACGGTAAGAGCCACACCGTCCTCATGAGAGACGTTCAGGTTGACCCCTTGAAAGACACTCCCATTCATATGGACTTTCAGGAAGTCTCCCCAAGTGAAGTCGTCAAAGCCAAAGTTCCTCTGATCTTCACTGGCCTGACCCGCGAACAGGAAAAAGAAGGTTCTTTCAAGGTTCTTATCCGCTCGTTGCTCGTCACAGGACCAGCCAACAAGCTTCCGGAATCGTTGAATGTGGAAGTTGGCGGCCTGAAAGTCGACGAGTCGGCTCATGTGGGCAACCTTGCTCTTCCCGAAGGCGTAAAACTGGCAACCGCCCGCAATTTGGCGCTTGCATCACTGGTTCGCTTCTAAGCCGTCATGCGACTTGTTGTCGGCTTGGGAAACCCCGGCTCTCAGTATGAGCTCACGCGTCATAACGTGGGCTTTCTTTTTTTGGATGAAATTGCAAACACGGCCGGCAGCTCGATCAATCAAAGTAAATTTGGCGGATTGACTGCCAAAGTAACGTGGCACGGACACGACCTTCTGCTGCTCAAACCACAGACGTTCATGAACCTTTCAGGCACTTCGGTGCTTGAAGCCATACAGTTTTACAAACTTTCGCCGAGTGATGTGATTGTTGTGTTCGACGACCTCGACCAGCCTGCCGGAGCCGTCCGCCTGCGGACCGGCGGCGGTCACGGCGGACACAATGGTGTCAGAGACATTCTTGCGAAATGGGGACAGGACGGCTTTCACCGTCTTAAAATCGGAATCGGAAAACCCGAGCACAAAACGGCCGTTGTCGGACACGTTCTCGGTAAGTTTTCGGATTCGGAATTCAACGAAATAAAAGCACAGACCTTTAAGGTTGCGGAAGAGCGTCTGCTCGACATCCTGAAACGTAAAAAATAAAAACTGAAGTCTGCGGATGGCGCGTCACTTATGCCTGTCCGGATGAACGGCTCTCATGTGCGTCCGCGATGCCTCATCAGCGCGGGTGTAACGTATCTTTTGAACTGCTCGGGAGTCATCCGCTTTCGATCGCGTTCGAAAGCCTGCTGCTGAACCGGTGTCAGCGATTCGTAAAACTCGGCCACGCACATCAGAAAATCATCATCGTTAAGTACATCACGCTTGCCGGCAGACTCACGCGCGGCAGAGCCGGCAATGGTTCTGCTCGAAGTGTTGGGGATAACCAAGTCAGAAGGGACGTTTACTTCGTCAAATGACGCGACCAAGCGCTCTGACCTTGCGAAGCCTGAATTGACAGATGCGGCTGTCACAACCGAAGTGGACAAGACTTCACTGACCGTTTTTTTCAATTCAAGACCGGCCGATGCTGTCTGCGGACGGGTACCCGAAAGTTCTTTATTAAACTCTGCTTCCGGTTTTTGAACAGGCAGCAGAACGGAGTGTTCTGAATTTAACTCCGGCGTCTGAACAGGCTGCTGAGATTTGAAGAACATCGTGCTTCCCGCACTGACAGACTGTTCCTGCTGCAGCGCGCACTTTCCGGACTCAAATTCGAGGCTCAATCTACCGGAGGCTGCCTTGTTCAAAACGCCGGAAAGCGCTTCTTCAAACTGAATGGCTTCCATTGCATGCTGCGACATACGCCAGCAATGCACGATTCCGCTGTCGGCAAACTGAGAAGAACGTTTGACAAGATTTCTGACTCGTTGCCTCGGGGCTTCATTTTCCCAACTCAGTATCCCGTGATCGTAAAACGACTGCGCACGTGCCAATTGCTCTTTGTGAAGTTTTCCAAGCTCAGAATGACCGAGTGCACGACCGCGCCAAACGTCTTCTGCTGAATCAGAGAGTTCGGCAGCCGAATCCTGCTTCATGAGTTCCAAAGACAAGTAGGCACACAATTTTTTAGGATTGACGGTCCGGCTCATTGCCTGCAGTACATCCGGCTGAAGAGTGACCAGAGACTTGCCGAGGAGTTCGGCAGCCTGAATTCCCAAGTGACTGCCGGATGCATTGTTTCGCAATGCCGACGGCAACAGTTCTTCAGCACCGTGGGTAAACAAACGACGAGGGTCGCGCGCAAACGTCACCAGCAAAACATCGGCGGCACCCTGCTTGAGGACCACGTTCTCAACAATTTGAACGAGTCCGACCTGTTCAAGCATCAGACCGTGAGTGGCCGATGCATTGCCCTTCGAGCGTCGCGAGGCGGTTCTTGCTGACACACCTTTCACGCGTTGCACGCGCAAGGCAGAACTCAGGTAACCGGTGAGAAAATCTTTTTGCGAATGAATTTCAGCTGCAGTTCCGCGCAATATTCTGTTCAAATTCAATTCGACGGTAAAATTCCCTTCGGGTTCGGCTCGACTGACCTGCGCATAAAGCTCGGTCCACAGCAGAACAACAAGAGGGAAATTTTTAGGAGTCATCGCTGGACCGCTGAGCAGCCAGTCATCCTCTTCCAACGCGAGTTCAAGCGCCAACAGCTGAGAATCTTTGTTGAGCCATTGACTCATGACTCCAACCAACCACCAACGCGGACAAACGACCCGTTTGCGAAGCGCATAGGCTGCTGCCTCAAGTCCGCGCGGAAATGCATTCGCAAGCGGAGCTGTGCTTCCCGCAAAAGAATTCATCCCCTGAGACACGTCCGGAGAATTTTCAGCTGCGCTGGGTGCGCTATGATACAAACGCTCGCTTCGCATCAATTTCAAATCTTTTTTGCAATAGAATTTAGATGACTCGGTAACATGACTCGGAGCATGTCTGCAACAATTTTTGCCTGTGAATCGAATTCCATTTCAACCCTGCAGCCTTGAACCAATTTCAATAAATTGGTCTGTTCAAGAGTATGAGGAATAAGCATAATTTCAAGCCAAAGATTTTGCGCATCATGCGAGCAGTCGGCAATTGTCAACGAAACTCCGGAAAGCGCAATTGATCCTTTTTTCAACACATATTGTGAAAACTGCGCATCATATCCGACCCGCAAACACCAAAATCCGTCACCCGTCGGCTGATGAGACAGAACTGTTCCAAGCGTGTCGATGTGTCCCGAAACCATATGCCCGCCGAGTGAATCACCCATTCTGAGCGCGGGTTCCAAGTTTACCTTTTCGCCTGTTCCGCCGAAGTCCGATTGACCGAATCGGGTCAATGAAAGTGTTTGAGGTCCCGCCTCAACTGTGAACAAATGAATTGAATCAGAATCTGCGGATGAGATTTCAACAACCGTAAGACAAGCGCCGTTGCACGAGACACTCGCGCCGATTTCGATATCTTTTAACGGAAGTTTGGTTTCGATACTGAAGCGCGCCGAATCCGTGCGTCTTTGCCATGAACGGATAGTTCCGACATCGCGAATCAGACCGGTAAACATTCTCCCCACCCTCCGTGTGTTGAAGACAGGTGGAAATGTTTACTGGACGGAGTCAGAGTTCTCAAGATCTGATTGGGACTTATTGAAGCGCGAATTTTGAGCAAGTCTCTTGAGCTCTCTCACAAAATCTTCCGGATCTGAAAATGCGCGATACACCGAAGCAAAACGCACATAGGCCACCGGATCTAAATGACGGAGAACATCAAGCACAAGTTCACCGATTGCATGAGATGTGATTTCGCGATCTTCGCGCTGACTTGCCGTCAATTCGACGTAATCGGCAATCCCTTCGAGTTCCTTCGCGCTCACTGCCCGCTTCTGACAGGCTACACTCATACTGCGCATCAATTTTTGCCGATCGAACGGCTCCCTCGAACCATCGCGCTTAACAACGTAAACAGGAAGTTCCTCGGCTCTCTCAAAGGTCGTAAAACGATAATTGCAGTTCTGGCATTCACGCCGCCTGCGCACCGTCAAACCGTCTTTGCTCTCACGGCTTTCAAGAACTTTGGTTTCTTCGCTTTTACACTGTCTGCACTTCATTGATACCCTCGAGTCTGCAAGGAATCAGTTCAGGTCAGGAACCGAATAGCCCGCCTTTGCAAGGACGCCGTTATACAGAGGGTAGCTATGACACAATTTGCGAACAATTGTCATTGCCTGAGGCAGTTTGTCTTCGCCCGACTCAAGCGCACAGGCAATTGCCTGTCCCAAGTCACTCATATCCTGAGGCTTTAGCCCGCGGGTGGTGATTGCCGGCGTTCCAATCCGGATGCCGCTTGTAACCATCGGCTTGCGAGTCTCGCCCGGAACAGTGTTCTTGTTTACGGTCAGTCCGATTCGTCCAAGTCGCTCTTCGGCGTCCTTGCCGCTCAACGGCGACTCCCGCAAGTCAATCAGCATCAGGTGGTTGTCCGTACCGCCGGAGACGAGTCTGATACCTTTGGAGGTCAAAACTTCAGCCAAGGCCTTGGCATTGGCAACGACCATCTCGGAATACTGCCGGAATTGAGGAGTGAGAGCCTCGCCAAACGCGACAGCTTTTGCGCCTATGACATGCATCAGCGGACCGCCCTGAATCCCCGGAAAGACCGCCTTGTCAATTGCCTTGGCATTATCCGCTTTACAGATAATCAGACCACCGCGGGGACCACGCAGAGTTTTGTGGGTTGTCGTGGTGACAAAATCAGCAAACGGCACCGGACTCGGATGCACACCTGCAGCAACAAGGCCCGCAATGTGAGCCATATCAACAAGCAAAAGAGCACCGACTTCGTCGGCAATTTCGCGGAAAAGTGCAAAATCGATAACCCGCGGATAAGCGCTCGCTCCGGCGATGATCAATTTGGGCCGCGTCGCCTTGGCCTGACGTCTGACTTCATCGTAATCCAGCCGGCCGTCAGATTCTCTCACTCCGTAAAATTCAGCTTTGTAGACAAGTCCGGAGATATTGACCGGCGAACCGTGGGTCAGATGTCCGCCGTGTGACAAATTCATGCCTAAAATTGTATCTCCCGGCTTCAGGCAGGACAAAAAAACCGCCTGATTCGCCTGCGCACCGCTATGAGGCTGAACATTCACATGCTCGGCGCCATAAAGAGCCTTTGCACGTTCGATCGCAAGTGTTTCGACTTCGTCAACAAACTCACAACCGCCGTAGTACCGTCGTCCCGGATATCCCTCGGCGTATTTGTTGCTCAAGACACTGCTCAGTGCCGCAAGCACGGCCGGACTTGCAACATTTTCAGATGCAATTAATTCGAGACCTTCTTCCAAGCGCTGCGCTTCTGCGCTCAGAATCTTGGCGACAGCCGGATCGCTTTCTGCGAGTACGGCTCTGTTCATCGAGAGAATTGAAGACATAACTAGCCCCCCAAAACGGAATCTTCAGCGATGCGAATCGTTGCCGGTCGCAAAAGTCGAAAGACGCTTTTCAATCGTTCCAATTTTGTTCAGACGAGCCCTGTGCCGGCCCTCTTCGAAGTCTGTGGTCAGCCAAATCTTGACGAAATCGACCGCCCGCTGGTGATTGATGGTGCGTGCACCCAAACAGAGCACGTTTGCATCATTGTGAGCACGGCTCATGCGTGCGGTAAACTCATCAAACACCTGAGCGGCGCGAACCCCCGGGAATTTGTTGACGGATACACACATACCAATGCCTGTGCCGCAAATAAGAATCCCACGATCGACACGCCCGCTGGCGACTTCCGAACCCACGATATCGGCGTAATCGGGGTAATCGACGGAGCCTACCGAGTCGGCCGCAACACCGTAGTCGAGTATTTCGTGGCTGGTAAGATTAAGAAATTCGAGAATATATGACTTGAGGTCTTTTCCGGCGTGATCCGACGCAACAGCAATCTTCATGCAGTCCTTCATCCATGAAAAAAGTTCAAATAAAAGCAAAAAGGCACCCGAAGGTGCCTGTTCAACTCGATCAGAGCTTGCTGCCGATGAACTTGACGGCGTCGCCGACAGTTTTCAGTCTCTCGGACTCTTCGTCGGAAATGCTCGTTCCGAACTCTTCCTCGATTTCCATAAGAAGTTCGACGATATCCAAAGAATCAGCGCCGAGGTCTTCCTGAAAGCGTGAAGCTGCCGAGACGTTCTTCTCTTCAATATTCAGCTTTTCTGCCACAATCTTGATAACCTTCGCCTCAACAGTTTTGCTGTCCATGTAGACATCTCCTTTTCGTTAAGTCACTGACAGCGCTTCCATACCAAAGGAGCGTCTCAAAATCAACGCGCCCTAGTGATCTGATTTATTTCGTTTATACTGATTTTTGGAACGAGTCATCGGCCCATGGAGGGGGTACTCATGCGCGTTGTACTGGCGCTCGACAAATTCAAGGGAACTCTGACTTCGCAGCAAGCCAATGAGTGTCTTGCCGAAGGTATCAGGCAGCGGAACCCAAAAATTGAGGTCGCCATAAGACCGATGGCCGACGGCGGCGACGGGACCGCGTCAGTCCTTGCCAATTACATGGGGCTTGAAGCCATGCGGGTCGAGGTTCCGGACCTCTACGGTAAACTCACGGAAGCTCACGTCTATTGGCAAAATTCCAGACGGGTGGCGATCATCGAAACTGCGGAACTTCTTGGAAGTTCGCGTGCAGTCGCGCACAAAAGCGACACGCTCAAGGCAACAACCACAGGTCTCGGGCAGCTCATCAAAAAAGCCTTCGATTTGCGTCCGGCGGAAATCTGGATAGGTGTGGGCGGGACGATGACAGTTGACGGCGGATGGGGCCTCGCTCAGGTTTTCGGTCTTCGTGCAAGAGATACCGACGGCAACGACCTCGCGCCTTCGCTGACCAACGCCGGAAAAATATCCGTCATAGACCGCACTCCCATCCCTGAATTTATGATGAAAACAAAAATCGTTGCACTCTGCGACGTCCTTGCACCGGTTGTCGGACAGGGAGTGAAACTTGCGCATTTTCTTCCTCAAAAAGGCATTGCTTCGGACCAAATCGGTATTATCGAACAATCCTTGAAGACCTATTGGAGTCAGCTGCAGCGCTCAAATCCCTTCGTTCCGAATCTTGAAAGCCCCTACACGGGAGCGGGCGGAGGACTGTGCCTCGGACTCGCTGCAGTATTTCCGAACTTCTCAATGGAACTCGGAGCATCGCGGATTGCACGGGTTGCGGCACTGGCTCAGTGTTTCCAAGGTGCCAATCTTGCCGTTTGCGGAGAAGGATGTCTCGACGAACAGACTCTGTCAGGCAAAGCCCCGCAAGTTGTGGCACAGGTCGCCAAAGACCACGGAATTCCCGTTGCAGGCGTTTTCGGTCGCATTGCAGATAACCAGAACAGGCTCGTCAATAATCTCGGATTGAATCATTCGTTTGTCATTACAAGCCAGCAGCTCATGCATGCATCGACAGAACTTTCGCGGCTGAGCAGAAACCGATTTCACGAAATCGGAATCGAAATCGCGCACCTGCTCGAATCGGCCGGCAAAAAAAACAACCGTCACTGACAAGAATGAAGAAAGTCAGACACTGAAAAAACACTCAGCGGCCTGAATCGGAAACGCCTCTGATTCCGAAGAGAAAACGGCTTCTTTGAGTATAATCTTTGACCGAAAACCACTGATTGCGTGGAAATTCCCAGACAGGCCGCTGGCAGGCAAGGGAAGACATCGGACGGACAAATTCAAATCCGCAGTCTGATTTTATTTCGTCGGCAAGTATTTCGGGATGGCTAATCCCCAGTTCAAATCCTGCAAGTGCCGCCTGCGCCAGAAGCCCTGCCGAATTCAGATTTTCAAGCAACAATTTTGGAAACTGCCATCCGTTTTCGCCGCCGATGAGTGCCATTTTGGGTTCGAACTGCCGCACGGACGGTTCGCACTCAGTCCATTCTGCTTCCGAAACGTAGGGAGGATTGCTGACAACGATGTCAAACGGCTTCGTGCCCAGCTCTGCATAGACATCGCGCTTCAGTGCGTCTCCGCGAATCCAGTTCACGTTTGTTACCTTGTTGCGGGCGGCATTGAGGGCAGCAACTTCCAGTGCATCTGCGGAAAGGTCAATTCCGGTAACCTCGGCCGCAGGAAAAAATTTGGCAAGAGCCAGCGCAAGACATCCGGAACCGGTGCAAATATCAAGAATGCGCACCGGACGCCGGTTTTCATGCCGGCAGACGGCAAGCACCAAATCGAGAAGTGTTTCGGTTTCAGGACGCGGTACGAGCACCCGGCTGTCAACGTAAAGATCAAGGTCGTGCCAAAATTTCTGACTCAAAAGATACGCGACCGGCTCGCCGCCGAGGCGCCTGCGGACCAGCTCACGCAATGCCGTGCGCTCACCCTCCAGCAATGGCCGATCAAGCTGTGTGTAAATTTCGACCTTGGACAATGAAAGCACAGAACCAATGAGCAACTGGGCATCCAAAAGGGGAGTCGGCAGACGCACATCGGCAAACTTTTGCGACGTCCAGTTCAGCACGTCACGCACAGTCCAGATTTCAGCTTGACGACTCATCGTTACCCCAACTCTCGTTCGGCCTGTTCCCTGAGAAGCTGTTCCTGATCGAACGCAGCCAGACGCGAGAGCATATCACTGATATCGCCTTCCATGAAGTCACCGATGGCGTGTGTCGTGTGGTTGATGCGATGATCGGTCACCCTGCTCTGAGGAAAATTGTAGGTTCTTATCCGTTCCGAACGATCACCCCGACCGACCTGTAATTTGCGCTCCGCGGCAAAGGCCTTTTCCTGCTCTATTTGTGCCTGCTCAAGGAGTTTTGCCTGCAAAATTTTTAATGCTTTGGACTTGTTTTTCAGCTGAGAGCGCTCGTCCTGACATGCGACAACAAGCCCTGTCGGCAGATGTGTAATCCGGACCGCCGAATCGGTACGGTTCACGTGCTGGCCTCCGGCACCGCCTGCACGGAAAGTATCAATTCTCAATTCGGTTTCATTGATGCTGACTTCGACATCTTCGGCTTCAGGCAAAACAGCGACAGTCACCGTCGAAGTATGCACGCGGCCCTGACTTTCTGTCGCAGGAACACGTTGAACCCTGTGTACCCCGCTCTCGTACTTGAGCGTGCGGTAGACATTGTCACCCGAAATGAGGGCAATCACTTCTTTAACGCCGCCCAACTCATTTTCGTTGAGAGACATCAGCTCGACCTTCAGGCGATTGCGTTCGCAATAGCGGGTGTACATTCTGAAGAGCTCGCCTGCGAAAAGTCCTGCTTCGTCACCGCCGGCACCCGCACGGACTTCCAAAAAAACGTTGCGGCTGTCGTTGGCATCCTTGGGGAGCAGCAGAATCCGCAGCTCGTGTTCTTTTTCCTGTAATTGCGCATTGAGATGATGAAGTTCTTCGCCCGCGAGCTGGGCAAATTCCTGCGATCCCTCGTCGATGAGCTGCTGCGTTTCGTCAATTTGTCTTTGAATCGATTTGTATTCCCTGAACGCGGACATGGTTGCATTCAGTTCTGAATGTTCCTTGCTGAGCTTTCGAAACTCAGCAGCGTTTGCAGATACGGACGGCTGCTGAAGAAGATTTTCTATTTCCAGAAAACGCCGCTCAAGGCGGGCAAGTTGATCCACCAGCGCCATAGGGAAACCCTTCGGATTCAGCTGAAAAGAATAAAGCCCGCGAACTGCGGGCTTTATTCAATTGTTCGGCGAATTTACTTGGCAGCGGGAGTTCCGGCCTTGGCGTATTTACGGTTGAAACGCTCAATACGACCGGCCGTGTCTACAACTTTGTGCTTGCCTGTGTAGAAAGGATGGCAGTTTGAACAGATATCAACCTTGAGCTGTGCCTTTACGCTGCGGGTTTGAAAAACGTTGCCGCAAGCGCACGAAACTTCACAGGGAGCATACTTTGGGTGAATAGAATCTTTCATAACGGAACCTCTTCTTAAGCCGGTGGCGTGTACACCGGCAGGCAAACAAATCTGGGGGAACAACGCGAACACAAGGTCGCGCAACATGCCCTAGAGCCGAGCGGAGGTAGCACAGAGGGCCGAGGGGGTCAACAGGGTTCTGAACGGGAAGTTCGTGGTTAAGTGACTAATTTACACTTGACTCATTTTCAGGTATCGAAACATCGAGATTAAAGCTATCCGTCTACCCCGAACCGCCCCGACACAGGAGGCCCTTCCCATGACGCTGGTTTATTTTTTTGGACAAGGAAAAGCTGACGGCAATGCCCAGATGAAGGCCGAACTGGGCGGAAAGGGCGCAAATTTAGCCGAGATGACGACTCTCGGACTGCCCGTGCCGGCGGGATTCACAATCTCGACCTCAGTCTGCATGGATTTTCTTGACCGCGGCGAAGTGTTCCCGAGCCAGCTGATAACTGAAGTTAATCAGGCTCTTGAGAAAACTGAGAAGGCCATGGGTGCCAAGTTCGGCGACTGCCACTCACCCTTGCTCGTCAGCGTTCGCTCCGGTGCGCGGGTTTCGATGCCCGGCATGATGGACACCATTTTGAATCTGGGACTGAATGATGAAGTTGTCGAGGCTCTCGCACGAAAGTCGGCCAATCCGCGTTTTGCCTACGACAGCTACCGCCGGTTTATCCAAATGTTTGCCAATGTGGTCAAAGGGCTCGAGTCGCACGTTCTGGAAGATGCCCTTGAAAATCTGAAGCAGCACCGCGGCGTTGTCGACGACACCGAACTGAATGCCCATGACCTCAAGCACCTTGTCGAAGACTTCAAGGAAATTTATCTGAGGGAACTTGGAGAAAGCTTTCCGCAGGATCCGCAAAAGCAGCTTTGGGCCGCAATAGGAGCAGTTTTCCGCAGCTGGAATTGCAACAGAGCAAAAAAATATCGTGAGATTCACAACATTCCGAACAACTGGGGTACGGCAGTCAACGTCTGTGCCATGGTCTTCGGCAACATGGGTGAATCGAGTGCGACCGGAGTGTGTTTTACCCGCGACCCCTCGACAGGCGAAAATGTTTTTTACGGTGAATATCTGATTAATGCGCAGGGCGAAGATGTTGTTGCCGGTATCCGGACACCCAAAGCACTGTCTTCACTGCAGGCAGAAATGCCCGCCGTTTATGAACAGCTCAACGGAGTCCGCAATATTCTCGAACGACACTACCGCGACGTTCAGGACATCGAGTTCACCGTTCAGGAAAACAAGCTTTGGCTTTTGCAGACTCGAAATGCCAAACGCACCACGCAAGCTGCACTGCGGATTGCCGTAGATATGGTGAACGAAGGATTGCTCAACCGGAAAGATGCAATCCGCAGAGTCAAACCCAACGAACTTGAAAAACTCCTGCACCCCACACTTGACCCTCGCGCCCACAGGCAAGTTATCGCCAAAGGTTTGCCCGCATCCCCCGGAGCCTGTTCAGGTCGGGTCGTGTTTGATTCGAAGGATGCTGAAATGTGGGCTGCCCGCGGGGAGCCGGTCATCCTCGTACGTGATGAAACATCACCCGAAGACATTGGAGGCATGCACGTCTCCAAGGGATTTTTAACTGCGCGGGGCGGCATGACCTCCCATGCGGCAGTCGTTGCGCGCCAGATGGGCAAGTGCTGTATTGCCGGCTGCGGTGCTCTTCATATCCATGCGAAAGACCGGTTTATCAAAATCGGCAAACTCGAGATTTTTGAAGGTGACTGGCTGACACTCGACGGCTCTTCGGGCGAAGTCATGCTCGGTAAAGTTCATACCCGCGAAGCCGATCTCAGCCCCGAATTTACGACCTTCCTGAGCTGGGCCAAAGAAATGGGCAGCATGAACGTCCGCGCGAATGCAGACACTCCCCGAGATGCACGCACGGCGCGTGAATTTGGCGCCGAGGGAATCGGACTGTGCCGGACTGAACACATGTTCTTTGAGGAAACCAGACTTCCCGTCGTGCGGGAAATGATTTTGTCGCAAACCAATGAAGAGCGGGCCCGCGCGCTGACCAAACTTCTGCCCTTCCAGCGACAGGACTTCATGGACATTCTCAAAGCAATGGAAGGTTTTCCGGTAACAATACGTCTGCTGGACCCTCCGTTGCATGAATTCCTTCCGCAAACGGAACGGGACGTGCAGACTTTGGCCGGTCAATTGGGCATGAAATCTGAAGACATCCGTCATCGTGTCGAGCAACTTCATGAAGCCAATCCGATGCTCGGACATCGTGGATGCCGTCTGGGCATCAGCCATCCTGAAATCTACGAGATGCAGGTTTGCGCCGTTGCGGAAGCAACCGCTCAGCTGCATGCCGAGGGAATCGCCGCCAAGCCTGAAGTTATGATTCCGCTTGTCGGACACGCTCAGGAACTCAGATGGCTGCGCGACCGTCTTGAAAAGCTGGCTGTTGAGACATACAAAACCGCAATGTCGGCTCTCAATTGCACAGTCAAAGACGAATCAATTCCGTTTGGAACAATGATCGAAGTCCCGCGTGCGGCGCTGACGGCAAACCAAATTGCCGAACATGCCGATTTCTTCAGTTTCGGAACAAATGACCTGACGCAGACCACTTTCGGTTTTTCGCGGGACGACAGCGCTCCGTTCCTGAAAGTGTATGCACGGGAAAATATCCTCAACGATGATCCGTTTGCCGTCGTCGACACCGAAGGTGTCGGCCAGCTGATCCAATGGGCAGCAGAAAAAGGCCGTTCCAAAAAGCCAAATCTGAAAGTCGGCGTCTGCGGCGAGCACGGCGGAGATCCGCGATCGATTGAATTTTTCAATCAGGTCGGCGTCAACTACGTCAGTTGCTCTCCCTACCGCGTGCCCGTGGCTATCCTGAGCAGCGCACAGGCGGCTCTTCACTGATTGCATCCGGTGCTCATGGCAAACAAACGTCCCCATCCCGCCCTGCATTTTTCCAAAGCCGAAAGACGCTCCGTCTTTGTCGGCGGCAGGGAATTGCCTGTCTGGATGGCTCCTGACATTGATTCTCTGCTGAATGATTTCATCCGGACAAGCCAGTCCGAGGGTGAAGAATTGGGCGAACAGCGCTGTCCCTTCGGAGCTGTACTTTGGCCAAGTGCCCGTGCGCTCTGGCAATGGCTGCAGGAAGACCCCGCACGATGGGAACAAGTGGCTCACAGCCCTGCTGATCCCAGCGTCAAAACAATCGAACTCGGTTCAGGAGTGGGTTTTTTTGCTGCATTGTTGGCCTCACACACACGCTGGAATGTGACGGCATCAGATTATGAACCAGCATACGCCGACTACCTTGAAGCAAATTGCAAATTGCACAACGCGCCGCGGGTGCCTTTCCTGACTCTCGACTGGTGTGAGCCAACCCCGCTCCACCTGCAAAAAAGCTTCGACCTCGTGATCGCCTGTGACGTTTTTTATGACAACTCGCATCTCGAAAGCCTTCCCCGCATTGCAAATGAACTGCTGAAACCTCAGGGCACGCTGCTGCTTGCAGATCCTGAGCGCTTCAGATTCCGCTCGGCTGTTGAAAAGCTGAGTCAATATTTTGAGAAAATTCAGCTCCACACCTGCCGGATTGAACATTCGGGCGAAGACTCGTCAAAAAGCGGAGTCGTAAATCCGAACGTCAAATCCACCGACGTCCAGATAGTCCACTGCCAAAATCCTCTCACCTTGAACCGTCTGCCTTAATTTTTCCTTGTTAACATGACGTTATTCTTCCTCCGGAACCTGCAGGTGGCGTCATGCAAAAGATTAAAAACGGCTTTTCAAAGATTCACGCGTGGCATCTGGGCCTGCTCATCACAATTGTTTTTCTCGCTGCCCACATTAGCCACATTGCCTCCGCAACATATTCCATTGACGGCCGGCAGAGCGGGTTGTTTGCTTATCTTGAACAAAGTTTTTTTGACTATCGGGTGAAAACTCGCGGAACGCGGCGGATATCCGACAAAGTCGGAATGCTGGCGATTGATGAAAAAAGTGTCGCCAAGTTTGGACGGTGGCCATTCCCGCGCAAGTCCTATGTTGACGCACTCAAAAATCTCAAAAGCGCGGGAGCGCGCTGGATTGTTTTTGATGCCATTTACTCCGAGCCTGAAAGTATTTCGCTGAATGATGCTCTCGAACCGCTCGGCGACGTGTTAAAATTGAGCCTTTCGCCTGAAGGAGTTCTTGACCCGCGAAGGTTTGCCGAAGGAATAAATTCACTGCTGCAGGTCAGTCCGGGGGACAAAGCTTTCGGCAGTGCCATTACAGAATTCGGCAACCTGATTCAGGCTGTCGTCTTTTTGCCTCCGGAGGAGGGCGAGCCTCTTGAGCGCGACTGGGAATCCGGACGAAAGACAATCCTTGCGAATTTGGTCGACACTGTTGAACGAAAGAACTCCGACGCCAAACGACATAAAGAGAAGATTTTTCCGCTCGTCAGCACCGCCGGTATCTTGGGCGCAAAGCCATTGGTGGGTTTCATCAACAATCCGGTAGATTCGGACGGTCTCTTTCGCAGATACCAATTGGTATCCGAAATACCTGCGACAGCAGAAGAAGACGTCAATCAAAACAGAAAATATTTCCCGAGCGTCGGTCTTCAGGTTGCTGCCAAATACCTGAATCGTAAAATAACGGTGGTTTATGACGATTTTTCAATCTCGCGAATCTTTCTGGTTGACGGAGCAGGCGATCATCTCAGTATTCCGCTGAACGGCCGTCAGGGCACAATGCTCATAAATCATTACGGCGAACATGAGGTCTCGGAAGGAATTTTCACGCCGCAACGAATCTCCCTCGCGGATGCGGCAGAGAACAAACTGCCCAAAAAAATTCCGGACATTCTGTTTATGGGGTCGACAATCACCGGAGCCGACGACAAACGCCCCTCCCCGCTCAACCCGCATGCAAACGGAGTTGAACATCACATCGCCGTCGTTGAAAACATCCTCAGTCAGGACTTTCTGCACAGGCCGTTGCACTACACACTGAGCGAACTTTTTTTTACGTTTGTCTGCGGTATCCTGCTCTGCGTTTTGCTGACCAGAGCGAAGGCGGTCGCCTCACTGGGCATTGTCCTGATTTTTCATCTTCTGCTTGAATATGTCGACAGAAACCATCTTTTTGCGAACAATGAAGTTTATAATCTGGGTATTTTCCACCTGCAGAATGCAGCGATTTTCATGACAATGACGCTTTTTAAATTCTTTGTCGAGGAACAGGAAAAGAGGAAAATCAAAGGCGCATTTCAGCACTACCTTAACCCCGCCGTCATCAATCAGATGCTCGATTCTCCCGAAGGACTTCGCCTCGGAGGCGAAAAGAAGGAACTCACAGTTTTCTTTTCCGACGTGCGGGGATTTACGACGATCAGTGAAATTCTGTCTCCCGAAGCACTGGCAAGCCTGCTGAACGAATATTTTACCCCGATGACCGACATTGTTCTTGATTCAGGCGGATTGCTCGACAAATATATCGGAGATGCGCTTATGGCCGTCTGGGGAGCGCCGGTGCATTCGGATGACCACGCCGACCGTGCACTCGATTCTTCTCTCAAAATGCTCGATGCGCTCGACGATCTCAGAAAAGGATGGGCAAGCCGCAATCTGCCGAGCATCGACATAGGATGCGGAATAAATACGGGACCGATGGTAGTAGGAAACATGGGATCAAATCAAAGATTTGATTACACGGTCCTTGGCGACGCCGTTAATCTTGGTGCCCGCCTTGAGGGTATTACGAAGGAATACGGTGTAAAAATAATTTGCTCGGAAAACACCAAAAACCAGCTCAAAAATCCTCAAAAATTCATTCTCCGGCAGCTGGACTGGATCAAAGTCAAAGGTAAAAATGAACCGGTGACAATTTATGAGGTCGTTCGCTTTGCTGAAGCGCAGAGAGAACCGATGATGAAACTTTGCGAACTTTTTGAGACGGGACTCGAAAAATACAGACAGCGAAAGTTCGCCGAAGCACAGCTTGATTTTTTGGGCGTTCTTCAACGTTTCCCGAATGACGGTCCGGCCTCCGTGTTCCTCGAACGCTGCGAATATTTTTTGGAACACTCCGTTGCGGTCGATTGGGACGGAATTTGGGTGATGAAGAGCAAATAAAAATAAGCGAATTATTGTTTTCCGTCAGTGCTTTTGGCGGCAAGCGTGTCCTGAAGCTGCCTGATGAAATCGGCATCGTAGTCGGCAGCGATAACCGAATCGTCCAGTCGTGCACCCGCTGCGATAAACTGCACGGCAAGCTGAAGAAATCTGCGATCCTGACCGTCCTTAAGAGCCAATGCAACAGAACGGAATGGCTGCCATTCAATTTTAAGAATTGCGCCGTCCGCGACAGTCAATTCTTCAGGCAAAGGACCCGTGCACTCAAGAAGAGTTGCATCGCGACCCATGCCGCCGACGGAATAATCAAACGACGGATGTCTCGTAAAATTCAACCGGCAGGCAAAGTCTTCGACCCCCAAATCCCGCGGCAACCCGACAGACAATGAATCGGACCATCGGGCAAAAAGAATTTGTCCGCCGGCATTTTCTTCCGAGGACTGCACGCGGGAAAAAAGGATAATTCTGGTTTTCATCGGTTTGCCTTGAGCAAGTCGGCAGCATAAGCCGGAACGGCCGGCGCAGTGCCGCTGAAACCGTTCGCGTCCAGCCAATTGTTGTCTGCAAATTTAGTCATATAGTTGCGGATTCCGTCGGGAAGCAGAACAACCACCTTACTTCCTTTTTTAAGAGTGGGAATAACCTTGGAGGCTGCGAGCAGTGCGGCACCGCAGCTGCCGCCGCACAAAAAGCCCTCTTCACGCATTGCTCTGCGGGCCCAGTAAAAACTTTCGCGGTCGTTGGTCTTGACCCAAGTATCAACAAGCTTCCGGTCCAGAACATCGGGAATGAAGTCATAACCGATCCCTTCCACGTGATAGTTTCCAACCTCTTTTCCGCCGGCGAGAATACTTCCCTCGGGGTCGCCGCCGACGATATGAACATCGGGACGAAGAGCCTTCAGCCTGCGGGCTACGCCCGTTATTGTCCCGCCCGTTCCTGCCGTCATCACGACGACATCGGGAACACCGCCCATGTCCTCAACAATCTCCATCGCAGTCCCTTCTTCGTGAGCACGCGGATTGGATGCATTGCCGTACTGGTCGAGAATGTGGGAATCAGGGATCATGCCATTGAGTTTTTTGGCCACGGAGATATGACTTTCCGGCGAATCGAAAGCTGCTTCCGTCGGAGTGCGGACAATTTCGGCACCCAGAGCTTCCAGTGCCACTTGCTTCTCACGCGACATTTTCATGGGCATTGTAATGATGACGCGGTAACCGAGAACTGCACCGGCAAGCGCAATACCTATTCCGGTGTTGCCGCTTGTCGGTTCGATGAGAGTATCACCCGGCTTGATTCGCCCCTGCTTTTGAGCGTCGACGACCATTTGGTAGCCTATACGATCTTTGACGCTGCCGCCCGGATTCAGAAACTCGCATTTGGCCCAGACTTCTACGGGACTGTCCTTGAAAAGACGATTGACGCGAACGATTGGGGTCTTGCCGATAGCCTGTAGAATGTTCTCAAGTTTCATGATTGTGTTGAGCTCCCTCGGGACAATGAGACGATCTGTGTCTTCGCTAGGGTCATATCTGATTTACGCGGGCGGGCAAAGCGCCGGAGACGAACTTTATGGTCGACAGAAGTATTGGAAAAAACATCAAAAAATCATCTCATAAACCCGCATCGGCGCTCAAGTTCAGAATTGACGAAAGCGGAAACCTTCGGGCGGGCGTTTCGGCCTCCGCCGGAGAATTCAGCCTGACACCTGAAATTATTCATCTTCTTTGCCTGTTGCAGCAAGGAGTTCCGGAAGCAGGGCTGGCGGCAAAGCTCAGACAGGACTTCAAACAAATCAGCGCAAATCTGCCCCCTCAGGAAGAGGTCAACGATCTCATCTCAGAAATGACTCAGGCCGGATGCGTCATTCCGACCGGCGCTGACAGCAGCACTGCAGCAGGCCTCGATGACGGATTTGGAGATCCGTGGATTCAATGGGCGATGCTGGCAGACAAACCCCGATGCTCTGCCTACCAAAAAGCAATCGGCGGAGCGGTCGGAGACAATTCCGTTGTCGTTGATGTCGGTGCCGGAACAGGTCTTCTTTCCCTTTACGCCTGCAAAGCCGGAGCCCGCGAAATTCACTGCATTGAAGAGACATCATCTGCAAACATACTTTCCGGCGTCATCAAAAATATGTCCGCAGCGGAAAGAGAACGTTTCAAAATTCACAGAAAAAATTCAGCGGATGCGATTTTACCGGATAAAGTCACACATATAATCAGCGAACTTTTTGGAAATGATCCGCTGCAGGAGGGCGTTGTGCCGACACTGCGCGATGTGTTCTCGCGTGCAGGCGGGGCAAAGACGGTCGGAATTCCGGAAAGTGTGGAAATTTTTTGTAACTTTGCCGACATTCGCAAAGGGCCGCTGAAAAACAGAATCGAGCGCCTGATTTCGGACGATTCGTCCGTAACCGCCGAATGGTGGACACCCGTCCGGACAATCATGAAAATGATTAATTTTGATGATGTGTCATTTGCTCATCCGGTAAGAGAATCCGATCTGCGTGTTTCGGGCGGTTTCCATTCGTGTTTCAGAATTCCGCTTGCTCCTCCGCCGGCGGCAAACGCACGTCTGCCTTTTGCAAATTACGGGCACAAGTTCACCGAACGGGACGAGTGCCCCGTGCTGATTTTGGGTTTCAGGGCTCATTTGACTGCCGGTATTACAATCTCAAATATGCCCGGCGAAAAAGATGAGTGCGAGCACTGGAGTCCCGTTATTGTTCCCGTGCGCAGAAGACCCGCATTGAATGAGGTCTTTTCCGCGCGTGTGAGTGTCAGCGGAGACTGGCAAACAATAACTGCAGAAATCACCGATGCGAAGAATAAAGTCATCGGGTCGCGACGATGAAAGGAGAGACAGCGGCCTCCGACAAGAATATCGCACGCCGAATCCGCAAACACATTCATGCTCAAACGCATACAATAGAATGCCTTGTTCCCGCCGGTTTCGGCGAACTCGGCAAGCGCACAGCACTGAAAATTCTTGAGAATCAGCCGGAAACCGGCGCGAACGGCAGCTGTCCCGCAAAAATCCGAAACGGACGGGTGCGGATAGAGGAGGTGCCTTTTGACGCAATTCATTGTCTTCTGGCAGAGGGCGAAATTTTTTCGGAAATCGGACTGCGGATCCTCCGTACACGATGCACGAACGAAACAAAACTCATGCAAGTCCTGCAGGAAACCGAGTGGGACTTATGGCTTCCCGATTCTGCTGCTTCAAATTTTAACATCAGAGTTTTGTCTCAAAGCAGTCAAATGTATCATGAAGCCCGCATCAAAAGACTGTTGCAGGAATACTTCCGTAAAATTTTCCCCGCGCGCGGGCAGGAGCATGACTGCGCCGCTGCGGACAAAACTGTTGAACTTGACGTCATACTTGAACGTGATGTTCTGGAAATTTTTGTCTGCATCAGCGGACGAGACTTTTGGAAGCGCGGCCACAAAGCCGGTCTGAGACACGCCGCGCCGCTGCGCGAAGACATTGCCGCCTGTCTTGTCAGAAGGCTTGCCGAATTGAGCGGGAGCAAGCTCGGCCTCGACCGGCCGCGGCTCGTGCTCAACCCATTCTGCGGAACAGGAACCCTTCTTCACGAGGCGGCACTGTTCAGCTGGCGGTGCGGAAGACTTCTGAATTCCCGTTATGAACTGCCTTATATGTCTCTGCCCTTTTTTAAGAAGCAGGCATTCGAGCATGTTCTCAGAACCAAGAAATCACGCATTGTGAATCAGGAAGAAGCATTCAGAACAACTTTCATCGGTGAAGACCTCGACAAATCACTGTGCAGGAACACTCAGGAGTGGTTCGAACAGTCTTCCCTGAATTTGAGCATGAAATTTTTGTATGAAACAAAAATCACCGACAGCTGCGCGGTTGATTCCGGCCTCGTACAAGTGAAGGAAGGCGAAGGAGTCTGGATTTTTGCAAATCCTCCGTTCGGAGTCCGACTTGCTGCAAGGAGTCAGGGCGGCCCCGAAGAGATTTACAAATTATTTGCTCTGAGAATCAAAAATATTTTTGAT
>RFOM01000161.1 GCA_009926615.1 Pseudomonadota bacterium
GTGGACTGCCGTCACCCCTCTGTCCACAGAGGTTTCAAGCGGTGATAAGTTACGCTGGCAGGCCGCTGCAAATGCCTTCGGAACTCTGCCCGCATTTACTGTTTCGGCGCGTGACGCCGGCGGCTCGGCAAGCGGAAACCTGCAGGTCAACGTCGAGATCGCCTCAGTCAACGACATCCCGACACTCTCGACCGTCAGCACTCTCACCGGTGCGACGGAAGATACGTTCCACGAAATCACATACGACACACTGGCCGGTGCTGCCGACGAAGGTGATATTGAAACCGCAGCTCCAAGCTTCAGAATCGAAAGCGTTACTGCCGGTACCACTCTCCAAAAATGGAGCGGCAGCGCATGGACGGCTGTGACGGCAGGGTCAACACTGCTTTCATCCACTGAAAAACTTCAATGGAAAGCTGCAGCACACGCCTTCGGCGTGTTGCCGGCCTTCACAATCAAAGCAACCGACGGAACTGCCGTGTCTGTGGGAACCGTGCAGGTCAACGTCGATGTCGCTTCCTCCAACGACATTCCTACCCTGATAACCGTTAATACGCTGAACGGCGCCGTTGAAGACACCTTCTTTACGATTACCTACGACACTCTTGCGGCTGCCGCCAACGAGAGCGACGTCGAAACCGCCCTGCCAAGCTTCCGAATTGAAAACATCACTGCAGGAACAACACTGCAAAAATCTGACGGGATCGGAGGCTGGAACAACGCCGTTGCAGGAATCACACTGCTCTCGGCAGGCGATACACTGCAATGGAAAGCGGCTCTCAATGCCAACGGAGTTCTGCCGGCATTTACAGTCACCGCCTATGACGGCACCAACGCATCATCGACTCCGGTCACAGTGTCGGTCAGCGTTGCTGCTGTCAACGATATTCCGACCCTTTCGGCCATCACAACACTCACCAGCGCAACAGAAGATACCTTCAAGGAGATCACCTACGGCGAGCTTGCAGGAGCAGCCGACGAAGCAGATGTCGACAGCGCTGCAATCAGCTTCAGAATTGAGAGCATCACCGCAGGAACAACTCTCGAAAAATTCAACGGTACAGCGTGGATGCCGGCAACCGCAGGGTTTACTGTCCTGTCCTCCGGAGAAAAACTGCAATGGAAGGGTGCGGCCAACACCAACGGACTGCTCACAGCCTTTGCAGTCAAAGCCTACGACGGAACCGACCTCTCAACGACCGCCGTGCCTGTGCTTGTGGACGTAGGAATCATCAACGATACCCCGACACTCACATCTGTCGCAACGCTCACCGGAGCAGTTGAAGATACGTTCAGAGAAATTACCTATTCAGAACTTTTTGGTGCATCCAACGCCTATGATGTTGAAACAAACCCGCCGTATTTCTTAATCGACACCGTGAGCGCTTCAACGACACTTCAAAAATGGGATTCTACAACCTCACTGTGGCTCCCCGCTGTTTCAGGAACCACGCTTCTTTCGAGCGGTGAAAAACTTCAGTGGAAGGCCGCAGCGCACGCCAACGGAGTGTTGCCCGCATTCACCGTCAAGGCTCAGGACGCGGGCGGCTTGCTGAGCCCTGCGGTTCAAGTGAGCGTCAGCGTCAATCCTGTCAATGACGTACCGACACTCACCACCGTAAGTACGCTTACAGGTGCAACAGAGGATAACTTCCTTGTGATTCCGTATGCGACTCTCGCCGCTGCTTCAAATATAGCGGATGTCGAAACCCCACTTCCAAGCTTCAGAATCGAAGGCGTCACTGCCTCCACCACTCTTGAAAAATGGAGCGGCTCAACATGGAATGCCGTCTCTGCCGGAAGCACCTTACTGTCTTCGGGAGAATCCCTCCGGTGGAAAGCTGCGGCCAACGATTCGGGCACGCTGAATGCATTCACTGTGATTGCAACCGACGCTACAGATCTTTCCACACCGGCCGTTCAGGTCAGTGTCAGCGTTGCTGCCGTCAACGACATCCCGACACTAACAAGCATCAATTCTCTCAACGGTGCGACGGAAGATACTTTCTTTGAAATCAACTATGCAACTCTGCTCTCCGCAGCCGACGAATCCGATGTAGAAACCAACCCTCTGACATTCAGGGTTGAAAGTATTACATCAGGAACTTTGCAAAAGTGGACCGGCTCTGCATGGATTAACGCAACTGCAGGATATACAACTCTGGCGACCGGAGAAAAACTTCAGTGGCAGGGAGATACAAATGCCAACGGCATGCTCAATGCCTTCACGGTCAAAGTCACCGACGGAACGGACTACTCAAGCACAGCAGTTCCTGTTTTGATTAACGTCGCTGCGGTCAACGACACTCCGACAATGACAACCCTTGCAACTCTCACAGGCGGTCTGGAGGACACACCCCGAGAAATCACTTACGGTGAACTGGCCGATGCTGCCAATGAAACGGATGTGGAAAATCCGGCCCTCACCTTCAGAATCGAAAGTGTCACAGGCTCAACCACACTTGAAAAATGGACCGGCTCATCGTGGACTGCCGTCACCCCTCTGTCCACAGAGGTTTCAAGCGGTGATAAGTTACGCTGGCAGGCCGCTGCAAATGCCTTCGGAACTCTGCCCGCATTTAC
>RFOM01000162.1 GCA_009926615.1 Pseudomonadota bacterium
TGCGTTTGAGAAGCTGTGCCCAAGGGTTCGTGAGCTTTGATCGCGGTATCCGCATGCACAGATTATCCACCCGCTGAGACGCATGCTGTGCCGGTGGATTTCTTCTCGTAAACACTATGGGGATTTAAGGTATTATGCTCTCAAAGAGGATTTGCTCATCGTCCGGCAAGACCAGCGCCTTCTTGGCCATAGCCCCTCCCCATTCCTTGGAAGGCGACAGTCTAAACCCCGGGTACTGACATAATCGCTTGGGAGATAACCCCTGACATTTTCACTTGGTAATTACAACAGTAAAATTAAAACTCATCTTTGGTGCCTCTTTTTCCGCTACCAACCGTGTAAGGCGGGTGGGCGTGATTTGGAGGAGAGGTAGATGAAGAACCTATTTTTACCGATGGTTCTCTTTGTTGCAGTATCGTGCGGGACTCAGGATGATCCGGCAACTGTGACGCTGGCTGATCTCGGCACAAATGCGGACCCTGCGCTGGATTTCGAAAGTCTTGGCCTGAAGAGCAACAATAACAGCAATAATAAAAAACAAGACGATGACAAAAAGAAAAAAGAAGAGGAAAAGCGAAAAAAAGACGAGGAAGACAAGCGAAAGAAAGCCGAAGACGACAAACGCAAGAAAGCCGAAGACGAAAAACGCAGGAAAGATGAGGAAGATAAACGAAAGAAAGTCGAAGAAGATAAGCGAAAAGCCGAAAACAACAAAAATCAAAACAACACGCCTGCCAAACCGACACCTACACCCACGCCGACACCCATTGTCATCAACAAAGCTTCAATTGCTTTTGGTTCGGTGGTCAAACTCGAGATCAGCGGAAGCGGAAAGAGCTGCAAAGGCGGCTATGCATATGAAGATTTGAAAAACGGTTACGCACAGGTTTACCTTTATACGTCGGCGCATTGCTTCGAGAAGCGCGACCCGCTGGGAGCGAGACGCCAACGTTCGACTGACTCTGTGTTGCAAGTAACGGCGCCTGTAAACCCATTTCAGGGCCAATCGACATCTTACATGCTCACAGTGCCAAAGAGGGAAATTTTTCAGTATACCGGTAACCAATACGATGATTCTCAAGCTGACATTGTTCGCATTCCAAAAGAATTAATTACTTTGGACAAGGCATCCAAAAATTATCTGCCCATTTGCACCGGAACCGGACAGAACGCAGTCAATTTTCACGCAATGTTAATGTCAGCCGGCAGTCTATACGTTCAGCCGACGCCGTATTCTTTGACTGAACCTTACGTCCCGAAAAGTCTCCAAAAAATACTGAATGCAGGTTCTCCGCAACCTTTCAAAATCGCAAGAGGAGTCGAAGCCAGACCAGGGGATTCCGGTTCACCTGTCTTCCTGACGAGCCTTTCTTCTTCCACTGTGACCTACAGTTGCGTTTTTGGACTTGTCACTCGTGAGGTGTGGAGATTGGATAACCCGTCGTGCGACGGGAAGAGCTGTCGAATGAAAGGCGAGGCTGTCTTTGAAGCCATCAAAGATGAAGTCACAAGCGCCGGCCGATGGGTGAGTTGGTGAACAAAACAAAAATTTCACTCTTCAACGAGGTTTGTCAAATGAGGATTTTTAACCTAAAAACATTTGAAATAGCAGCTATTATAACAACCTTTTTCGCATATGCAAATGTCCCCTCGGCAAACGCCGGTTCGGTTGCCGATGTTGAGTCGCAATCCAATGAATTTTCATGTGACAAGCGGCGTGTCATCGCGAATGACCCTGATTTTGATTTCTGCAACGAGAGCATCAAGAAGAAGATTGGAGACAGCTGTTACGTTGTTGTTCACTCAGAAGCTATCACAGGAAGAAGATGCAGCTGGCAAGGTTGCGGAGCGTTGAGCCTCGTCGGCAAACCTGCAAAGCTCAAAAACAATGGACAGTCGTTTGATGAATACAGCACTCAAACTCCACGAAACGGTGCATCGTATCTGGACAGCGCAGACGGACAGGGAGTCCTTCCTCAACGTCCGTATTTACGCCATTACCTTCCTGTGAAAACAGCCGCTGAGGCCATTCGCGGATGTCCCGTGAACCTCAAAGGACTGCCGGATGATGTTTATCAGGTTCTCTGCAATGCCGACCCTAACGTCATGAAGATAAATCCTTACTGGAGCTGTTTTATTTCGAAATGAGCAGCAGCGAAAAATATACATCTGGTCAGATGAAAGGCCCCAAAAAATTTTATCCACGGGGCTTCGGAATAAAGCGGTTGCACCCTTATTTATGCTTTGGCTGAAGATTTGTAGCTCTGACCTTGGGAAGGGCAAAGACAAACTCCCTCCGGCCCTCGCCAGTTTGTGTGAACGGACCAAGCGGGGTGTTTTGAGTTTTTTCTGATTAGGAAAAGGCGGGGCCAACCGTAGTAGACATCTGCTCCCGTCCAATCGTTGCTATTGCTGCAATCAAGCAACTGCCGGGAGCGGGCCGGTGCAATGGGAGGTGCCCGTACAGGGAGTCCCAACTCACGCAGGGTGGTGGCGATGGTGGGTGGGTCCATCACCACAGCCACAAGCCTCATGCGTCCACCGCATTTGTCACACTTGAGAACATCGATTTTGAAT
>RFOM01000163.1 GCA_009926615.1 Pseudomonadota bacterium
GCTTGTCGGTCAGAACGCCGTGAAGCACAAGGCTGCAGACCGTCTGGGCTTCGTGACGTGCTCGGTCGAGTTGACTAAGGCGTCGCAGTGCCCGCTGGTGTTCCTGCCTGTGCCTTGACAGCGTCGCTGCACTTTATTCTTCCTTGCTCGGCATTGTCAGTCCGTAAAATTCAGCCAGTTTTTCCAGCGATTCTTCCCACTCTTTAACCTCTCGGTTGTCGTGCACTTCTTGTAGGTTTTCGAGAAGATTCGTGTTAACTTTTTTGAACAGCTCATTGATGGTAGGCTCGGTTCTGAGCAGGATGCGAATGCCTGTACCTTCAAAGGATTCCTGATAGACTTCGTCAGGTATCAGTGCACCGATTGCACATTTTAGGCCGTTCATGCGGTACATGCAGGTTGCTGTACCCTCTAACTCAAAGCGACCAACGCGTTGCGAGCAGCAGCCTTGTTTGCGGAGGTGTTTGACTGCCATTTCAAATGCTTCTTGGTTGTTCATCTTTCAGTACTCCCGTTGTTCATAGAAGACTTGAGCGGTTTTTACGCCGCCCTCGCGAGTTCTACTGCCTTCTGTGTCAGTCTTTGGTTGACGTCCAAGAGTCTCTCGGCTGCAGTGATAGGCCGGAGCATCCTGTAGTTCTCGCCTTGGTACAGCCTGACCCCGCCCTTGATAATGTTCTCCTGCACAGCGTTGAAACGGTGCCATGCCGAGGGACTACGGTCTGCCGAACGTCTGCTTGTCAGGATGTTTTGCTGGTTCCTGAGGGCAGAGAGCTCGTCTAGTCCGTCCGTGTTGACACCACGGATTTGCAGCGCAAAGTTTGCCAGCTCGAAGCGTGCATCGTCGTCCATGACCTTGTCGCGGAGCAGTGCTTTCGTTTCCTTGAATTGCTGCATCTGCTGCAGGACAAGAGGGATTGCCTCGGCGAACCTATCGAGAGCCTGACCACGGTGCGGGATGCGAACCCCGACTTTGCCGTGCACGAGCTGGTTCTCGCAGAGCACGCGGAAGTATCCCGCCTCCAGTCTGAGGGAGCTAGTCCCGTTGTGCGAGTTCAGGAGCATGAGATTGAAACGTCCGTCTTCGTCGCTGTCCGTCTCGCGCTCGAAGATGCTGAGATGTTTCTGGAAACCGGTGCCCTTGCCTTGCTTGTAGCGCGACTCGAAGAAACCGAAGTCGGCGAGCACGGCGTGGGCTTGCGCTGTCGAGAGAAAGACATAGTTCGGACTGACGATTGGTGATGCTTGTGTCTGGTTTTTTGCGAGTGTTGTTGTATTCATTCTACATTCTCCTTGTCAATTTGATAACCGTATGCCCAGTGTCCGTTGTCGAGTACAAATAGTGTTCTGTCTTTGTCACGGTAATGGATAGTCTCAACCTGTATCCCGTATTTCTGTCTCGGCTGCTCGCAGAGCTCCATCGCCTCGACACGGGCGGGCTTTGCAGGGTCAGAGCCCCAGTGTCCCCGCCAAAGGACGGTGTCGCCTACTTTAATCATTGCTGCTCCTTTCGCGTATAACGTGGACGAGGATATCGACCAGTGTTAGGCCGGCAAAGCCGACGCAGAATGTAATAAAGAGCGAGAGCGGGGTGAAATAGAAGTCCATTGTTAGTCCTCCTCGTCTGTCGGTAATGTTTCTAATTTCGGCTGTTCACTGTAAGTCTTTGTCATAACGTATACATTGCCGTTGTCTTCATCTTCATGGTCGAGAATGTAGTCTGTCGCGTCACACTCCAATGCTGCAGCGTAAACCGGCTCGAAGTCATGCTCACCGTCGGACCACCAGACTACATACACAGGTATTTCACTCACCTTTTTCATAGTCGTTAAACTCCTGTTCTGAGGGTACTTGAAACGCTACATAGGTTTCGGCCGTGACCACATCGTCGAGGGATAGCAGTACTAGGTCAGTTTCCCAGTCGCCGTCCTCGGTTTCTCTGTCGATGCCGAGTGTGACATCAGCGTCTGGGTCCATTGTCTGCAGGATTGCTATGAGTTTAGCTACATTCATTGTTAGGCACTCCTAGGTGTTGGGCGGCCTGCATTGGCTGCCGGTCTTGCTATCCACGAAACTAGTTCGCCCGTCAATTCCTTTTCTGCTATCAGGAGAACTATCTCCTTATCGGTCAGGGCTCGGAAAATTTTAACCTCATGCTTGGTCTTGAGCAGTAAGTCTAAGAGTCTTGTTTTCATTGTTTAGTCCCTTTGCGTGAGAGTCGGGTAGCCGACGTTTAGATTCATGCCGTATACTTCTTCAATGAACCGCTCTAAGTTTGTTCCTCTGTCAAGCTTCTCCTCTCTGAAATACTCTTCGGAGATTCTGTAAATTTCTTGAGTGCCGTCTGGGAAATAAACTGGGATACAGTAAATCATTGCGCGTCTCCTCGTAGTGTGAAGTCGACCCATTCCGTCGCTTGCGCGAGCTCTGTCTCGTCCTTGCAGTTAATTTCTGCAATCTTGACTCGTTTGCCGTTCGTTAAAACGATAATCTCGATGTTGTATTTAAAGACTGGATGCCCTTCTAGTTCTTTGTAGCGTGCGATTGCAGTCA
>RFOM01000164.1 GCA_009926615.1 Pseudomonadota bacterium
AACTCGTTTCCGTTCGAGGGAGCCGTGTTGAAACAGGAAGGCAGGGAAATTCTTCTGTCGTTTGAAAATTCCGGAAAGTTCGGTATGCAACCGGGGACTCATCTGGCAATTTTTCAGGAAACGCCGGACGGAACTGCGGACCGACAAATTGAAGATCTCGCAGTGCTTGCAGTGGTTGCCGACAAGGGCAAAGGTAAGTTGGTTGAAGCCGGAATCACGCATTGGAACCGGAGCAGTCGGAAGACTGAAGTTTTGCCGGACCTTGTCAGAGCCGTAAAAATTTCTCCGGTTGAATACCTTAAAGCCTCAAAGCGCAGAGGTATGCAACCCATACAGACTTCACTGCTGGAGCAGCGCCGCAACAAACCGCTCTGACGACTTAAAAAAGTTCTTCCCTGTTGCTGCGCGGTGCGAAATCGAACCATCGGAGGAGTACGTCTTTTGATCTGGCCGCAATCTCCCTGAGATTGTAGTACGGCGAAATTGTACCCGTATCGCAGGACTCGCTGTCGGCTTTAATTCCGAAACTTTCCGCAAGCCACAGAGCACGGCTGAGGTGAAAGTCCTGTGAGACAATCGTTGCGCGGCGAATGCCGAAGACTTCTATGGCCCTCCGCAATGAATCATATGTTGAGAAGCCCAGCGGGTCGGTAAGAATTGCATCGGAATTGATTCCGTTTTGGATGGCAAAGCCTCTCATCGCAGCCGTTTCGTTGTAGTGCGGATCCGTCCCGTCTCCGGAAAGAAGAATCCGTGTTTGACTCTGTGAGTTGAACATCGTGATCGCTTTGAGCATCCGGCAGCGAAGCATTCCGGAGAGTTCTTTTCTGCGCACACCGGCACCCAGAACAATGATTGTCCTCTGAGTCTCATCGGTCGATGCGGACTGGACGGGCGGGATCTCGGGCTGGTTAAAAATTGGAATTTTCGCAACTATAATCGTGTTTGTGACTAAAATCGTCACGATTGCCATCACTGAGACAGCCGCTGCTGCGATTTTGTATCGAGGTTGGAGTTTCAAAAAATCCTGCTCCGAACAGTTTGGTATACTCTGCCAATTTTGCGTCAGCTCGTCAAAATGGCGGAGATCGGGTGGAGAATGATATTTTTGAAATGAAACAAATCGTCCGGAGGAGTGAAGCAGATGAAACTCACAATGACTTTGCTGAGCATCGCGGCAGCTGCCGTTGCCGTCGGGCAACCGGAAAAAGCGCTCGCATTCAGCGAAAAAGCGGGTTTTGATCGCAGGCCGATGATGAATCCCCTGCGCAGACTTGGACTTTTGCCGGTGTTTCACAATCTTGTCGACGCAAGGAAAAATCTCTCGGACCAAATCACCCTGAAGGGAGTTCTCGCCGAACCGCTGCCTGCGGAAGATTTTTCGGCGAAATTTAACGCATCGCTGAAGGCCGTCGCAGATGCATCCGGACGCTTCTGGACCATGGATGCACTTCCCTCCGAAATGGTTGCGGGACGTTCACCCTCGGGCTCGGATATGTCTTCGTTTCAACGTGCCCAATTGGTCAAAGAGTACGATTTGGACGGATGGCTGCGGGCTGAAATTTTCTTTACGGCGGACCATACTGCAGTCAGAATTGCGCTTTCGGGCCCTCAGCTGAAACCGGTCATCGCGCGCGAAGATGTGCTTCTGCCGTTTGGTGCCGACTGGGATGCGGTGGCCAACGCATTTGCTCAGGCGCTTGGACGGATGTCCGAAACTGTCGGTCATGACGGCAGAGTTGTTTTCGAGAATGCAGAACTTTTGGGTGTCGATTTCGGAACGGAACGCGGACTGACCAACGGTCAGCGTCTGAAGGCTGGTGTTGTCGTGCAGAGTGCAGCTCATCCGCAGACCGGTGAAGTGTTGCGCTATCAGCGCTATCCGCTTTACGAACTGGAAGTCGTCGATGCCAAACAGGGTGCGTCGCTGTGCCGTAAAGTTGCTTTAAGTCAGGAGCTCCTGAAGCAGGCCGAAAGCGCTTACGGTCAGGGAACCGACAAAAAATTTCCGATGCTTGTCTGGCGTGAAGCGGCTGCACTTGAACAGGCATCTGCGTGGCGTCCGCAGAACAGCCCGACGCCTCGGGCTGAAGCCTCTTCCGGCGGATTTGCTTCCCGCGAAGTTGCTCCAAGTCCGCTCTCGGGCAATGCATTGCGTCCCCCGTCACCCCGCCGGCACAAACGGCTGCTCCGCGACCCGAGGAAGCAAGCAGCAGTTTACCGCCCGTTGCGATGCTCGGCTCCGATCGTATGGCGTTGTCAACGTATCGCAAAAATTCGGAGAGCTTCTTTTCCGGCGTTCAGCTTTATGCCGGAGCCTCAAACGGCACACTTGAATTAAGCAAAGGCCCTGTGAGTTCGGCTCTTCCCGCTTATCTTGTCAATACGCTTCGTCTGCAGGACGGATTCAAGTATGCGGGCGAGTGGAACATCAGGTACGGGGCAGAATATGCGACGTTCTCGTCGGATGTGAGCGGCAGCCGGTTTACGTTCCGCGGTTCAGGTTCGGCACCGGCTTCGACACTGCAAATTCCGGATTTCCCGCTGAACT
>RFOM01000165.1 GCA_009926615.1 Pseudomonadota bacterium
ATTCAATTGAATTTGTGTAAAAGAAGAGAAAGTTCTGTGCTAGAAAAGTCCACACTAGTGCTTGGGAAAAGTGAGATGGGGTCGAAACCCGAGCGTCGGAATAAAAAGCGGAGGTCCAACCCGAAAAAGGACCAACCCGGAAAAATGTCAGAGTGTGTCCTGTCCGGTTGTATCTCTGGCAGGAGCCGCGGCTGTCGGAGCAACTCGTGGCCGCCGTGACAGCCGCTCTCTTTGAATGCACAAGTACAGAGACACGTGCGCGCGCTATTTAAGCATAGAATGCCATGGCTCGTGCGCGCACGGCGAACGTTCGATGGACCGCACTGGCGCTCTTGAGTGTGACAGTGGCAATGCCCGTCACGCCGCCGAAAGTCTTTACGTGCCCGGCTGGCTCAGGGGCGCCCGCGGGCTCAAACGCAAGCGGCGTGCGCGACTGTCTATGCCTTCCGGGCTTCGAAAACCAGACCATCATCGGCGAGGACGGCGAGAAGTGCGAGCCGTGCCGGCTGGGCTTCTTCAAGGAGCAGCTGCGCAACGCGAGCTGCGTGCGGTGCGCGATGTACTCGTGGACGCTGCACGAGGGCAGCACGAGTGCGGACGCTTGTGTGTGCGATCACGGACACTGGCGGGCGCCGGGCGCGGCGGCCTGTGCGCCATGCCCGGCGCGGACCTGGAAGAACGCTTCCGGAGACGGGCTGTGCATGGAGTGTCCGCGAGATCACTTCTGCCCGGAGGGTAGTCCGTGGCCGCAGCAATGTCCCGCGCACAGCTCGGCGGAGGCGGGGCGCGCGGTGCAAGACGAGTGCCTCTGTTTGCCCGGCTTTCGGGCGTGGCGGAAGCCGGTGGACGGGGGGATAGGCTGGGACACAGAGCACGCATGCCGGCCGGACTCTGGGAGCGAGATGGTGATGCCTCCTGTCTGAGACGGCGAGTCTGTATGCGAAATCATTCACAAAAGCATTTATTCAACAGTGCACTTAGATGCGTTCTCTGTCGTGCTCCGCCATCACGACGCCTGCGCGCGCCACTCCCTTCGCCGCCGCCGGTCGAGAAAACGCAGCCAGTCAACCCATTTCAGATTGTCCAGTTTGCGCCTGTTGCCTCTGCTCGGAAAAAATCGAAAAACGGTTTTAGCATGAATCCCGCTCCACATCCGGTACTTTTCCCAGGCACTAGTGTGGACTTTTCTAGCACAGAACTTTTCTTCTTTGCACAAATTCAATTGAATTAATAATAACTAAAATTTAAATAAATATATAACACAAACCAGAGCAAACAAATCAGAGCAAATATTTACAGAGTGAAAAGACGACGACGGGGAATTGGACTCGACCGGATGTGGAGTGGATTCATGCAAAAACCGTTTTATGAATTTTATTAAACCGTTTTATGAATTTTATTAAACCGTTTTAAGCGTTTTTATTTTTTGAGGGCGCGGTGGCAGCGGTGCTCGGGCTGGGCGGGAACACAGAGCACGCATGCCGGCCGCACGTCGGCGGCGAGCACGGAAAGACTGCGAGTTAGCATTCTTTATTGTGCACAAGGTTACGCGAGCCAGTTCCTTTACTCTCGCGTTGGCCAGAGCACCTCGCGAATCGCAGGCGATACGCTGAAGAAGAGGGGCATTTTCTTCTCCAGCGAGGCCTGCACAGAACGACACCACTCCTCCTTTTGCGCTGCAGCGTTCTCCGGCCCACGCATCTCGAACTGCTTCCAGGCCTCTGCCATGGAGGGCTTGCGCCCGCGTCCGAAGCACGGATCCTGCACGTGCTTGGCGTATCCGTCAAAGACCTCCTCGGCATGCGCTTCGACGTGCTCCACAGTGAGTCCAGAAGGAGGCAGAGTCTTCATGAACCGCACGAGCTCTTTCCCGCATGCCATGTCGGCGATCGCGCCCTTCGGCGCCCCGGCCCAGGCGACTACGTACGGGTCTGCGCGGAGCCCCTCCCCGACGAACTGCAGCTCGTAGGCATTCTGCGCAATGGCGTCGAGCACCAGCGGCTTCACCTCGCGCATCTCCTCGGCTGCATAGCGCAGAACGCAATGCCCCGTTTCCGGGTGCGCTTGCCAGTAGTACGGGGAGAGCAGCGCAGTGCGCACTACGTCGACGTCACTCTGCAGCGCAGGGCTGGCCCAGCAGAGGTTGCACGGGTTCGACCACACGAGGAACTGCACCAGCTCCTTGTCCTCGCAGATGCTGGCGCACGCCCACCGCAACACCGGCACGCCGCGGGAGAAGCTTGGAAAGTTGGTCAAGTGACGCGGCGGCGGCGTGCGCTGGTACGAAAACGCGGCGGCCATGCTTGCGTCTGCTCCAGCGCCGCCGGCTGGCTGTTTCTACCCGTTCTCGTCTTTTCTAATCTCTCTCACATTTCTCTCGACCCATCCGCCGAAAAGCCCGCTTTCGAAAATCAAAAAACGGTTTTAGCATGAATCCCACTCCACATCCGGTATTTTTCCCAAGCACTAGTGTGGACTTTTCTAGCACAGAACTTTCTCTTCTTTTACACAAATTCAATTGAAT
>RFOM01000166.1 GCA_009926615.1 Pseudomonadota bacterium
CCCCGGAAAATAAAAATAAGTACAAAACTGAAGCCGCTTATATTTTAAATGATTTATTTTTTTCATGAAATAGACATGTTTTCTGGAAACAAATTAATCTTCCTCACCAATAATTGTTATGGTTAAATAATCACAGTTCCAAACTTAACATTTTATTTTTTCAAACTTACACAAAAACATGAATATAGTGGCTGAGTGACATTCCAGTTTATTTGAGATGTCATTTTGTCTGGCGAACAGAATCTGCGACAAGTAGGACACTTCCAGCTATTTTGCTGTGAACGAAAAATTGGCTGCATACATTTCTCGTGAAATCTATGACCGCACGGAGTTACAACTATCTGACCATTAAAAGAGTCATTTAAAGGATCCGTACAAATTGGACAGACAGCATTCTTGTTGTCTACAAGATATTTTTTCATTTCTTCATATTCCTTTGTATTCCGTCTATTCCTTGGAAGTTGAAGATCTTCTTCATCTGTCGTGTTATTCTGTACTTGATTTGTAAAAACACGTGCAGTAGCCTCACGTTGTCTGGTTGTTAAATGTTGTTGAACTGCCGTTATTTTCCTCTTGATGTTTTTTATTTCTAGAGATAGAGCTTGATTTTCGCTTCTGTATTTAGATAATGACTCTGAAATCCTATCAATCTCTGACTTGAGCTGTTTATTGAACAATCTCATATTTCTGGTGTCTTTTTCAAGAGATTGAAAATCATTTAAGTTACCATTATAAATTCTGCGAATTTCATTTTTAAGATTATTATTCGACATATATAAATCTTGAATATTATCTCCTAGCGGTATTCGAACTTGCAGAAATCCAATTAATTTTGATTCCCATTCTGACAATAGTTGTCTACATTGATAAAGTTCTGAGTACAATTTGTTATTTTCAAACATAGCGTTTTGATATTCAATTCTCAGACGTTGTAGTGTGTTTTGAAGTTCCTCGTTTTCTTTGGCTTCCTGTGCGAGCCACAATGCATACAATCGCATGTTTGACAGATACTTGTTCTCAGATTGAAGATTTTTCAAATCGTTAGGCAATTCGCGCTCCCGGAATGAAACATTCATAGAAGTACATGCTTTAATAATCACGAGAAGCATTTGCGAACGTTGTTCTTGAAACACGGTTGAGTCTCGTAAATTGAAGCTATATTTTAGAATTTACGTTTATAACATTTGCTCTCTCTCTTCGGACTTGGATCATTCTGCCGACGGCAATGAGCAGTTGAGGTGAGCCTCCGGATGTACGACAGCAGCTTGCAGGGCGCAGCGGGGCCCGGTGCGGGAAGGCTGTGTTCCGCGGAGTTGCCGGGCTTAACGCGCACAGCGGGCGCGCGGCTTGACCGAAAGAGTTTTGGGCTGTGGCGGACTGTCAAGAAATGGAGAGCTTTTTGAGTTTTAAAACTCTCAGCTTCTTGGTCTGAGGCTACACTTTAGGAACTCTGTATTTCAATAAAAGATTGCTTGTCGATGCGCACTGGACCCGAGAGTTGCGTGCTCGATTGCAAAGACTGCACATCGAAAGAGGTCTTTGAAATCGAGCGCGCGGGAGTGTTCCCGCTTCTTTGCCCTCGACTGCGTGATACTTACCTGGGTGCTTCACTGGTGTCGCTGCTAAACTCGTTAAACGACGTGGGCGTGCCTGCGGCGGGGTCTGGAGCGTTTGCATAGTTTGCGATCGACGCTGGGCCTTTATACGTGCGGGCGCGCATGGACGACTCGCGAGCGCGCACGGGCGCGGCGGCGGCGGCGGCGGCGGCGGCGGCGCGGTTTCCGTGGAGCGACCTCCCGGGCGACCTGCAGGAGCTCATCCGCGGGCACACCGCGACGGTCGCTGCGGTGGAGGCGGACGTGGCGATGCGGCTGCGGTTCGCGGGCGAGGGCTGGACCGACGTGCCGTACGTGATCCGGTACGAGCTGCGGCTGGCGCCGCGCGACCTGCGGGCGGGCCCGGAGATGGAGGTGACGCTGAGGCGCTTCCTGCAGCCCGCGTTCGCGCGCTCGCGGCGGTTCCGAGAAAGCGACGCGGCGATGCAGGAGCTGCTGGTGAGCAACGCGAAGGAGATCACGTTCTCGGGGGTTTGCGCGGCGCGAGCGGAGGTGCGCGACAACGGGGCCGGGCAGGCTGAGTTTATTCAGTTCGTGGCGCGGAGGGACGGCGCGGAGCGCGCGTGGCGCACGCCCTTCTGGGGCCGGGTCGAGCGGGGCGCGCTCGACGCGGTGCGCGCGCGGGTGGCGGCGATGTGCGGCGGGGAGGGTGCTCGGCAACTAAGCATATGACACAGAAAAGGAATGAAAATAAAAAGGAAAAGAATGAAAGTAAAAAGGAAAAGAATGAAAGTAAAAAGGAAAAGAATGAAAATAAAAAGGAAAAGAATGAAAGTAAAAAGGAAAAGAATGAAAATAAAAAGGAAAAGAATGAAAATAAAAAGGAAAAGAATGAAAATAAAAAGGAAAAGAATGAAAATAAAAAGGAAAAGAA
>RFOM01000167.1 GCA_009926615.1 Pseudomonadota bacterium
CGCCCGCGCCCGCGCCCGCGCCCGCGCCCGCGCCCGCGCCCGCGCCCGCGCCCGCCGCGCCCGCCGCTTTCGACGTCGTCGCCTTCAACTTCTCCGCGCAGTACCTCTTCCGCGAGGAGGCCTACGCCCGCGCGTGCGTCCAGCGCGTCGCGCAGCTGCTGCGCCCGGGCGGGCGCCTCGTCGGCGTCGTCCCCGACGCCGCGCGCGTCCTGCTCCGCGCGTGCCCGCAGGTCGCCGTCCCGCCCCACGCCGGCGCCCGCGGCCCGCGCTTCGGCGAGACCGTGCTCGTGTGCATGCCCGGCAGCCCGTACTACAGCTCCGGCGCCGTCGAGGAGCCCCTCTGCTACCGCGAGCTCTTCGTGCAGCTCTGCGCTGCCGCGAGCCTGCGCCTGATCGAGTGGGCGCCGTTCTGCGCCGAGCGCATGGGCACCATCACCGACACCTACGCCACCTTCGTCTTCGAAAAAGAAAAAAGCCGGGACGCCGCGGATTCGGGCGGCGCCGCGGATTCGGACGACGCCGATGCCGCCGCGCCGCCACGCGCCGCGAACCCACCTGCCGCAGGCACGCCCCTGCCCGCGACGCCTTGCGCGTCCCGAGTATATAAGCGCTCCCGGCCAGAAACATGACCACCATGCTCCAGATCTTCGACGCGGGCTTGCCGCCGCTCTTCGACGCGGGCTTGCTGCCGCTCTTCGACGCGGGCTTGCTGTCGCTCTTCAACGCGGGCTTGCTGCCGCACTTGCTCGCGAGCTTCACAGAAGAGGAGGCCCGCGCGCTCCGCTGCACGTGCAGGCTCGCGCGCGACCTCTCCCGTTCCAACATGCTGCCGTGCGGCTTTAGCTACCGCACCGACGCCTACTACCTCGAGCAGGCCTGCAAGCGCATCCGCGTGCACGTCAACTTCGGCTCCGCGCACGAGCCGTGGAGCGCCGGCCGCTACTGGCAGTCAGCGCTCGTGCTCTTCACAGAGTTCCTATACAGCGTGCGCGCGGACGGCGTGCTGCGCGTCCGCGTCGAGCACGGCGAAGGCTTCCTCGGCTGGAAGAGCTTCCGCGTCGTCGACGGCAAAGAGCTCGACTGGCACCAGCGCGTGCTGGGCTTCGCAGCAAACACATCTGTTTTGTGCCACGCTGTCATGGAACGCTACAAATACTCGCGCGAGACCCCGACGCGGGCAGTGTTCCAGCTGCTCACGGACCTCGGCTTCCAGCCTGCGTCTTCGGACATGATGCCGCCTGCGGCGACGCTTACAAGGCCCCAGCGCAGGAAGCTGCTGTGCGACATGACCTTCCGTCGCGAGTGGCTGTTTTCCGGCACTGCGGAATTCTCTGAGACCATCCAACGCGAGCACCGCGAGATTGAGCGCAAGAAGGCGCTCTTCGACGTGTTCACTGCCGCGGGCGCTGACCCGAAGCGCGCGCGCACTGGCCCCACGTAGGAACGAGGCGTAGCGGCACGCTTTGCTTGCTGCGCGCTTACTGAGCGCTTTTGCATAGAATAAAGAAATGCAGTTTTCTAAACATCTTTGTTTTATGTCTTATGTAGAAATTGACTTGTGCACGTTCTACACAAGCGCCATCCCAATTTTATATTTAAGAAACCGATGTTATGAATCAGAGCCTTTCTGCGACCAGCACTCACGGGAGGTTTGGAGTTGACTGGGAACCCACATTATTCGACGCGTTTGTAAAATCGCAAATTTTGCTGATAGAATGTCAATTGGAGAAAATCCAACTTTATGACCGCTACTTAAGAAGTTGCGGTTCCATACAGAATATGGTTATGTGTTATCGAATGTTGCTTATCTTAAAACCTTTAGTGGAAAAGAATCCAAGGCTAAAAATTCAATATGATAGGGTATCGGCATTGTATAATGAAATAATGAACCCGCGTCGCGGCGACACAAGCAAGAGAGACGATGCGCATGACACAAGGGACAAACAAAATCCGTACGTTGTCAACGACAACTGAAATCCAGACCTAAACAACGACAAAAGACTCTCACGGCAGGAGTTTGACAAGTTTTACAGCAAAGACTGATGCATCCGGCGGCGCACCGAGTGACACCGGCATATTTGACGATAATGGCTTTTATTAACACAGAGTCTGTTCACTAAAGAGGCTGTTCACCACCAACAAGCGGACCTTTCTTTGATCGCAAGACTGGGCGCGCTTTTGTTCGCAAAAACACTCATCAGACGTGGAACCCGTACATGCTTGCCATGGCGCACGCGTACTTGTGGTCCTCGGGACTCAGCGGCAGACTCTCAGACCCGTCCCAGCGCGCGCCCGCGCGCGCCTCGCGCTCCGCCGCGCCCGCGCGCGCCTCGCGCTCCGCCGCGCCCG
>RFOM01000168.1 GCA_009926615.1 Pseudomonadota bacterium
CGGTTGCAAAACTCTCCGCGCGTTGCCGCGCGAATCCTCTCGCCCTTGCGTGCGGCTCTTCCCGCACTCTGTGACTTCTTTCTTCTCTTTTCAAAGAACTGCTACAACCGTTAAGATTGGAGAACGCGGTAGGTAGCCTCTCGTTCGGGGGTTGTCAAACAGGAATTTCTAGAAATTTTAAAAAAATGATAAGTGACTGAAATTAAAGGGATAAATATGAAACACATTTTGCTCGCGGGTGCATCAGGACGACTGGGCAGGGAAATATTGGCAGCAGGTCAGCCTAAAAGCTTCACTGTTCATCCACTCTCACGCACGGAAATGAGCCGCATCGGAGAGACGGTTGCCAAACTGACAAAATCTTCTCAGGACCGATTTATTGTCGTCGATGTCACTCTGCCCGAAGGCACGGAGACAATAGTTACTTCACTTCTTTCAGGCCCGCATCCGAGCAGTCTGCTCGCATTTATCGTCGGGTCCACCGGACATTCGGACGGGCAAATTGAAAAATTACGGGAAACCGGCTCAAAGATTCCTGTGATTTTGTCTTCTAATTTTTCACGCGGTGTCTATCTTTTTGAAGAACTTTTGAACGCAAGAACAAGCACCGGCGCCAGTGTCTCCGAGCTTGCCAGAACTCTGGGCTTTGACCTTTCGCTGTGGGAATCCCATCACACCCTGAAAAAGGATGCACCCAGCGGAACGGCACGGACAATTGCAAACGCTGCGGGAGTTCAGCCGGAGCGTATCGCATCGACGCGCGTCGGAGCGGTTGTCGGCGAACACACCCTGTTCATGAGTCAGGAATCCGAGGAACTCAGAATTACACACACAGCTCATGCACGAAGGCTTTTTGCCGAAGGAGCGCTGGATCTCTGCGCCAGAATATTCGAGCGACCTTTGGGCGCCGGTAAATTTAGTATGAGTGAGGCTCTTAGACTCTTGCTTAAGAATTAAAAATCAGAAAACCAGTGTGCATCAATTCCACGACCCCGACCTCAGCTTTCATTTTTCAGGGCATGATAAAGAGAGAGAAAGGCGGAATCCGGAGTTACGGACCCCTTGCAAGTTTCACTGTTCCAGAGAGGTGATTCCGACGCTGTACGGTCGGACCACATGACCGGTATAAGACCGCTTTGCCAATACCAATTCAGACGGAGAACGGGGTCCGAGAGCAATTCTGCAGCCGGCCTCAACAGAGTATGCTTTTCGGGGAACTGCTCAGGCGGATATCTCATCTGCAATTTCCGGTAGCGTTCTTTGACAACACTTTGAGGCGCCCAGACTTCAACCTTAAGCGCATCAGCTGCAGCATCGGGAGACAGATTTTCTGTCGGCTGTGCAGGACTCCATTCGTGCGAAATAGTCTCGCAGGGTGTTTTTCCGCGGGGTAAAAGCTCCAGACGCAAAAGTTTGATATCAACGGCTGCACGTCTGCGGGGTTCAATGGAGACGCTGTTCACTTTTCCTCCTCTGTCGCCCTGAAAGAATGACCCATTTTATTCAATTATTTCCGATTTTAAAAATTCAGTGACATAATTCCATGCAGTTTGCGTCTCTTCAGCCGCGTCATGCTCAAAATGAGCGACACAGGCCAGTGCGCGTCCCCTCAATTCCGTCATTTGCGCGGAGCTCAGAGGAATCACATTTCGCCGTACTTTTTCACGCCCGAAAGTCGATGGAATTTCAATCGCGCCGGCGAATGTCTGAAGCCAATATGAATCAATTTTATTCGGCTCGCGCTTGGCATTCACCGCGATAATCGGCAGGACTGTCAGAAGATAATGCTCAGGAGCCGAAAAGGCCCACGAGACAGATTTGACGGCCGAAAACGGATCTGCGCTCAGCGACCAGCTGAAGCTTTTCCTGTCAAGAAAATTTATAATTTCAGTCCAATCCGCATCAGCTTCAAGCGCAGTGTCAAATGCAGCACCCGCGATCAGCGAATACATGTCTTCGGGTTCGGAACGCAGCCGCTCCGAGTTGAACCGCCGGAACTCCAAAATCACTTCTCTGCCGTAAATATGCCGGCTGACGGATGCGGGTAAAAAGAATTTCTGAAAACCCGAGAGCAAAAGCGCAGAGGTGGCTGCAAGTTCCGACATGACGTCGGGATGCAGATGACTGCTGCACAAACCGTCTGACACGTGCCTCTGCAGATCGGCAGCAGAACCCGTACACCATGCGGCAAGGAGATCCCGCGAACGCGCAATTTCCGCAAATATTGCGCGGGCACTTTCCTGTTCGGATGCAGGAAGTTTGCGAAGAGCAAATTGGCGCACAGCAAGTATCGAATTACAGTGTTCCCACTCATCAATCAGCTGGCAAAATTCGCGCTGAATG
>RFOM01000169.1 GCA_009926615.1 Pseudomonadota bacterium
CCGCAGACACAAAACTCTTTTGTATTTTCACTGCCGCAGAGCAACAATCTGCGCATCGAAGATCTGACTTTAAGTTTGAAATTCAACGCGCAATCCCCCGGTCTGGTCACCGTCGGGGCGGAAGAATTCGCGATCGACAAATCGTCGGTTGCTCTGAATTTCAAACTCGATGCCAGAAAAATTCACGGCTCCGGTGCGGAAGCGTTGACGTTGGGCAAAACAATCTCCAAATCGGACATCTTTGAAGATTTGGTTGCGAGCCCGGAAAACAATAATTTACCTGTGCGAACGGAACCCGGGCCGACAGGTCCGCAGGACCCGTCAAAGTCTCCGATAAATAACACACACGTGAAGACCCCCGATGCCGTCACACCACAACCGACTGTTCCGGAAACGCCCGCCAACGGCAAACTGCTGTACCGACTGAAGTCATCCTCATCCAAATAATCGAAGGCAATGACAACTCAGAAGTCAGAAGACATCACTCAGACTTCAGGACTGTACCCGCGGCCGCAAAAATGATTCAACCAGCGGCCAGTCTGCCGACTTGGACAAATGAGCAGCGACACCGGCAGGCTGAAGCTCTTCAGGATTGAGAGCAACATCGGACATCAGTAAAATCGGACCGGAAAAACCCCGCTCACGCAACTGAACTGCAAGGTCAAGACCGTTACCCTCATCATCCGGCGACAAAAAATAATCCAGCAAAATGAGGTCAAACTGAGAGTTGAGGGACTTTTCACCCACCGCACCCCAGAACTTTTGAAAACCTGAAAACGTCTTTAGGTCAGCATGAGACTGGAAGCGCTTTTTCATCACCAGCAAAAGAAATTCAGAATCATCAACGTACGCAATTTTGGGAAGAACAAATTCATCGACCTGTTCGGGCGAATCCGCCGGCTCACCGCCGGTCTCATTGTCGGTGTGCGCAGGGAAACTCTTTGCACGTTCGAGACAGGCATCGAGCATCTGCAACAAATGGGTTTTGTTCATGGGCTTGGGCAGAACCGAATCGGCACCGGCACGCAGGGGCGCAAGACTATCCTCGATGAGCAGACGATTTGAATGGATGCAGACGTATCCCGCAAAGCCGCCTTTACGCACTGTGCGAACAACCTCAAGACCGTCAATACTCCGCTTTCCAAGGTCAACGTCCTGAATCAGCAGAGTCGGAGAGCATTCGGCAATCAGCCTGCATGCCTCTTCGCCACTTGTTGCCGTGAGAATATTGAAAGACGAAGAAACGAATTTCATTGACGAGAATAAATTCAGGAGACTGTTGCGGTAGACAGCCTCATCATCAACGATCAGGATACAGGGCTTTTCGGGAAGACGAGCGAGAAAATGACGGATTCGCTTAATGATCCGCTCGTCACTGTTGACCGAATCTTCACCCTCCGAAACCGGTGCCGCATCGGCCGCAAGAAAAGGAAAAGGACGGAGCACATCGGAGCTCTTTTGTGCCAGCGTGTAAGTATTCCGCTCTTCGAGTGCAGATGTTTTTCGCAGCGTGAAAACAAATTCCACATTGCCTTTGGGAGCAGCTTCAGTTGCAAGATTCTGGCAGCGGATAGTCCCGCCGTGACGTTCAACAATCTTTTTGGAAATTGCCAAACCCAAACCTGTTCCGCCTCGTTTTCCGGACGTGTAAAACACATCGAACAGGCGTGCGAGCGAATCGGGCGCAATATGCGGACCCGAATTGCCGATCGAAAACTCGACGAACTCACCTTTGTCACGGGTGTTAAACCAGATTTTCCCGTTTTCATTCATTGCCTGAATTGCGTTGCTGAGAATATTTGAGAACACCCGCGCGATGCGCAGCGTGTCAGCCTCAACCTTGCAGGTGTGGGAAAGACTGTAGTCAAATTCAACTTTTGACTTTGAAAAAATTAACGACACTTCACGGACGGAAGCCTCAATGAGACTCGTCGGATCGACGCTCTCAAGACTGAGTTCCAGCTCATGGCCAATTTGCATCATGTCAACCACCATCGCATCCACCGATGCCATGGCAACCGAAATTTCGGGCAAACCGGAACGCAGAATACTGCGCACTTCCTGCAAATTGGATGTCGACTCAACAGATTCAATAAGCGCCTTGAACATCGAGAAGGGTTTACGCACGTCATGCGCAAATGCCTGTGTCGAGCGGGCGATGGCCTCGTGCGCAGTTGAGCTTTCCAACACATCCAAATAGGATTTGAGCGACTTTTTGAGGGTCGTGATCTCTTCGGTTTCGACCGACACAGCACCCTCAAGAGAGGTCCGAACACTCTCCATGGCTGATGAATCGTTCGCCTGAGAAAGCTTCATGAGTCCTGCAATCTG
>RFOM01000170.1 GCA_009926615.1 Pseudomonadota bacterium
GCGCCCAGGGCCCCGGAGTACGTGCTGGCGCCGCAGTTGGTGCAAGCTCCAGAGCCGCTGCTTGACTTGAACGTGCCCATGGGACAGGTTGTGCACCATTGAGAGGCGTTCAGCCCGTAGACTTCGACTTCGGCTATTTGCAAATAATTGGTTGTAAATTGTTGAATTGTTAAATATCTACCACTCAAAACACACGTGAAGTCTTTTTGTCCTTGAAACCAGGGCTGATTCGAAGCGCAAGCGGCGTTACTGCTGCCTGCAGACGTTCCTGAGTCTCCAACGCGAATCTGGAAATTGTCAAGGCGTTCCCAGCAACAATCGGCTCTGTTCCATATTCGCACCATAGCGACGAAGACTGTTTGTTGCATATCGATCATTAAATATGGATTGTTTTCAAGCAATGAAATGAACTTATCATTGGTAATTCCATTAACGGCGAAAGATTCTGGAAATTCAGCAGTTAGAACGGATGATGTAGTGACCGGACAATTGCCCGCACTGCACGCGCGCGCGAGGTTCGAGGTCTTGAGCCCGTAGACTTGAAGCTCACGCAGGTTTAACCATAAACCGCCGCCGGAAGTCATTATTCGTATAGACACATATCTGCCGTTCAACACACAACTGAAGTTTTTGACATCTGAAAACCAGGCTCCGCCTGTAACGCAGGCTGGATTGTTCCAAAACTCAGAGGAGTATCCCACCCGAACTTCGAAATTGTTGATTCTTTGTTCACAACAATCTAATCTGTTGAATATCTGCACGTGGTTCACAAATCCCGTTTGTCCTAAATCAATCATCATCCAATCCATAGCAGTTGACGCAGTATGAGCAAGAGGCGCTGTGACACTGGTATCTCCATCTACAAGATATCTGAATGTGTTTCCGTAATCCGAAATGCCCGTGACCGTACAGCCCCCCGCGCTGCACGCGCGCGCGAGGTTGACGAGGCCGGAGGTGTTGGTGAAGCCCGCGTTGCAGGCGCAGCTGGGCCACTGCGTTGCGCCGGTTGGCAGCTGCGCGTTGCTGGGACACTGCGATCTTGCCTCGCGCGCGAGGCCCAGGAGGACGAGCGCCGGCGCCCAGGCGAGCGCGCGGCGGCGTTGCATGCTTCGTGCTCCGTAAATAGTGTTCGTTGCTTGACGACAGATCCCGCGGCCCGCGTGACGCGCTCGCGGCTGACTGCCTACGGTGGAACATCTCGCGCACGCGCAGCAGGGCAAGGCGCCGCAGATACACAGCGAGACAGACATCAACACGCGTACCTGTGTTGCACTGGCAATCGGGTGCCAAATCAGAGAGCTTGTACAGCGCGGCTCGATGCCAGCCTCCCATCGCGGTGCCGTCATTCGCGGTGTTCGGGGCTGACGGGGCCACACAGTGCGCGTTGCTTCCGCCATTCAGAGTGGTGGTTAACTGAGGCTGTCCCTGGCAGTTGCCGTCAGGGATTGTGTATGTGTCTGCGGGCAGTTGTGCAGACGTCAAACAGTACAATGCGCCACATTCGAACGCATAGTACGTGTAACCAGCACACGCGTTGGGGTCGAGCCATGCGGCGTCCGAAGTCCCAAGGCTATACCACGAAGCTTTGAGGTTTACGGTTTGGGTTTGTACACATCTGAGATAGCGCGAGCCTTTGGTCAGAAGTGCACTCTGAAACTTTGTGGAACGTGCATAGCCGCCACATTGCGAGCACGTGTTTATCGTCGTCGCGCCCGCGGTTGCCGAGTACTTGCCGGCGCCGCAGTCGGCGCAGGCGTTCCACGCGGCGCCGGGCAGCGAGGTCAGCACGCCCGCGCGCATGGAGATCCAGTCTCTCCATCGCTGGGGATAGATCCTGATGTATCGCGCAGTGACCGGCTGGCTGAAGTTGCTCATGGTTTTGGCTGTGCTTGACCACGCAGTGGGCAGAAAGAATCGCGTGGTTCCGTCGATCGCTGTCGCGGAGACAAAACCTGACGTGGTAAGCGAGTACTGCACTTCCATTTCCAAGACATGTTGCTTACTCTCGGGTACCCAAGTTACTTCAACTTTACGACTCTGTGTCACAACACCGTGGACCATGAAATTACTACCTAAATCAATCTGCATCCATACAGGCAGTGTGGTTGTTTTTGCAACCCACGCATCCTCAGAGTCCAGCATGGACAGAGCATTACTCGTGCCTGGAGCAGCATCATTGTACGCCGACGAGTACGTCCTTGACGCTTCCGGGGGATTCGTGACGACGACCACCGCGTCCTGGTACTTGCCCGCCGCGCAGG
>RFOM01000018.1 GCA_009926615.1 Pseudomonadota bacterium
GACCGCGTTCGTTGGTCAGGATTCTGTCAAAGATGAAAACCATCTGCTCCATGTCAAAATCTTTAAGTTCGTCTTCCTTGAGCATAAACCGCCGGAAAACATCTTCAATGTACTGATAGCCGGCCTCATCGCCGAGCTGTGCCATGACTGCCGCGTATTCGAGTTTGGTATTTATGTTAAGACTTTCAGCGAAGAATCGCCTTGCATATGGAATAGCTTCGGAATGTCCGCCCATGGCAAACACATAAGCGTGAAACTTGAAAGCCTCCGGACGGCCGTCTTTTGCCAGCAAAACTTCAAAATGAGCTTTGGAAAACTCTTGCGGGGGCAGCTTTGAAGCCAGCTCTTTCAACTCTCTGAAAAAGCCTTCTCCGGAATCCTCAAGATCAACATAGCTCAACATTTTTTGAAGAGCCTCTTCATGTGTGTATTTTTTCATTACAGCATTCCTCAAGCGGGAAAAATTGAACCCCAATTTTTCAAAAAAACACAATTATTCTTATTCCAGAGTCTCCCAGACAACATAGTAGTCCGCCTCTTTGCGATAGCGCGCAAGCATCTCCTGACCGCGTTCGTTGGTCAGGATTCTGTCAAAGATGAAAATCAAATCTTCCATATCAAAGCTCTTAAGCTCTTCTTCCTTCCGCATAAACCGCTGAAAAACATCCTCATTGAACTGATAGCCGGCCTCATCGCCGAGCTGTGCCATGACGGCGGCATAATCGAGTTTGGTTTTAAGACGCCCACTTTCGCTGAAGAATTTCCGCACATAGGGAAGTACCTCGGAATGCCCGCCCATGGCGAAAACGTATGCGTGAAATTTGAAAGCTTCGGCAGTGCCGTCTGCCTCGAGCAGTCGCTCAAAATGCTCCGCGGTAAAAGGCTCCGCAGGAAGACGCTCTGCAAAATCCCGAAGTCCCCTGAAGTATCCATCGCCCGAATCTTCAAGATCACTGTAATTCAAAAACTTTTGCAAAGCTTCATTGTGCGTGTAGCTCTTCATTTCGCGAACCCTTTCAACCTTGGGCTTGAAATCCTGAAATCCCAAATTCACCTATTGAATCCACTTTGGAAAGGCACTGTTCGGTTTGCCGTCTTTGCCATAATTGACAAGCACCGTCACCCCGTCGTGCACGACCTCCATTCGGAAGCCGTCGTCGCCTTTGTAAACAACCTTTCCGTTCTTGGCCGAGGCTTCAACCGCGGCTTCGATAGTTTCGGGTGTCCAGTGAGCGGGAAAGAGGGTTTTGCCGTTGGGCGCTCCGAATCCGTTTGCTGCTGCACCTTTCAATTTTCCAATTTCCCTGTTTGTCAACGCACTGTCCGGAAAGACCACCCGCTCAACACCGTTGGGAAGCATTTCTCTCGACACCGGTGCGTTGTGCGCAGGAGCCAGTTCCAGATACTGCCGCAAACCATCCTGAGTATGCAGACCGCCGTCGATCCGGACTTTCAATTTATCATTGCTGACACGGATATTGCCGTACCAAATATGACGCCTCGCATAAGGTGTCATCGTCCCTTGCGCCATGATCTTGGGAGCAGCGCGGTCCAGCGTCTTTGCGATTTTCACAGTCTCTTCGTAAAGCTTTTCGCCCTCCTGAGCGCCGTGAATTCCCTTGGCGTTATTTTTGAATGCCTTAAGAACTTTGCCTGCACTGCCGGCCGCGATTGCCATCGCAAAAACAGGAGCCGAACCCGACAAGGCGGCAATGGTTCCCATCGCAAGCGCGCCGACGGCAAAGGCTCGTTCGACTGTTGTGCAGTCACGGACGAAAGCTCCTGCCTGATCGTCAAAATCAAGAGTCTTTCCGGAAAACGCCTCAACCACATTAAACGGAAGATCGATCAGCTCGTTCATGCGGGCAAAGCCGAGAGCAAAAGGCAAAAGCTTTCTGGCAGTCTCTGCCGCTTCATTGGCGAGCGAAATCAATCCTTCATTTTCCAAACTCTGTGCGGCCCTGCTCATTGAGGTTGCTGCCGTCAAAGTTTGCCGGTCGTAATCACCTTTGTGCTGCGATGCAGACGCAAAAGCACGGGCTGCATTCATCCGCAGTTCGTAGGACGCAAGATCGCCGCGTTCAGCACTTTGCTTTGCGATTTCAGCAAGGACATCGGCGCTGTCATTGAGCTCCGGAATTTCGGCAGTTTCACGCAGGGATTCATTGATACGGCCGAATCTTTCCAACTCGTCCGCGCTCGGCTTGAATCCGCCCTTTAATGAGGAGCTCCGGTCAGAACTTGCAGGCTCATCTTGCGTTCCTGCAATCTTTTGAATTCGCTCAACACCGGAGTTGTGCGCCTGAATAAGCTCCTGTCTGACGCTGTTGGCGTTTTCGACCTGCTCCTGACTTTCCTTCAGGGCATCGTTAGCGGCTTTTTCGGCCTTTTCTGCAAGTTCCTTTTGTTCCTGAATCAGCTTGTCTTCGATTTCTTTTGTCGCAGCTTTTGCCTTTTCCAGCTTCTCTTTGTCGCCGGACAGAGCATTGTCGATTCTCTCAAGTTCCCGTTGTACGTCTGCGAGCGTCTTCAGGTCTTCCTTTTTCGCAGCCGGAATATCGGACCTGTCTGCACGGACAAATTGTCTTGCTTCAGAGAGCACAGGATCGTTTTCATCAAGTCCCTCAATCCCCTGACAGCCGACACTTCGGCACGCCGCAAGCACTTCGGCCATGCGTTCACCGTGGCCCGCAAGATATTCGCGCTGTGCATCCAGCAACTCGCCGCCATCATTCATTTCGGCATGGATCTTGGGCAATCCGGTAGGATATCGCGGTGAATCAGCCTCGCCCTCTTCATCGGACGTAAAATAAAAATCAATTTCTTCGGTTCCGTGATCATCGCGTGTGTGACTGTAACCGTCCGGTTCAACCGTGTTGACCTCTCCGCGTTGTTCACCAAGGTAATTTTGAAAAAACGATCTTCCCGAACCTGAGGCTGTGTTCGTGCTGTTGTGCAAATACCCGCTGCAGGCCGTATTGAAGAGCAGCAGATATGCGAGTCCTGCGGAAATAATTTTTTTGCTTTTTGAGTTTTTGCGCGTCATGTCTTCTCCGGATTATTTCGCAACGGTATTAATTGAAAGATTGACCTGACCGAGCCACTGAGTCAGCGCTTTGCGGCGCTGGTAAAGGCTCTGTTCAAGGTCGGAAATTGCCGGTGATGCTGTGTTTGAATCGGCCGGAGAAAGAGTTCTTTTGTGCAGCTGCAACTGCCCCAGCAACACATCGCATCCGGCAATTGCAAGCCGCAGGTTTTGGTCAGCCTTGACAGGGTCGGCATTTTTACCGGACAGAAATCCGCGCGCAGGACCATCCTGCAGAGCTTCTTTAAACCACCAGCGTTCTGCTTCAGTGCGCAGGCGGAGCTCTTCGAGTGAAAGTGTGATTCTTTCAATAAGCGAATTCGCCGTCTGACCGGAAGCCTGCGCCAGTGCCGCAGATATTTTCTGCTGCATGGCATAATTGAACGCGCCGAGCACACGCGCACGCTTGTTCTGCAACTCACCGAAAAGTTTTCTTGAAAGGGACAGACTTACAGATGCCTCCCCCCCCTCGTGAACGAGTTTCTGTGCCACGTCCGTCAGTTGAGGAGTGCATTTTCTTATGCCGTCCTCATTTCTTTTGACTTGTGAGATTGCCTTCTGCAAATTGACCAACTGAAAAGAAAGCTCTCTGAGATAAACTTCCTCTTCGCCGGTTTGCTTCTCGAATTCGGACCTGAGCTGACGAATGCTCAAGGGAATCCGTTCGAGCAACAAGTCGAGTTGATTTTTGTCGGCCGCGGTTGTGCCGTCGGGATTTTGAACGAGTGTCAGTTCCGTCTTGGAAAATTCATCAAGTGAATCAAAAAACGAATTGTGTTTTGCTGCCAGTTGGCCGGAACGGAATGCGAAGGAATTTTTATCCGTACGGCGGCCCAGAGACTGAAGTTGTTCAGTCAGACCGGAAAGACTCTGGTAAGCCGAATGAATGCAGTTGTTGGTCTCTTTCAGGCTCTGAATATTCTTTTGCGACTGCTGCAAATCAGCACTGAGCTGCCCGATTTCCTTTTTGAGTCTCTCGAATCGCTCTTTGAACGGTTCTCCGTTTGGAGCTCTGATTATCGTCTCGGCGTGCGCCGGCGAGATGGGGCAGTAAATGGAAATGCCGGCAGCGATCATGGCAATGACTCGCGCCGGTGAGTGTCGGTGGAAGATATAAAACATGGATTGGCTCCGGAACTGGGGTTATTGAACACACCCCCTAAGCACGGCCCGTGCCAAGCCCTTTTTGCCGAAATTTCAGACTTTCTTGCCGGATGATTTTCGGACGTTGGCTGAAAACCGGCCAAAAATTCGACCAATTTGGCTGAAAATCGGCACGCCTATCCGTTTTTTTGCGGGAAATTATTGCTGAATTGAGTTGGCACGATTCATGCAAAGGCCGTCCCGCAATCAAAACGGTCCACTCAATTACAGGATAGGGAAATATTCCGATGCTTATCAAAAACACTTTCGTTCCGGCAGCACTCATTTCAACCGCGGCAATGGGATTCAACCTTTTGATTTCCGCCTGCGGCAGCGAATCCGAGCAAAGGCTGGTCAGATTAAATAACGATTCACCGACAGCGCCCGCTCCCCTGACAAAAGCTGAACCCCAAAAAGACGAGAAGAAGAAACCTGCTGCTGCCAAAAGACTTCGCAGACTCGGTGCAACCGAGATCGCTTCCATCAAGCCCATCGAGATGAAAACAGGCCGATTTCAGGAATGCGGAGTGGAAACATACCACCAGCGGGCGGACCTGCTGTGCGGTGCAGATCAGTTCAAACTCAGCTCCAGCCCGATGTGTGCACCTATCATTAAAGAAGATCCTCAATTCGGTGTCCGGACTTACAGACTCGGTCGCGGTGAAGCCTGCGGTGTTGAAGAATATTTTGCAAAGCCCGACGAGGCCTGCGGTGCCGATACCGAGGAATTCTGGTCGGAGTGGGACAAAAGTTGTCCGAGCGGATATGCGGCCGGTTCGTGGTACTCGGCTTTGGCCAACACGGAAACACGCGTAAAATATTACTCTGCGTTTGATGTGCGGGTTGAAACCCGTCATCGGTGTACAAAAAGAACATTGCGCACCTGTGCACGTCCCGAATTCGGCGTGAAGCAATACAAAGAATGCCGTCACGAATCATTCGGCGCGGAAAATTTCAATTCGGGAGTTGCAGGATACGAAGTCTGCCGCGATCCCGCGCACGGCGTAGAAAGTTACAAGGTATGCCGCCATGAAACGTTCGGTGTGGAAGCATACAAGTCTTGCTCGCTTTACATGACTCAGCCCGAGATGGACGGATACCTCAAGGCTCAGGCCGATGTCCTTCCTGCCCTTCAAACAACTCTGCTCGACACGGCTGCAATCTTTTATTCACATGCAGGAAAGCAAAAAGCCCTCGCTTGCCTTGTGAAAGACATCGTCAATGATCCCAATCAAAAGGAGCTCGCCGAGGATCTGAAAAACCGGTACTACACTCTGACTGACAGGTTCTGGTCCGAAAGCGAAGCAAGCCAGTGCGCTCAGGATTTTGTTGAAATTGACGATGCCGAATGTACGCAGGATGACATCAGCATTACCTGCACGGCACTTAAATCGTTCAGGACAGTTCAGGCAGCGATGCGCACGGCGCGAAAAAATCTGACACTCCTGAGTGATGAAGCACACCGGCGCGGCAGCACGGCATCAGCCGATGCAATCAAGGGACTTTTGGACGCGGCACGAAACAATTGAGCCGCAGATGTGTATTCCCGTTCGGCAAAAAAGTTGACAAGGTCCGGCTGAATTGAACAAGCTGCAATGCGGTGAGATTCATTCACCGGCAAAGAGCGGGTCATGAAAAAAATCTTGGACAAAATAACTCTGAGCCGGCTGGTCCTCGCCGGCCTTATTATTTTTATTGTCGTTCGGCGCGGTCCGGAAGTCCTCAAAAATTTCAGACATGAGCAGCAAATCTTCCCTCCTCAAAGCCTTTACTCTGCCTCAAATACGCCGTTCACTTTCCCTCCGTCCGACGGCCGCAGGTCTGCAGCTCTTTTTTGGACGACTTGGTGCGGCCCGTGCAAACTTGAAATGGAATTGATTAAGCGCTCGATAGTCAGGAACAACATTCCTGCAGAGCGCATTTTTGCGATACACATCGAAGGTTCTGCGGAAGAGGTTACTGCTCACATGCAGAAGTACGGATTTAATTTTCCCGCACTTATCGATGTGCGCGGCAGCTTGGCAAGGACGCTCGAAGTCAGTTCAACACCGACACTGTTTTTAATCAACGAACAGGGCAGGATCGAATGGGCTTCGTCGGGAATAGGACCGACAGACATCTTTAGGATTGAACGCTTTTTCACTGCCCCTGACTGAGCATGATTTCCTGTCGCGACAGATTGGTAATTTTGCTGATTCCGGTGAACATATACCAGAAGATAAATCCTGTAAAAATCAGCACGGGTACAGCGATCACAGGGAAACTCAGTGCAGTCATCCGACCGAGTTCGGCATTGAATTCGGGTGTCCCTGTCGGGCTTTTGAGGATGTATCTTGCCAACCCGAAATTCAGCGCGGCACTCAGAAAAAAAGAAAGAGAAAAGAGAATCGTCGAGCGGTAAACAAGGTTCTCATACTCGTTCTGGCGGCCATTCTGATTCAGGCGTTCCCTGATAAGGGCAACGTTGATCAGACTTTCGTTCAGAAGAAGACTTTGGATCAGGGGCATTTTAATCTTTGCCGAGGCCAGCACCGCGATTCCGAGCGCCGACGGCACGGCCGCCTCTTTCACGGCGAACCAAAAACCGTCGGCGGTCAAAAATCCGAGTCCGCCGGTGAGCAGCACATTCAAAAGTCCGAATCCTGAAAAAAAGCTGATTTTACGGTTTTTCAACAGTTCCGCGATTCCCGCGGAAAGCGGAAAGGCAAGTGCAGCCCAAAACGCCATTGTCGGACCAAGGCGCGCAGGATCGCTCAGTTTGGTGAGAATAATTGAGGGCAAAATAACATTGAGTGCCAAATTCCAAAGCGGATTTTGCGTTTGTGTCTGGGGGACACTCTGATGACCTTGGGTTGTATTCATGTGATGGACGACTTTTTCTGAATAGGGTTTGAACTGATTTCAGAAAGGGATGGGGTGGCTGACGGGATTTGAACCCGCGCATGATGGAATCACAATCCATTGTCTTAACCGCTTGACTACAGCCACCGCGACGGTTGGCGAGGCTTTAACCAGTGGCACCTGAAGTGTCAAGACCTGTCTGCTTGCCCGACCCTTTGAAATCAGGCATGAACTTCTGACGTTTCACAGGACTGTAACAAGTTTATGTTTAAGCCGCGCACCATCGGGAGTCCTGCCCAAGCGCGGCCGGCCGGAGGGTCTGACAGGTGGTTGCTGGCGCAAGTACGCATTCTTCAGTTGAGTCGGGTTCACAAGTCAAACAAAAACGAAGGGTTTCACTCTACGGAGTGGGAATTGTCTCACCCGGTGCAGCGAACCTGCGCGAATTCCTCGCACTCGTACAGGAAGGCAAACCGGCGTTGACCCCAATTGCAGAGCTTCAGGGCGCGTTCCTCACTGGACAGCCGAAGTTCGACTTCGAAGTGTATCGTGACTGGATCGGTCAGCGTCACGCCCCCAACAAATTTTCGCAGCTTTCCGACAAAGGCCTCTCGCATGTCCGCATGGCTGTCGGAACCTCGATTGATGCATTGGAAAGTAACCCCGGCCTTGAGCAGACACTCAAGAAAATCGACCCGCGGGTTTACGTCTGCTACGGCAGCGGATTTGGCGATATTCAAGCCTATTTTACCGGACACGATGAGTACAAGACCGCAGAACAGGCATGGCATAAATTCTGGGCTCATCCCGAACGCTGCAAGTCTCTCGCTCAGCATATCAATGGAACACGGGCAGACGCCGAGGCTCCGGTTTCACCGACAACGTTTGAAATCGACTCACCCGAGCGCGCAGCTGCGTGGGAGGCATGGAACTCATACTGGTGCAAAAAATCCGATGGCCTGCAGGAATACCTGCGCGAATTTAACGAAATGGAATCGATCACCATCGGCGCAGACGTTGCAAACGACAAACTCAACGTCATTCGCGCCAAAGCGAAGGCCAAAAAGGCTCTGCAGGACAAGTGGAAGAATCCGCTTCCGCCTTGGGAAGCCGTCAATGCCAACATGCTCTGGAATTTGCCGAATGCTCCCGCAGCGCAGGTTTCCATGCTGCATGGAATTCACGGTGTTTCTTTTGCTTCAATCGGAGCCTGTGCAACGTTCGGTCTTATCCTGCGGCAGGCTGTCGACGGAATCCGAAGCGGCGATTACGATGCCGCAATTGTCGGTACCACGGACCTTCCCCCTCCGCCCGAGCTGGTGGCAGGATTTAATGCTGCAAAAGTCCTTGCTGCGGGCTGTGATGTCGGTGTTCCGCTGTGCAACCTGCGCGGCACCCATGTTGCAGGCGGAGCATGTACTTGGATTCTCGCCGCAGACGATGTGATGGAAAAGCTCGGTCAAAAATCACTGGGAGTTGAAATCATGGGCGTCGGGCTCAGCTCGGATGCCGAACACATTATTACCCCTTCGATGGAAGGGCCAAAACTGTGCATCCGTGATGCGTTTACGCAAGCCGGCATTTCGCCCAAGGATGTTCACACGTGGGACATGCATGCCACCGGAACCCCGGGCGACTGGTCCGAATTCAAGCTTATTGACAATCTGCCTGCGTCAACAGTCATCACGGCCCGCAAAGGTATCTTCGGTCACGGCATGTCAACCTGCGGCGGCTGGGAGCTCACTGCGCAGCTGTTTTCGACACGTAAAAACGGCAAGTCATACACACTCACCGGCTCGGGGATATCATCCGACCGTGTGCATCCGAGTATCAAAGATGTCGGACGCAATATTGCAACAGACAAGGCAGTGACACTCGACGCGCCAAACGGCCTCGTTTGCGGCAAACTCAGCATGGGGATTGGCGGGATCTCATCATGCGTACTGACGAAAATTCAATAAAATCAGACGAAATTCCGGCGTCGGGCTTTTTGGACAGGATGCAATTCTTTTATGAATTGTTTCCCTATCCGAACCGTCCGATGTTTATGCGCCCCGATCCCGAAGGTTCGCTTGATGCGCATGCTGGATTTTCAAAAATGCTTGCCGAAAAAGGTTCTGCTCTGACTCCCTGTCAGATCGAAGACCTCAGGTTGCGGGACGTTCGTTTTGAATTTCCGCGAAACAAGAAAATTGCTTTGGTCGGTTGCGGAACCGACGAGCCGCTTCTTTTCAGAATGTTGCATCCCCAAAATCCGATTCTAGCGGTCGATCTCAGTCTCAAGTCGCTCAAACGTGCACGGCGCAAAATATACTGGCACAGGCTGCGTCCGGTTACGCTGATTCAGGGAGATGCGACACTGGCGCTGCGTGAACATGCGCCGTTTTCGCATATTCAATGTTTCGGCGTTCTTCATCATCAGCCGGATCCGAAATCGATGATTTCTGCCATGGCCCAGTCCCTCGAACGCAACGGGACGCTTCGGCTGATGATTTATTCACGCACAGGCCGCAGGCTTGAACGCGGAATTCAAAGAAAGTTCACGGGTCTGTGGAATCCCGCCGCAAAAGACTCCCAGTCGGCGGAAGGGTCTGCTTTCACCCCCGCATCGGGCTGGAAACTTTTTCTCGCAAGCGCGAAACTTCTTTGCTGGAGGCTTGCACTGCCCTTAATTTCTCCGAAAGCGGGGGCTATGCGCTTTCGCTATATCGGACTTTCAAGAGCACGGCTGGCCGACGCTTTTCTGCATCCCTCCGATCACCCGCTTGACCTTAAGGACGTTTTAAACTGGAGCAAAAGCGCAGGTCTTGAGCTTGTTGCGCATGACTCCAAAAGCTATGAACTCGGCCCGCTGAACTCGCACTCGGACACATCAAACTCACTTGAAACTCTTGTCAGCGAGGAAGATCGTGGCAATATCTCGTCCAATATTGTTCTTGTCTTCAAGAAAGTTGGCGCAGAATCATGGATTACCAGATAGTACTCAACTCAAATCCGTGGTTTTCGGCAGTCACTGATTACAGCCTGCAGCTCGCCAAATATGTTTCCCAGAAACAAACCAGCAAAGTGATTTATTGCGCACCGGCCGGCAGCATTGCTTTGCGCAAGGCCTCACAAAGTGACCTTTCGACGAATGCCGTGCCTCTTTTTCCATTTTCAGTCGCACGATTTTTGGTGACGTGGCATGCCGTCGGCGAGCTCGTAAAATCGCACAAACCTTCTGTTGTCTGGGTTTTTGAGGGTCGCGAACACACCCTTTGTGCGCTTCACCGTTTGTTCAACAAAAAGCTCTGGCAATCGACCCGTCTTGTCCGCGTGCGCGGTCAGGCCAACCCCGTCAGAGCCACTGCACTCAACAAGTGGGTCTACCGCAGCGGAGTCTCGGGAGTGGCATTCGTTGCGGATGTTGTCGAACAACGAACACCGTTTGCGGTTCCCGACAAGATGAAACTGGTTCATCTCTACTGCACGGCCCAGCTGAAACAGCCCGTTATTGAGCTTTCCGCGCCTGCACAAATGATGATTGTTTCGCGAAAATTCTCACTCGATTTCACTCAACCGACTTTGACTGTTGTCGGCCGGTACGATCCCGTCAAAGGTCATCAGCAAACCATCGAAGCGCTGGCAGCAGCCGATTTCAAAAACTGGCTTCGGCAAAATCAGTGGATGCAAGTCGTTTTCATCGGCGAATCTCAAAATGTCTCTGCCATTTCTCTTTACGAACTGGCCTGCCGGACGTTCGCCGTAAAAGGCATTGAGCTGAGCGAATCGCGCCGGCTCGTCGAAGTTCCCGAAAAACGCATTCGTCTTTTAATTATCGATGAAAGAGTGCGCGACGTAGCCGTATGGATGCGGCAGTCAAGCTTCGGACTCATTCCCAGTTTGGGGAGCGAAGTCATTTGCAGAGTGGCCGTCGAATTCCTGCAGCAGGGAACCCCGCTGGTCAGCAGCAATGCCGGAGCGCTGTCTGAAGTTCTGCCCGCAAGCTGTGCATTGCTCTATGAAAACGGCCCTGCCGCGAACTTGGCAGGCGCACTCGAAAAGGCACTGATTCTCTGCAATCAACCGGATGTTCTTCCCGTCATGCGTCAAAATGCATTAGCACACGGTAAAAGGTTTGGCCCCGAAGGCTGGAACGGGTTAATTTCGTGGGCACGTGCTTTACCTCCGTTTGAGCAAGACTGAAGGTTTCAAAATGTCTTTGCAGCAAGAAGAAAACAGCCCATGGTACAGGCATGTCTTTTTCCACTGGGTCGGACCGCTCATTGCTACAGGAAAGAAGCAGCACGTATCTGATGAACATCTTCTGAAACTCAATTCCACAGAAGACTCCTCACGGTGCGGGCAGGACTTTGCCGATATGTTCAGTGCCGTTCGTTCGTCGGGCCGACGTCCGGTGATTCGGACTCTCTGGAAAATTCACCGTAAAACTTTTTTCGGAATCAGCGTTCTGGCGCTGATTAACCTGATTTGCGTCACAACCAACCCGCTCATTATTCGGGAACTTCTGAAAATTCTGAAAGCCCCCTCGCCTGTCGGCACTGCCGGCTGGCTGCTGGCCGGCGCGCTGATGATAACGGCTTTGGTTGCAAACCTGAGTATTCACCACGTGTATCACTCGGCACTTAAATTGGGGATGCGCATCAGAGCGGGACTGGTGGTTGCCATTTACAAAAAGGCTCTTTGTCTGAGCCACAGTTCGCGGGCGCAGTCGAGTACGGGAGAAATTGTAAATTTGATGGCCAACGATGCGGCCCGCGTTTACAACGTTGCAAGCATGATGCATTCGGCATGGATGTTGCCGGCTCAGGCTTTGGTGGTGATCTGCGCGCTGTTTTACATCATGGGTCCCTCAACTTTTGCCGGCTTGGCTGTCATGCTTGTCATGCTCTACTTTTCTTCGCGCAGAGCAAAAAAAATGATGGGCGGACGGCGCCGTCTTATGGAACACAGCGACCGGCGTGTCAGCCTGATGAACGAAATTCTCAACGGCATCAGGGTTATTAAATTTTATGCTTGGGAAAAAAGTTTTCTCGGACGGATCGACGGATTCCGGAGTCAGGAATTAAAAGAGCTTCACGGACTTGCGCGTGAATCTGCGCTGGTCAACATTCTTTTTCTCAGCACACCGGTATTCGTAGGATTGGCAACATTCTCTGCCAGACTGCTGAGCGGAGAAAATCTGAACGTTGAAGATGTTTTCAGCGCTCTGGCATTCTTCGGAATTCTGCGACCGGTCATGGCGCAGCTTCCCATGACAGTTTCCGGCTACATCGATGCCAACATCGCAACACAAAGAATTGAATCGTTTCTCGGGCGGGACGAGCTGCCTGCGTTGCACAGTGACCCGACACTCGGCAAAGGCGACATCAGGATCAAGTCCGGAATCGCAGGCTGGAGCAAAGGAATTGCTACTTTGACCCTTCCCGAACTCAATATCCGGAGAGGTGAACTTATTGTTGTCCTTGGTCCTGTCGGCGGCGGAAAAACAAGCTTCATCCATTTTCTTATGGGCGAACTTGAGAATTCGGAATTGCTCGTCCGTTCGGCCGGAAGGCATGCATTTGTGTCACAGTTGCCATGGATATTGAATGACACTGTCAGGCAGAATATCCTTTTTGGCCACACCGAAAATGAATACCTCTATACAAACGCAATTGCCGCCTGCGCCCTTGAGGACGACCTGTCCCAGTTGGCTCAGAGCGATGAAACTGAAATCGGCGAGCGCGGAGTTAACCTGTCCGGAGGACAAAAACATCGGATTTCTCTTGCACGCGCGGTGTTTTCCGATGCCGATATCTATTTGCTCGACAGTCCTCTGAGCGCGGTTGACAGCAAAGTCGGAAAATTTATTTTCAAAAATTGTCTGCGCGGTCTGCTTGCCGGCAAAACCAGAATTCTTGTCACGCACAACACGGAACATGCTGCGAAAGCCGATCGCGTACTTTGGGTTCAGGACGGTGTTGTCCGTGAGCTTTCAAAACTCGAAATCAATGCACTCAGAGAAAAGGATGCACATGCCCTTCAGGGCTCGGAACTGAATATCGCGGGCTTGGAAGGGTTTGCGGAAACCGAGACAGACTCATCATCCGTTGCAGAAGCCGAACTCCGTCCGAATGATTCCGCGACGGCAATTCCGTCCGAAACCCGTCCGCCGATCTTTCAGCCAATGACAGCCATACCGTCGCACTCCTCTGCGAGACTGATGAACCCCAATGCGGGAAGGCTGGTTGTCGATGAAGAACGCCAGACAGGGGCAGTCGAAAAAGCCCTCTATTCGAAATACTTTGCGGAGGTGGCTCCGCGACAGGTTGCCTTGCTGCTGGCAACGCTTTTTGTTCTGCGCGAAGTCTTCAGTGCGGGGTCGGATTCATGGCTTGCATGGTGGACGTCACACAAGAATTGGACTGTTGAAATTTTTCTTGCCGGTCTTGCAGTTCTTGGGCTTGGTTCTGCGCTGACAACCTTTCTGCGAGCGCAAATGACGGCGCGCGGCGGTGTCAGGGCGGCGGCAATTTTTCACGAACGGCTGCTCAATGGCGTGCTTAAAGCACCGATGGGATTTTTTGAAAGTACGCCGAGCGGGAGAATTTTGAACCGGTTCGGCAAAGACACAGAAGCAATTGACCAGCATATTCCAAGCACACTGATGGAGGCACTCGGATGTTTATTCACCATCGGAGCAACTCTTATTGTGATCACACTTGCAACTCCGGTTGCCCTGTTTGCTCTAGTGCCGCTTGCATTCATCTATTTTAAAATCCAAAAAGATTTTCGGACGACCTCGCGGGAAGTCAAAAGACTTGAATCCATATCGCGCTCGCCTGTGTATGCTCACTTCTCGGAATCTCTTTCCGGAATCAGTGTCATTCGGGCTTTTAACCGCGGGCCGGTTTTTGTGAACGAAAGTATCCGGCGATTCGACGGTAATCAGCGTGCCTTTTACACAATGATTTCCCTCAACCGCTGGCTCGGAACCCGCCTTGAATTCATCGGGGCAGTGCTGGTCGGCTGCGCTGCCAGTTCAGCCCTCCTGCTGCACGGCCAAATGACAACCGCATTTGCGGGTGTGTCACTGACGTATGCACTGCTTGTCACTGGTGCACTCAACTGGGCGGTGCGCATGGTCAGTGAACTTGAGAGCAGCATGAACGCCATCGAAAGAGTGACTCATTATTCACAAACGCAGGGTGAAAAATGGGAGGGAATTGAACCTCAGGCACAATGGCCGCAGTCGGGTCAAATCGAATTCCGTCAGCTGACTTTACGCTACCGCAAAGAATTGCCGCCGGTGTTGGATCGCTTGTCACTCGCCATCGGAACCGGAGAAAAAATCGGAATCGTCGGGCGCACCGGTGCAGGCAAGAGCACGTTGATTCAAACACTCTTCAGAATTGTGGAACCGCCGGCCGGATCGGTATTCATCGACGGTGTCGACATTACCTCACTGCCGCTCACCCTGCTTCGCAACAATATCGCGATCATCCCGCAGGACCCGATTCTTTTTTCGGGGACATTCCGTGAGAACATCGATCCTTTTTGCCAGTTTACCGATGAGCAGGTCACCGACGCTCTGCGCCGCGCTCATCTTTCCGCACTCGTCGCAAGACTCTCCCACGGCCTGACGACTTCTGTGCTCGAAGGCGGCAGCAACCTCAGCGTCGGACAAAGACAACAAATTTGTCTTGCCAGAGCCTTGCTGCGCGACACAAAAATTCTTCTGCTCGATGAAGCTACGGCAAACGTCGACAATCAAACTGACGCCCTGATTCAGCAAACGATTCAAAACGAGTTCAAATCCTGCACCATCATTACGATTGCCCACAGACTCCATACAGTGATGAACTCAGACCGGATTGTGGTCATGCAAAGCGGCAGGATTGTTGAGTGCGCCCCCCCGCAGATCTTGATTGCCGACAAGAACGGAGTTTTCAGCGGTTATTGGAGTGATTCTTTACTTGAGGTCCCCGCCCGCTGAGATTATGGTTGCAGCTGCTCGGGGTATAGCACCCCATGAAAGGCTGTAATCATGACAGAAATCACCTCGGACAAGACCACCCAACAGTCACGCAGGCACAAAGGCTGGCTCGTTCTCGGACTCATAGCTGTTGTTTCAATATTTATGTCGGTTCTGACATCGTTCACTTACAGGCAGACGGAAGTTCACTTGGTCGAAACCTACAGCCGCTTCAGTGAACTCGGAAAGTCGTCTTCTGCCGAGAACTGCATCAATTCAATTATAGCGTGGCTGCCCCGCTGTGACGGCATGAAGGCGCTGTGCGAGGGAGCCGTACCTCGGGTCATGGATAGTTGTCTGACCGGCCAAAACAGGGCTCAGGAATGCGCAGCGCTTGCAAATCGCCCTGCTGATGCGCATTTCGGGTTTAAAGAGTGTGCGGCACGGAGTTTGAGCAAGAGCCTAAATAAGGTTTGCGGAAATTCTTACAAGGCACTAGACCTTCACTGCAGATCGATTGGATACCTCCCCGTATCAATAGAGAAGTACACAAGATGAGTGTAACGCAGGACTTCGCCTACAAACAACCCGCACAAGCGTGGCGCGATTACGTCCAGCTGACCAAACCCCGCATCACTTTGTTTTGCCTGTTGATGATGCTCGGCGGAGCTGCAATGGCTCCGGAAAGCCTTAAGGCAGGGCTCATATTTTTCGCCCTGACAGGCACCGCGTTTTCAGTGGCCTCTGCAAATGCCCTCAACATGTACATCGAACGCGAATCCGACAAACTCATGAAAAGAACGGCCGCACGGCCGCTTCCGACGGGCAGGATCGGCGCACAGGCGGCGCTGGTGTTCGCGCTCATCCTTGGTGTTGCTTCGGTTGTCATTCTCGGAATTCAGGTCAACTGGACAACGTCATTCCTCAGCCTCTTCGCGCTTCTTAGTTATGTGCTCGTTTACACGCCCATGAAGCGTATTACGCCGCATGCTTTGCTGATTGGCGCAGTCCCCGGCGCGATGCCGCCTTTACTTGGATGGACTGCCGTCACCGGACAAATCACAGCCCCCGGCATTGTCCTCTTTGCAATCCTGCTGATTTGGCAAATCCCGCATTTTATCGCTATTTCTGTCAATCATGAGTCCGATTACCGAAATGCCGGAATCAAGACGTGGCCGGCCGACCGCGGACACAAACCTGCAATACAGCAGGCCTTGATCTATTCGGTTCTGCTCATTCCAGTCAGTCTGATGCTGATTCCCCTCGGCATAGGCGGCGCACTTTACGGTGTAACTTCGGTTGCGCTGGGACTGTGGATGGTTGTGCTCAGCGTTCGCGGGTTCAATCCTGACAAACATCCGAAATGGGCAAAACAGTTGTTTATTGCTTCGCTGGTCTACCTTCCGGTACTCACGGCAGTGCTTGCCGCGGACCTCCTGCTGTTCAAATGAAAAATCCCGTCCTTACTCTCAATCAGGTTGAATTTTCTTACAAACCGTCGGCCAAGCCGAATCTTTTTGTGAATCATCTGGAAATTCATGCGGGCGAAACGCTGGCACTCGTCGGACGGAACGGTTCAGGAAAATCAACTTTGCTTCTTACTCTTGCGGGTTTGCTCGATCCCCAAAAAGGCCAGCGCACTGCTCTTATTCCCCGCAGCAAAATCGCTTTGGTTTTTCAGACTCCATGTTTGGACAAAAAACTCACGGTTGGCGAAAACCTGTCGCTGTTTGGAAAAGTTTGGGGCATGAGCCGCGCCGAAATTGATCGCGCGATCAGCAAACTCGAGCATGCACTTCAGCTCGGAGAACTGATTCCCAAAACAGTCCAGACTCTTTCAGGCGGTCAACAGCGACGCGCCGATCTCGCACGTGCTCTGCTCTGCGATCCCGAAATTCTTTTTCTCGATGAACCGACCGCAGGACTCGATTTGGTAGCGCAAAGGGAGTTTTGGAATACCCTCGCGGAAACCGGCAAAACCGGCGTAATCCGCACTCTCATCTGTGCTTCGCATCATGCTGCAGAGCTGAAACTTTTTAACCGTCTTGTTTTTATGAACAACGGACAAATAGCGCTCGATGCCCAGCAAAATTCGATAACTTCACTGCTTCCTCCGGAGACTCTCGAAGTCAATACTCCGGAGAAGGCTGACACTTTTGCACGTGACCTTTCCAAAACCTCACAGGCTCCATTTTCGGTTCCCTCGCGTGACAAGGTGTTGATTCACTCGGAAAACGCCTCCGCAACGCTTGAAAAAATAAAGACCGATGCCGCGCTGAATGCTCTTGTTGAATCAGCTTTGGTTCGCAAAACTCAGCTGTCGGATGCTCTTTGGCACGAGCTCATCAGGCTGTCGGATATTTCGGGCGAAGGAGCATACAACACATGAGTTCAGGAATTCTGCAGGTCGCCTCGGCCCTTTGGCTCAGAGACATGATCCGCTTCAAAAAAGAAAAATCCAGATGGCTCGGACTTGTTTCTCAGCCGCTGATGTTTTGGTTTCTTATTGGCTTCGGCCTGAACAAGGTTGTCTCCATTCCGGAGTCCGGAACCAACTATCTGCAATTTTTTTATTGCGGATCGCTTGTGATGTGCGTTCTCTTCACAACACTGTTCGGTGCCATCAGCCTGATTGAGGATGCTCAGTCCGGATTTTTGCGGGCAATTCTTGTGTCGCCTGCGCCGCGCATCGGCATCACAGCAGGCAAAATAGCTGGACTTGTGACTCTCGTTGCAGTTCAAATTGCGCTGCTTCTCGTCTTTGTTCCTGTTGCCGGACTCGCTTTCGCGGACATCAGCTGGTTCCTGCTTCTTGCCGGAGTGATACTCGGGTCGGCTGTTCTGTCTGCAGTAAATCTCGGAGCAGCGCTACTTATCAATTCCGTTCAGGGCTACCATGCGGTCATGGGGCTGATACTTTTTCCGCTCTGGATCATTTCAGGAGCAATGTTCCCCATTCCTGAAACGGGCCTTTGGTCATGGATCGCTGCGCTGAATCCGATGACACACATTGCTGTTCTGTTTCGTGCAGGACTGATTCCCTCCCCGCACGGGGCAGAATCTTGGCTGCACCTGACCATTTTGGGAATTCAATTCTTGGCGGCCTTGTGGTTTGCAACCGCCATGACACACAGCCGAAAGGCACGCCATGTTTGAAAAAATTGTCGAAGGATTCAAAAAGAGCCCCTATCTCTGGACTGCAGTGGTCTCGATGATCGTTATCACCATCGTGACTCCGCTGACACGAAGAGTGCCGCAGCCTCCGCCGGTGGTCAGCGCACTTCCCGAATTCACGCTCACCGGTCCGGACGGCAAACCGTTCGGCTCCCGCGAACTCGCCGGCAGAACCTACATCGCAAGTTTTCTCTTTACGCGCTGCCAGAGCGTTTGCCCGATGATAACGCAACATCTCGTCGGTTTGCAGGCTCGGATTTTACACGATAAAATTCCGTTGACGCTCGTGAGCATCACTGTCGATCCCGAAAACGACACTCCAAGTGTTCTAAAGGCATTCGCTGAAAAGTCAGGTGCGAGTGGATCGGTCTGGACGTTTTTGACGGGATCACGAACATCTGTCACCGAAATCGTTGAAAAAGGCTTCACCGTCGGAATGGGAGCTCCGACAGTGACAAACGGACTGATGGACGTTGCCCATTCGCAAAAACTGATTTTGGTTGACAGCCGCGGGCGCATCAGAGGCTTCTACGATGCCTCGGGCGAGGGCGTTGACGAAATTTACGCTCGCGCTGAGGCTGTCGTCGGTGAGACGCTCCTTTGATGCCGGCTCTTCAAAGAGGCTCAATTGCCTCACCGCTGCTTCGGTTACACCAGTCAGCAAGTACTAGACATAACTCATAATCAATCATGATTTAGATCAACTGCAGCTTTAAAATTTTTCAAGTGATTCTTTTGGTGCGAGACTTGCTCCCGTAGTCCGGATGAACTACAGACTCACGCGGTAAACTACCTTTGGCCGAGTGGGTCATTTGTAGTTCGCGTGTCGAACCCTCATGCATGAAGGTGATCGAGTGACACCCATTTTTCCTAAGTGGACCAATCGGATCCCAACGCTCGTCGCGATTGGTGCTCCCGTTGTTCTTGTCAGCGCTGTTCTTTTTGTTTGGTATTTTTTCTCCCCCAAATGGACCGACGTCGGATACGCCCCCAAACAGCCGGTCGCGTTCAGCCACCAGCTGCATGCGGGTCAAATGGGTATGGACTGCCGGTATTGCCACAGCACGGTTGAACGTGCTGCGTTTGCTGCAATTCCACCGACTGAAACATGCATGGGATGCCACAGCATGGTTCAGGCAAAAAGCCCGCGACTCCAGCTCGTCCGCGATTCCTACAAAACAGGCAAACCGATTGAATGGGTGAAAGTTCACATGCTCCCCGAGCATGCTCATTTCAACCACTCCATCCACGTTGCACAGGGCGTAAACTGCGCCTCCTGCCACGGCCGAATCGATCAAATGAAGGTCGTCACGCAATCCAAACCCCTCAGCATGGGCTGGTGTCTTGAGTGTCATCGCAATCCGGTTCCCAATCTGGTTCCCAAGGATCAGGTCACTAACCTTGCTTACGACTCCACGAAGACCGGTTACGACCCGACCAAAGACCCGCACAGGCAACGGGGCGTGAACCCTCCGCAGCACTGTTCCGGATGCCACTACTGAAAAAGTTTGAACGTGGGGAATGCACATATGCAGTCTGAAAATAATCAGGAAAAAAGCGGCAAAAAATATTGGCGAAGCCTTGAAGAAATGGCTGAGACCCCCGAATTGCTCGCACGCATGAAAAACGAATTTCCGACAGGAGCAGCCGAACTCGAAGTGACTCCCGGCGTTGATCGTCGTAAGTTCCTCGGCATCATCGGCGCATCTGCGGCTTTCGCAGGTTTGACTTCAACAGCCGGCTGCATCCGCAAGCCCGTTGAAAAAATTCTGCCCTACAACAAGCGTCCCGAAGACCTGATCGAAGGCAAGCCTCAATACTATGCTTCGGCCGGCCGTTTCGGCGGAAGCGTTCTCGGTCTGCTGGTCACCAGCTACGAAGGACGCCCAACCAAGATCGACGGTAACCCGACGCACCCCTTGAGCATGGGCGCAACGAACACGTTTGCACAGGCGGCAATTCTGGATTTGTATGATCCCGACCGCAGTCAGAACGTTCTGAAGGCAGGAGTCACTGCCGACGGCAGCCGTCTCACAAGCGCGTCGCTCAAAGCCGCACTTGCAAACGTCGCAAAAGAGCTCTCGGCAGGACAGGGCACGGCAATTCTGATGGAAGCAGTAGCTTCCCCAACTTTGCTGAGTCTCGTAAAAGAATTCAAAGCGGCCTACCCGAAAACGACGATTGCCATTCATGACCCCGCAATGCGCTGGAATGAAGCTGCGGCTCTCGGATCGGTCGGCTTCGACAACTGCACTCTCATGAACCGTTTCGAAGAAGCGAATGTCATTGTCGCCGTTGATTCCGATCCTCTGGGGATCGAGGGTGACGTCATCCGCAATTCAAAAACATACGCCGCAAAAAGAAAAACTGTTGACGACAAAAAAGCGATGTCACGCCTCTATGCCGTTGAACCGGCATTTACGCTGACAGGGGCTGTTGCAGATCACCGTTTGAGTCTGCGTTCGTCGGCGATGGGAGAATTTATCCTCTCGCTCGCCGCGGAGCTTTCCGCTTCGGGTTTGACCCTTCCCAGCGAAATCGTCAGCCGAGGCAAGCAGGCCGCCAATCCAAATGCAAAATGGATTCGGGCACTGGCATCGGACCTTATCGCCAACAAGGGCCAAAGTGTCCTCGTTATCGGCAATCATCTGAAACCGTGGATTCACGAAGTTGCATTTCTGATCAACACCGCACTCGGCAATGTGGGCCGCAGTGTCGTTGTCCGGCCGAACATCATTCCTGCTGCAAAAACCTTGCAGGAACTGACCGCCGAAATGAATCGCGGCAGCATTCAGACGCTGATCATGCTCGATGTGAACCCCGTTTACACAACATCCACGGAAACCGGATTTGCCGAGGCTTTGGCGAAAGTGAAGACGAGTCTGCACTTGGGATACCATGCCGACGAAACTGCCAAAGCGTCCACATGGCACTTTCCGCGCAGCCATTTCCTCGAGAGCTGGGGAGACCTTGTCGGCACAGACGGCACCGCCTCCATCGTTCAGCCTCTCATTGAGCCGTTGTTTCCCTCGCTGTCGGAAATCGAATTTCTGGCCGGTCTTCTTGGAAAGAAGAACAACGCCTATGAACTCGTTCAGGCGCAATGGAAGTCCTCGGGCGGTGAGAATTTCAGCGCATCATGGCGCCGATGGCTGCACGACGGAGTTATTCCGGTTGCAGCATCGCTTTTTGCCAGCGACTCAAAATCTCTGAACACCAAGCCCGACTTCAGCGGCTTGCCTCAAAGACTTGCCGGAGTCGGAGCTTCACCCGCTCCGTCTGCATCGCAGCTCGAACTCAGACTCTCGCTTGACCGCAGCGTGTATGACGGCCGTTATGCAAACAACGCATGGCTGCAGGAAATTCCTGACACGGTCACAAAACTCACTTGGGACAACGCAGTCCTCCTGAGTCCCAAAACCGCGAAAGAAAAAGGCATCAAGACCGGTGACATGGTCGAGATCAAGGCCAAAGGCGAAAAAACAAGAAGTCTTAAGATTGCAGCCTTTGTCGTCCCCGGTGTCGCAGAACACACTCTGGTCGTTCAGCTGGGCTATGGCCGTCCGTTCAATGGACGTGTCTCTTCGGGTACCGGATTCAACGGTTACTCATTGCTCGGCCGTGACGAAATGTTCGTTATCGGCGCTGAAATTCAGCTTGCCGGCGGAAAGTACGAGCTGGCAACGACGCAGGAACACGGAGTCTCGGATTACGAATACGATACCAAGGTCGGCGACGAAGCCATCAAGACGCGCGGTGTGTACCGCGAAGTCACACTGGCTACAGTCAAGAGCGAACCCTCACTCGAAAAAGCTTTTGGCAAATTCAATCTGGGTGACCCCAAGAACCACAGAACGTTGCTTTGGACCAAGTCAATTGAAACGCGCGGCAATCAATGGGGTATGACGATTGACCTGAACTCGTGCACAGGTTGCAACGCGTGTACGGCAGCATGTCAGGCAGAAAACAACATTTCGGTTGTCGGTAAAAAACGCGTCCTCAAGAGCCGCGAAATGCACTGGATCCGAATTGACCGTTACTTTGCAGGCAACGTGGACAACCCTGACTCAATTCAAGCTGTGTTCCAGCCGTTGGCATGTGCACACTGCGAAACAGCCCCCTGCGAGCAGGTCTGTCCGGTCGCAGCTACTGTTCACGGAACAGAAGGCACCAACGACATCGCCTACAACCGCTGCATCGGAACACGTTATTGCGCAAACAACTGTCCTTACAAAGTCCGCCGCTTCAACTACTTCAACTTCTCGAAGGAAAACGATGCGGAGAATCCTCTGTATGCGATGCAGAAAAACCCGCGCGTAACAGTGCGTTTCCGTGGTGTCATCGAGAAGTGCACGTATTGTATCCAGCGCGTCAACGCAGCACGCATCGACAGCAAGCTGCGCGGAGAAGAAATTATCCGCGACGGCGCGGTTGTGACAGCCTGCCAGCAGGTTTGTCCGACAGATGCCATTACCTTCGGGAATATCAACGACGCAGACAGCCGAGTGTCTCAGATGAAAGCACTGCCGCGCAATTATGCGCTGCTCTCTGAACTTGCGCTGGAACCGCGGACGACGTTCCTTGCGAAGGTGCGCAATACAAATCCTGAAATTTCTCCCTCAATCTAACTCTGAAGTGGTGAACGCGAATGGAAACATCTGTTACACTTGCGAATCTTGAAGAACACGTCGAAAAGCGCTCGCCTCTCGTCTTGGGGCGTGAAACGTTTTCGTCGGTAACCAACATCGTTTCACAACCTATGGAGATGAAAACTCCAAAGGCGTGGTGGATCTGTTTCCTGATTGCACTTTCAGCACTGGGCGTGTTGGGTGCCTCAATCGGCTACCTGTTTTGGGAAGGTGTCGGGGTCTGGGGCTTGAACAACCGTGTCGGTTGGGCTTGGGACATCACCAACTTCGTGTTCTGGGTCGGTATCGGCCACGCGGGTACTCTGATTTCGGCGATTCTGTTTTTGTTCCGCCAAAAATGGCGAACCTCAATTAACCGTGCAGCCGAGGCAATGACAATCTTTGCCGTCATTTGCGCATTGGTTTTTCCAGGCATTCACGTTGGTCGTGTGTGGGTTGCCTACTGGCTCTTCCCGATCCCCAACCAAATGGCAATGTGGCCGAACTTCCGCAGTCCGCTTCTGTGGGACGTTTTCGCGGTCTCCACGTATTTCACAGTTTCAACGCTTTTCTGGTTTGTCGGTCTGATTCCTGACTTGGCGACTTTCCGCGACCGTTCCAAAGGTTTGCGCAAGTTCATTTACGGACTCTTTGCCCTCGGCTGGCGCGGCTCACACCGCCACTGGCTCAACTATGAACGCGCCTATCTGATTCTTGCAGCTCTCTCGACTCCCCTCGTTCTTTCGGTTCACACCATCGTAAGTTTCGACTTTGCCACCTCGCAGCTTCCCGGCTGGCACGCGACAATTTTCCCGCCCTACTTCGTTGCCGGCGCTATTTTCTCGGGATTTGCAATGGTGATCAACCTTATGATCATCTGCCGGTGGGTATTCAAACTCGAACACCTTGTCACGATGCGCCACTTCGAAAATATGGCAAAAATCATCCTGCTGACCGGCTCAATGGTCGGCTACGCGTACGGCATGGAATTCTTCATCGCTTGGTACAGCGGCAACCCATATGAGCGCTTCATCTTTATCAGCCGCGCAACAGGGCCCTATGCATGGGCTTACTGGACGATGATTACCTGCAACGTGATTATCCCGCAGCTGTTCTGGAGCCGTAAAATCCGCACAAATCTTTGGGCGCTGTTCATCATTTCGGTATTTGTGAACATCGGAATGTGGTTTGAACGGTTTGTGATTATTGTGACCTCACTCCACAGAACATTCCTCCCGTCTTCGTGGGCCTATTTCAAGCCGACGATCATCGACATCTCAACTTTCATCGGGTCATTCGGGCTGTTCTTCACGCTCTTCCTGCTCTTTGTGAGGTTTCTGCCCATCGTTGCGATTTCTGAAGTCAAAACGGTTATGCCTGATGCGGACCCGCACGGTCATGATCACGACAACAGTCATGCGAAGAAAGGAGCACACTGATGAGCCAGAAACAGAATCTCTATGGAGTCCTCGCAGAGTTCTCATCAGCTTCGGCAATTTACCATGCCTGTGAAAAAGTCAGAGACAAGGGCTTCAAGCACTGGGATGCGCACACGCCGTTTCCGGTGCACGGACTCGAAAAAGCAATGGGACTCAAGCCCAGTATCGTGCCGTGGATCGTTCTTGTGATGGGACTTTCGGGCGCTTCCGGCGGCATGCTTCTGCAATGGTGGATCAACACGCAGGCGTATCCGCTGGCAATTTCAGCCAAACCATTCTTCAGCTGGCAGGCGTTCGTTCCTGTCACCTTTGAATTGGGAGTTCTGTTGGGATCATTTGGTGCAGTCTTTGGGATGCTGTTCATCAACCGTCTGCCGATGTGGTACCACTCGCTGTTTCGCTCGGCGCGGTTTGAAAAGGTGACAGACGACAAATTCTTCATCTCAATCGAATCACGCGACCCAAAATTCGATGCGACAGCAACTTCGAAGATGCTGACTGAACTCGGCGCAACCCATGTTGAACTGGTGGAACAATGAAACTTAAAAACACTGCAAAAACAGCGTCAAGCCTTGGTTTTGCCGGAACAGCTGCCAGTCTCTGCATTCTCCTTGCAGGATGTCAGGGGCAGCCTTCTGAACAGCCACCAATCCATCCAAACCTGAACATGGACTTTCAGACCAAATACCGGCCGCAGAAAAAAAATGAATTTTTCGAGGACGGCCGTGCAATGCGCCAGCCCGTAGCCGGTACTGTTGCAGTCGGTCTGCTCAAGGACAACCAAAGCCTTCACGAAGGCAAGAACGGCGAAGCATTCGTCAGCAAAATTCCCTTGCGCATCACACAAAGCTTTGTTGAACGCGGGCAGGAACGCTACAACATTTACTGCGCTGTCTGTCATGGCAAAACCGGAGCCGCCAACGGCATCGTCGTTCAGCGGAATGCAGGACTGCTCAAGCCGCCAAGCTTTCATGAAGACAGGCTGGTCAACATGCCCGCGGGGCAGATCTACGATGCCATCCTGAACGGTGTGCGCGGCAACATGCCCTCATACTCATATGCTATTCCGGTCGAAGATCGCTGGGCGATTGTTGCTTATGTTCAGACACTTCAACTCAGCCGCCGCGGCACTCTGAATGATGTTCCTTCTGACATTGCTGCTTCGAAAGGATGGAAGCGATGAGTTCTAGCCACGCAAAAGCTGTAAATCCAAACGACGTTACGCTGCCGCAGACACACTGGCTGCGAAAAATTCCCGTAACTGCGATTGTTCTCGGAATCGTTTGCCTTGTCGCTGCGCTCGCACTTGCTCTTGGCAACAAGGACAAAGTCGAGGCCCTGCAGTGGTCCTTTCACACGTCATACATTTACTTCCTGAGCATGGCTCTCGGAAGTTTGTTTTTTGTCCTCGTTCAGTTCGCGACCCGCGCCGGCTGGTCGGTTGTCGTGCGCCGTTTTGCAGAGAATTACGCTGCAACATTGCCTGTTTTTGCAATTCTGTTCATTCCCATGCTCTTTGGTTTTCACAGTTTGTTCCATCACTGGACATCTGAAGAAGCAAAAAGCGATGTCGCCATTCAGGCGAAGGCTGCCTATTTGAATGAGCAGTTTTTCACTGTCCGCGGCATAATTTACGTTGTCATCTGGAGCGTTCTGGGAGTTTATTATTACAGAAACTCCACACGTCAGGACACCACTGCAGACAAGCAAATTACCTTCAAACTCCAGAAAACGAGCTACGTCTCAATTGCGTTGTTTGCGCTGAGCGTTTCCTTCTGCGCATTTGACTGGATTATGTCTTTGAACCCGCATTGGTATTCTACAATGCTCGGCGTTTATTACTTCGCCGGAAGTATTATGGTCGTTTACGCGCTGATGCTGCTCACGACTTTCGCGGTCCGCGGCGGAACCAAAATGGGCAACTACATCTCCACCGAGCATATTCATGACCTCGGTAAGCTGCTTTTCGGTTTCAACGTCTTTTGGACGTATATTGCGTTCTCCCAGTACTTCCTCATCTGGTACGGCAACATCCCTGAAGAAACCGAATTTTATGCCATGCGTTCGCTGGGCGAGCACGGTGCACACTGGCTGCCATGGAGCATTGCTTTGATGGTTGGTCACTTTGCTGTCCCGTTCCTGTTCCTGATGTCCCGTCACATCAAGCGTAATCCTCTGCTGATTGGACTTGGGGCGGCATGGATGCTGGTCATCCACTATGTTGATATCCACTGGCTGATTCGTCCGAACTGGCAGAGCGAGCTCAATCACTTCGGAATCTTTGACATTCTGACGCTCGTTGGAATCGGCGGGCTGTTTTTGGGAACGGCCACCCTTCTTCTCACCCGCAAAAGCCTTCTGCCCCAAAAAGACCCGCGACTGGCAGAATCGCTGGCGTTTGAGAATCTCTGAGAAAGGACAACGACGATGGAAAAGAAACAGCTTGATCAGCATCATCAGACGGCAGGACAAAACACCATTGAACCTGACAACCTGCCTGTTAAGAGTATCTCATGGTTTGTGGTGGCTCTTGTGGTCATTGTTGCCGGTACGATCATTGTCATGAATCAGGTTTATTGGCTCACAAGCTCCAGCCTTGTTCAGACAAATGAACTCGACGTGCCGAACAAGCTTCTTGAATCCGTCAGAGCTGCCGACAAACAAGAGCTCGAAGAATATGGCGAAATCGACAAGCAAAAAGGCGTTTATCGTCTGCCGGTCGAAGAAGCCATGAAGATTTACGTCAAGAAGAACGGCAACTGACTTGGAGGCTTCGGCAAAGGCTCGTGATTTCTGCAAAGCTTAAAATTGCTCAGACTGCATTTGTAAAGATGGCACTGTTGTCGGCGCTCGGCGCTTTCATGGTCTCGTCTTTTGTTGCAGCCGCCGGTGATGACGCAGAATCACAGGTGCAAGACGTCAGGCAGGACCTTAAAACACCCAAAAAATTTGAAAACGTGACTGTCGTCGAAAAGCTGGGCACAACGGTTCCCGTCAGAGACCTGTTTTTTCGGCAGAGCGCGCAGGGAACTGCACTTTCGCTGGACAAGTTTGTGCAGCCGAGCCTTCCGACGATTCTGACTCTTAACTACTTTCAATGCACGGCACTTTGTTCGCTGCAGCTCAACGCTCTTGTTGACGGGCTCAAAAAGCTTGATTACCTCCCCGGCCGCGACTTCAATCTGTTGACTGTCAGTTTTGATACGAGAAATTCTCCGGATCTCGCCCAAAAGAAAGAAGAGAACTATCTGAAAAGTTTGGATCGCGAGGGAGCAAAGTGGAAGTTTCTCGTGGGCGAACAGCCTTCAATTGATGCACTGGCTCAATCGGTAGGATTTCAGTACCGGTATGACAAAGAAACTGACCAGTTTGCTCACACAGCTGCCATCTTCTTCCTGTCTCCCGACTTTAAAGTTGCGCGCTATCTTTACGGGTTACAGTATTCACCGAGGGATCTTAAATTCGCTTTGGTCGAGAGCTCAAAAGGACGTCTGGGCTCCCCGATTGAAAAACTCATTCTGCGTTGCTTTCATTTCGATGAACTCGCAGGGAAGTACACACCCGTTGCCATGAATACAATGCGTGTGGCAGGCGTTCTGTTTAGTCTTTGTCTCTTGATTCTGGTTGTTGTCCTTTCCCGTCGGGAAAAGGCGCTTCATCGCGAGGAGTACGCACAGTGAACCTTGGCTTTGCTCTTGGACAAATGATGGCGCAGGCTTCGAACACGGCATCTTGGTGGAAGCCCATGCAGGCTTCCGCGCATGCAGGTGCCGTCGACAGCCTGTTCAATTTCATTATGTACCTTTGTTTCTTTTTCTTTGTCCTGATCGTCGGAGCGATGGTTTACTTCGTTGTGAAGTATCGCCGGAAAGGCGACGGTCCCGAGCGTACGAGTCCCATTAAGGGCAACCACCGACTGGAAATCATCTGGAGCGTCATTCCGACAATTCTTCTGGTGGTTATTTTTGCGTGGGGTTTCAAAGACTGGCTGGCAATTGCGGTCGTGCCCAATAACGCAATGGAAGTCCGCGTCACAGGCCAAAAATGGAACTGGACGTTCACCTACCCCAAGGAAGGCATCGTCTCTTCGGACCTTGTTGTTCCTGCGGGCCAACCGGTGAAGCTCGTCATGACGTCCTCCGACGTTCTGCACAGTTTTTACATTCCCGATTACCGCATCAAGCGTGACGTGGTTCCCGGCCGTTACACGGTTCTCTGGTTTGAACCTTCTGAACCGTCAACTCACCGTATTTACTGCACGGAGTACTGCGGAACATCGCACTCGCAGATGCTTTCGTCGGTGAAAGTTCTGGACAGTGCAAAATATGAAGAGTGGATTGCAAACGGCGGTGAAGAAGGCGGAGCCTCTGCTGTACCGCTCGCCGACAAAGGCAAAAAGCTTTACGAAGCACGCGGCTGTGTCGCCTGCCACTCTGTCGACGGTTCACCAAAAGTTGGACCATCATGGAAGGGTGCTTTCGGAACCAACAGAAAATTTGCTGACGGTTCGTCGCTCTCGGCAGACGAAAACTACATTCGTCAATCGATCCTTGTCCCTGGTGCCAAGGTTGTTGCCGGCTATGCCAACGTCATGCCGAGTTACCAAGGCCAGCTGAATGACAAGCAGATTGAATCCATCATCGAATACATCAAGTCATTGAAGTGAGAGGTTCGCACATCATGGAAAGCAACCGTAATAACATGACTCAATCCGCACACGCCGGCACAGCCGGCGGCGCTGAGCCGAACTACATAAATGCCCACAAGGGCATTTGGTCTTGGATGACAACCGTCGACCATAAACGCCTCGGTCTTATGTACCTCGTGGGTGTTCTGGGATTCTTCGCTGTCGGCGGAATTTTTGCGCTGCTCGTGCGTACACAGCTTTTGGGACCAACCAACGGCTGGAACACAGGCAAACAGGAATGGCTGTTCAGCGGTGACACGTACAACAAGTTGTTTACCCTTCACGGCGCCGTGATGGTTTTTCTGGTCATCATTCCGTCAATTCCGGCAAGTTTGGGCAACTTCTTTCTGCCTCTGATGCTTGGTGCAAAAGATGTTGCGTTCCCCAAGCTCAACCTGATGAGCTTTTATGTGTACATCTTGGGCGGTACATTTTTGCTTATCTCGATTGCCACCGGCGCAGTTGATACCGGCTGGACTTTTTACACCCCCTATTCGACAACAACCTCTACCTCGGTGATCTCAGCCGTCACAGGTGTTTTCATTCTTGGTTTTTCGTCGATTTTGACCGGTGTGAACTTCATCGTAACCATCCACAAAATGCGCGCTCCCGGCCTCACTTGGGTTCGGCTGCCGCTTTTCGTATGGGCACAATACGCAACCTCGCTGATTCAGGTTCTCGCAACTCCGGTTCTGGCAATCACGCTTATGCTGCTGGCCATCGAAAGGACGATGGGTATCGGCATTTTTGATCCCAAACTCGGCGGCGACCCCGTGCTGTTCCAGCATTTCTTCTGGTTTTACTCGCACCCTGCCGTGTACATCATGATTCTTCCGGCATTTGGCGTGATCTCCGAAATCATCACAGTCAACAGCCGCAAGCAAATCTTCGGCTACAAAGCGATTGCGATGTCGAGTGTTGCGATTGCCGTGATCGGCTTCCTTGTCTGGGGCCACCACATGTTTACAAGTGGCCAGTCCGAGCTCGCATCGGCCGTCTTCTCGGTGCTGACTTTCGCGGTCGCAATCCCGACGGCAATCAAAGTGTTCAGCTGGGTCGCGACAATGTACGGAGGCTCAATCCGCCTCAACTCGGCAATGTGGTATGCATTGGCGTTCCTGTTCCTGTTCACCATCGGCGGACTGACAGGACTCTTCCTTGGTACGCTTTCGGTCGACATTCACCTGCATGACACGTATTTCGTTGTTGCTCACTTCCACTATGTGATGATGGGCGGAACCATGACTGCGTTTGTCGGAGCTCTTCACCACTGGTGGCCCAAAATGACCGGCCGCATGCTGAACGAGTTCTGGGGCAAGGTCAGCTGCTTCTTTGTCTTCACCGGCTTCAACATCACATTCTTCTCGCAATTCCTGCTCGGAACGAAGGGGATGCCGCGCCGGTATGCGACTTACCTTCCCGAGTTCCAAACTTGGCACCAACTGTCGACCCTCGGTTCATATCTGCTCGGCTTGGGTTTCAGCATCACGCTCGTTTATATGATCGCTTCGCTTATCAAGGGCGAAAAAGCCAGCCGCAATCCGTGGGGAGGACGCTCGCTTGAATGGGAAACCGATTCACCTCCGATTGAGCACAACTTCCACGTTCAGCCGGTTGTCAAACACGGTCCTTACGAATTCCCAGAAATCGATCACTCAATGAGCACCGGCGGAGGACACTGAGACATGGGTCAACAATCTTCTTCTCACGCATCGACTGCCGGCCACCATCATCCCAAGTATCTGGCACATCACTTCGAGTCGATGGCTCAGCAAAATGCTTCCGGCAAACTGGGCATGTGGCTTTTCCTCGGTCAGGAAGTCCTGTTCTTCAGCGGTTTGTTTCTGGCCTACGTCCTCGGGCGTATCTTCTATCCGGAAACATTTCTTGCTGCTCATGAACTGCTGGACTGGAAACTTGGCGCGCTCAACACAATTTTCCTTCTGACAAGCTCTCTCACCATGGCTCTTGCCGTCCGCGGGGCGCAGGTCAACAGCAAACCTCAGATGTTCTACAACATCCTTGCAACGCTTTTTTTGGGCGGTGCCTTCATGGTTGTGAAGTACATTGAGTATTCACACAAATTCCACGACGGCCTTCTTCCCGGCCATTTCTTTGATGCTGCCAAGGCGATGCACAACGGCGCACCGGCAAATATCCCCGGCGCACCGGCCATCTTCTTTGCCATCTATTTCGTGATGACCGGAACCCACGGGTTGCACGTTCTCATCGGCATGGGACTCATGATCTGGCTTCTCGTGCGCATCAACCGCGGCGACTTCAATTCGGAAAACCACGTTTATCTCGAGAACGTCGGCCTTTATTGGCATATCGTCGACTTGATCTGGATTTTCCTGTTCCCACTTCTTTATCTTGTACGCTGATCGGGAGGCGAGAGACTTATGTTTCAAAAACTTCGTAGCCTTGTTTTGAAATCGTCATCCGCAGCGCACGCCGGCGGACACGGCGACGAGCCGCATGTCCTGCCGTTGTCGACCTACTTCGCCGTATTCGGAACCCTTCTCGTTCTGACGATTCTCACGGTTGTCGTTTCGGTGATTGGCCTTCCTCAACCTGCGGCCATTATTGTCGCGATGATTGTGGCCATCATCAAAGCTTCACTGGTCGTTTTGTGGTTTATGCACCTGAAGTTCGACGACAGGTTTTACAGCCTGATTTTCGTAATTTCGTTGTTCTTTCTGGCACTTTTCTTTGTCTTCACATCGATGGACGTTCTCTCGCGCGGACACGTTAACCCTGAAGAAAATGCATTTTCTCAGGACGGTCAGCTGTTGCGTCAGGAATATATGAAGAAGAAATAAAAAAAGCTGCGGTCCGTCGGGACCGGCAGCCTTCTTCAATGAGCCTTGGTTTGCTTCACCAGCGAATCAGGTTGCAACCCCAAGTGAATCCCGCACCAAAGGCCAGCGTCATTACGAGCTGGCCTTCTTTTATTTTGCCCTGCTCATGGGCCTCGGACATGCAGATAGGGATGGTTGCTGCGGTTGTGTTGCCGTATTTCTGGATATTGTTGAACACCTTGTCTTCACTGATTCCAAGTTTCTCTCGCACGGCTTCATTGATTCTCAAATTGGCCTGATGCGGCAGAACAAGATCAATATCCGAAGGCTGAAGACCGTTTCGCTCCAACACCGTGCTCGCTGCCTCCAACATGCGGGTCACGGCATTTTTGAACACCACTCTGCCGTCCATCTTCGGGTGAATGTCTCCCGAATCAAGAGACTGTTGGGTCATGAATCCAACCGTTGTTGACCCCGGTGCCTTCAAAAACAAAAGCTGAGCTCCGGATCCGTCGCTGCCCATGAGCGAATCGATCACTCCGCGCGACGTATTCTTGCCTGTCGGACGTTGCCCTTCGGGACACGACTGCGCCTCAATCACCAATGCCCCTGCACCGTCACCAAAAAGTACGGCCATATCTCGGCCGCGATTGGTTTTGTCGAGAATCGGCGATTGGACTTCGGAGCACACCAGCAGAATTCGCTTGGCCAGTCCGGCGCGCAGGTAAGCATCGGCGGTGGCCAGCCCGTAGACCAGACCGCTGCACTGCGCACGGATGTCGAGCGCAGGAACATTTTTCATGCCCAATTTGTTCTGCAGAACTGTGCCGATCCCCGGAAAGAAATAGTCCGGCGACAGGGTTGCGGCGATGATCATATCGCAATCCTGAGGCTCAACTCCGGCACGGGCGCAGGCCATCCGGACTGCCGGCACAGCCAAGTCGGACGTTGTTGTGCCCTCTTCGACAAACCGTCGTTCACGGATGCCGGTACGCTCAATGATCCATTCATCGCTTGTGTCCATCAGGCGGGACAGGTCCATATTCGTGACAATTTTGGAAGGGACATGGTGCCCCACACCGCGGACGACAGAACTCACTGGATTCATATCTGGGTGCTCCTTTAAAAACGTTGAGCAAACGAGAGCGGACGGAGTTTATCTGCAAGTCGGGGGATTGGCCAAATTTCGGCCGCCCCACCCACCGGATAAATTTGGCGGGAGGGGTGCGTTGATGTTAAGCACACTTAGTTTCAAGGAGCCGAAGATGCTGATTCGCCTGCACATCCAAAACTTGGCAATTGCCGAAAATGTCTGCGTTTCCCTGTCCACTGGCCTGAATATCATTACCGGCGAAACCGGAGCCGGTAAATCACTTCTGGTTGACGGACTTGCGCTGCTCAGGGGCGGTAAAGTTGAAACATCACTGATTCGCGACGGGAGCGAAAGCGCATCAGTTTCAGGAACATTTAAACCGCAGTCCGATTCGGTCGTCTGGACTTTGCTTGAATCGCACGGATGCCTGAGGGATACAGAGGCTCCCGATGAAATCACCCTGCGCAGAGTCATCAGCCGCACGGCAAAACACCGTGCCTACATCAACGACACTCAAATCAGTACCCGAATCCTTCAGGAGCTGGCTGCGGAACTCATCGACATCAGCAGTCAGTTCGACAATCAAAAGCTTCTCAATCCGGAAACCCACACACTCTATCTGGACGAATTCGCCGAGACCGCCGATCTGCGCATCGCCTACACGGAGTCGTGGCACAAGGCGTGGAGCGATGCCGGAGAAATCGACCGGATCGAAAAAGAGCTTGCACTTCAAAAACGCGAACAGGATCTCTGTCAGTTCGAGCTCAATCAAATTGATCAGGCTGACCTGCGGGACGAAGAATGGCAGAGAGTTCAGCGCGTCGTGTCGCTGGGACAGAAGGCCACGCAGGCAGGCCGGCTGATCAATGACCTGAAGCACATCCTCTCGGACTCTGACCAAAGTTTTATTTCACAGCTGAGCATTTGCAGAAAATCGGTCGAGCGCCTCGGCAAACTTTCCGGAAGCGAAAAATTGCCGCTGACCACCGAAAAAGTCGACGAAATTTCGGCTCACCTTGAGGAACTTGCGCAGCAAATCGATGCCACCGAAGATGTTTTCCGGATCGATGAACAGGAGCTGCAGGAAGCATTTGCACGCGCAGAGACCTACAACACGCTCCTTCAAAAGTTCGGCCCGAATCTTGATGATGTCCGCGCCCACCGCGAGCATTGTCTCCAAAAAATTTCACAATCCGATGCACTGCATGAAGACCTTGTGAAGGTCAGACAAAATCTCCGGAAAGATGCAGGCAGTGCCATTGAACTTGCAGCCAAGCTTTCCAGACGCAGGCGCGGTGCAACCCGCATGCTGAGCACGTCAATCGAAAAAGCACTGGCCGAACTCGGCATGCCGCGGACTCAGTTCGTCTGCGACCTTCAGAGCAGCTGCGCAGGCGCTTCGTCGGCAAAGTTTTTGAGCCCCGCCGCCGCGGAACAACTCACTCCCGATCAACTGGAAAGTTTTCTGTCTCTCAGCAGAAGCGGAGCCGAACGTGCTCAATTCATGATGAGCGCAAATGCAGGAATCGCTCCCCAGCCCATCGAACGTGTCGCCAGCGGAGGCGAATTGTCACGCACAATGCTCGCGATTAAGAGTGTGCTGTTCGAAGACGGCGCAATGAGCGTTTTCGTTTTTGACGAAATCGACACGGGAATCAGTGGCAGTATTGCCTCGAAGGTCGGCCGCAAACTGGCGGAGTTCTGCGCCAAGCGACAGGCTCTCTGCATCACTCATCTTGCACAGGTTGCATGCTTTGCAAACTGCCATTTTATTGCCGCCAAGTCGCTCAAAAATGGAAAAACAGTGGCACAAATGAAAATAGCGTCTGCGCAGGAACGCGTGCAGGCTCTCGCAGGCATGGTTGCCGGCGAAAAAGTCACAAAGGAAAGCCTCGCTCAGGCGCAAGCTCTCCTTTCTGAAGCTCAGGGAGTCGAGAGCAGATGAAACACGTTGTCGCCGGCAGCGCTGAACTGCCCAACTCGTCACAGCAGTCGACAAAATTTGCGGCTGTTGCTTATCTGAACATGCTGCCGTTCTTTGCCGACGACCCGTCGGTGGAGCTTCATTCCACCCCGCGGGCACTCAACAGCATTCAACCGAAAGCCCACGCATACTGCTCCTCGCTCATTGCCGGTCTGAATTCCGGAAAAAATCCGGTCAGCACGACCAGCGGTGTTTTCAGCTCGGGTGCGGTTCAAAGTGTTTACATTGAACCACACATTACTACTGAAGCACACGCTGAATTCTGGCACCGGCTGGAGAGCCTTTGGGCCCACAGGCAACCCAATCCCGTTGCAGCACTTTCTGATTCGGAATCACACGGCAAAATTGTATTGAGAACCTGCGGCGCAAGTGAACAGTCAGTCTGGATGGTAAAGGTTCTCACCGCACTGGCCGGCTTCAGTCTTGAAGTGATTGTTGATGCGAATTCCGGTCCGCAAGTACGGGCTGAAAAGAGCCCGCCCGAGGCGCGGCTCTGGATTGGCGATCCGGCACTTGAACGCCGTCTCAGCCACAAAAACGCATACCGTATTGATATCGGCGAAGTGTGGAACTCCCATACCGGTCACAAAGCGTGGTTTGCAGGATGGTTTGCCGGCTCGGCTTATTCGGAAAAAACCGGTTCCGAGCTCACGGACACTCTGCACAACAAAACCCGCGACTGGGCATCACGCAGCGAATTTTCCCGATGGTGTGCGATTTTCAAATTTCTTGAATTGCAAAAAAGCAGTCTGATCGGAACGCGGTTTGACCCTCCTGCCGAGCAGGTCAATCTTTCGCAGGAGGATCAGAGCTGGGATTTGCGTGATATGCTCGCTGATTACTTTTCGGCTCTTGAGTTCTCAATCGCAGCCGAAGAAGGCGAACAACTCCTCAGCTTCTACAAAAAGATGGGTGCTGCACTGAGCGGATGGGAGCTTGCAGGCAAGTCTCCCGCTCCGGCAGCCGGCATTTTGAAATGCACGGGCAGTTCAGTGACCGACACTCACGGGAACCTGAATCAGTGAAATTCCGGCCGCGTTGGCGAGCTTAACGACTCCCTCAATTTGGTATACGCCCGATGTGTACAAAGGGTCGCCCAATAATTGACTCGAATTGCGGTCGAAACCGTAGTTCACCTTGAAGCCGCTTTCGACTGCGCCGTCGCGCGCAACTTGCAGTGACCCAAGCTCAGGCTTTTGGGCGTTGATGACTTCGATCGACAAAAATCCTGCTTTGTCTGCGGGAATTTCGTACGGTTCGATGCGCACTGCGTAGAACTTGCCGACACTCGGCACAAAGACACCGCGTTCATTTGCCGTTGCAGATCCGCTCCGTGCGACCGTTTTGCAGACTTTGAGCTGCTCGTCACTGCATTCATCAATGAGCATGTCGATATCCAGACCATCCATCGAGGCGGAGGTCGTAATCGTCACTGTTCCGGTTTCCGGCCTGTAGCGTCTGGCCTGAAGACCCGATGCATCCGGAATAGTGATTGTTCCCTGAGACTCGGAAATCTCATGCTGCGTTTTGCCGACAAGAGCGTTCAAAGAAAACTGGCTCTTGGCTGCATCGGGTGCAGCATCAAACGTGCTTTCCCTGAGCACAGCCGAAAATTCGCCTGCTGCGAGAGTTTCGGGTTTCAAAGCGAGCGGAGCAACATCTTCAAAGGTCGCGTAATCAACATTCAACGTATAGTCGCTGTCGGGAAACTGATAGCGGCCGAAAACATGCAAATCCCAGACGCCTGCCATCGGCTTGAGCTCGGTAAAGCGGACGGACAGCCGGTTGTTGACGGGCGCCCCGAGGGTTGTGCAGTTCTGGGCAACGCTTCCCGACATGGCCAGATCTGCGGGAGTGCGTGTGTTGCCGCCGGCAAGCACCATCAAACTCACGCCCGAGCATGATTGTCCGCGATCGCCGGCTGCAGCCTTGGGAACTTCGAGCGATACACGCAACACGCTCACGCCTTTGGGAACGCGGACGTAGTGACGATCGACCATGAAACTGCTCACGCGACGTGACACGGAGAACTTCGCCTGCATTGAAGCTGAATGGTGCGGCATGGTGAGATAAACGGGCACTTCAAAAGCGGCCGTGACATCCCGTTGTCCGTTGACCATTCTGTAGGCACGAATGATTGCACCGTGATCACCCGCAGGTAACTCCGAAATAAGATCTTTTTTCAGGCACAGGTAAAGCGCACTCGCGCGCAACGGAGACAGGCTTGGTCCTGCTTCTCCTGTCACAGGAGCGTCGACTGCGCCGGCACCGTAGATTGTCAGCGACTGATTCTCCTGAACATCTGATGCATTGCAGGATACCGATTGAGGAACGCCGACCTTCAGCCATGCTGTGCGCGACCCGTAGTAAACCGTTTCGAGGGCAAAGTTTTCAGCAGTCGTGTTCAGCTGGCGGAGCAGATCACCCACATCCGGCCGCGCGAGATCTTTCACGTTGAGTGAACGGTTGAAATGTACTTCCACCAGATTCTCGGCTTCCTGTTCGGTCAGCCATACACCCTGTCCGAATTTCCGTTCATTTGCGGGAGTGCCGTCGGAATTGCTGTTTCCGGTCGGTGAAACCTGATTACCGTCGTATTTCATTCCGTTGCCGAGACTTCTCAGGACACGGACTTTGTAATCAAGTTTGGCTGCTTTGACTGGTGTTTTACTGCCTGATTCCGCAAGGGTTACACCCGTCGACAAGCGGACTGCAGCCGATTTTTTGAGAAGTTCCCAAGCCTGCGGCAAGGAAACCATTCCGTATCCCTGATCAATCCATGTGTACACGCCTTTGCTGACTGCACCCGACAACGGATTGTATGAATTGACGTTGAACGGACGGGCAGAATCAAGAATCACACGGCGAATGGTCAACGCATCCGTGGGCATCGGCTGCGCAGGATTCTTGGCGTTGTACATATGAGCCGCGTCCAAAAGCAGGGCCACAGCACCGGATGCCGCAGGGGCAGCCATTGAAGTTCCCCAGTAAACGTCCATTCCGGCGCGGCTTCCTGCGGCAGAATTCAGTTGAATCGAACTCAACTGTGTCCCGGGGGCCGAAATATTCGGCTTGAATCCGCCTGCAGCCGTTGGGCCTCGTGAACTGAAAAACATCACAAAATCTTCATCCGGTCCGGCAGCTGAGGATGAATCCGAAAGGCCGCGGCCCGTCCAGTTGTACTGGCTTGAAATCATGCTTTGTGTCGCGGTTGCGGCAACACTCAGTGCATGTCTTGCGGTTGAAGGGCTTCCGACGGTCTGTCTTCCGGGTCCCGAATTGCCTGCCGAAATTACAAACAGCACGTCATAAAGTTCGGTCAGACGATTGATAATGGATTCCTGAACACCGTAGCCGTCGTTGGAGGCTGAAAGACCGCCCAATGACATGTTGATAATTTTTGCGCCGTTTTGTGCAAGATCGATGATCGCTCGGGTGGCATTGCACCCGCCGTTGTTGGAACATACGCGGTTGACCATAAGGTCTGCCTCGGGAGCAACTCCGCGGGCCTGTGTCTCGGAAGAATCGTTGGCAATGTACTTTTGTGCGCCGATAATTCCCGAAACATGACTGCCGTGATTCCCCGGATCGAATCCCACCAAAGCAACACGCACAAGCTTCTCGGATTTTGCTTCGCCGCCGGTGACGGGAAGTTCAACCTCAGTCATTGAAATACCGATTCTTTCGCTCATGACCTCAACTGTTTTGCGTGATGCGTTGAAGTCGGCCAGCGGTTTCACTCTGCTGAAATCTTTTGTTCCGGAAAAATCGAGGTAAACACGCGAGTCCTTGGCATCAGTTCCGGACACCAAAAAATAATAGAACACGTCATCCGTCCGGCCGTTGGCGTTAATGTCTACTTTTTCGTCTTCGTTTCCGAAGACGGATTCATTGAGGGCCCCCAGCCTGACAGACTGAGCCGAAGCCTCAAACGCCTGCACAAGCTCCTGCGGAAGCACAAAACGCTCGTTGAGCAGTTCATTGAACGGCAGAAGAACTATACCGTTTTCATCCTGACTGATCACGCCGGATTCAAACGCATCGGGAGACAAGTACTGAGCATCGACAGACACTGAAACGGCGTCGGAGTTTTTGGGCGTGGCGGATGCGTTTTCGCGGGTTATTTTCAAAGCCGCCCGCGACGAAACAAATCCGGCTCCTTCCGAAGTAAAGTCCTTCATGTACGATATGCGCTGTTTTTTGGATTTTGTGCCCGCAAATGCGGGATGACCGTAGGTTATTCCGGTGTCGGTCACACCGACGCGCACGGACTCGCCAGTAGGCCTGCGTCCAAGTTCGGTTTCGGTCATTTGCAAAAAGCGGCTCACGCCCATGCGCTCGATTCCGCTCAAATTACTGCTGCTATTTTCTGTGCTGTTTTCGCGCGCATCACCGCGGCTCCGGCGCGCCATATGAGGATTTGAATGGCTCTGAATTCTTGGTGCGAGCAAAATATCCGTGTCCAAACCGGTGAGGCCGCCGAGCTGCGCGTAATCCGAAGCCGAGACCCAGCCTGAAAAATAACCGACGTCCGGCGCATAATAAGTTCCGTAAAGTTCGGCGCGCTGCGAAATTTTCGAAACAATTCCTGTCAGCAATTCCTGCATACGGCGCGTACGTTCCGAATCGGGCAACTTGAGAAGTGCCGCGTTCGACTGCGCGCGCGCAAATCCTGAATCTGAAATGAGTCCCTCAACCGGCAGGTAGACCTTACCGGTTTTGGAGTAGTGAAGAGGAATGTGAGTCTCGGGAGTCAGGTCAAGCCGCGAGCCGCCGCGCGGCAATGCCGGCAATTCAGGCTGCGGCAGAGTCAGACGACCGGTTTCCGGCGGTTGCTCAAGTCCCTCAACTTGCTTGGTCAAGCCATGCTCAACGGGGCGGGGTTGAAACCAAGAGCACGCAGACAGAGGGATTAAAAACATCGAAAATAAAGGAATTAGTCGACTTTTTCTCATACACGGACTCCTTGGTTGGCCCAATGGCCAATTCCTAAGGCTTTCCGCTGAAAAGATCAACCGGAATCTGGGGAGAATCCATGGATTTGCTATTGAAGGGGGGCGGCGTCACTTGCCTCACCGCGCACTTGCTGTGCGTAGGTTTTGATGCGCTCTGCAGTTTCGGCATCGGGAGCACCCGAACTCAAAGCCTGCTCAGCCTGTACCGCAAAACTCTTCGATTCCTGCTGCAGACGTTCTGCATTCTGCGAAATTGCCGAACGGATTCCGTCAACCTCCGCCGGATTGAGGGTCGGAGGAAGTTCGATCGCCAAAAGCATTTTAGCAATCTCCTCAGCCATGCGCGCTGCCTCGTAATATCCGGCCGAACAGAACTCCAGACCGGGGACCTCGCAGACGGCCAGAAATAACGCCTTCGTTCTGTCGTAATCGCCGATGACGGTTTTAAGGGCCTGCGACAAATTACGTTCGTTCTGGATGTTACGGTTCCGTACCGCAGGTGCGTCCATGTAAGCCAGATTATATTTTGCCTTAGCCTGAAGTCTTATGCCCTCCTGCGACGAAGGTTTGAGACTCAGCAGTCTGGCCGCTGTTTTGCGTGAGTTGGAATCGACACCTTGTCTCGACTGAAGAATCATGATCTGCGAGCGAAGATAGATTTCGTCATCGGGTGATGACACGAATTTCATCATGCGTTCATAGGCTGCAATAGCTTCTGCGGGTCTGCCGAATTTAAAATGCGTATCAGCAATTTCGCGGGCAATTTTCAATTTCTCGGATGGAGCCGTCAGCTGCGCGAGATAATTTTCGTAGTGTGAAACTGCGTTTGCAAATCGCCCGAGTGACTTGTGCATCTCTGCCGACTTCAGCCATGCCGAGCGTTTGACTCCGTCCTGCGGATACTTCTTCGCAAAGTCTTCGTAGTGTTTGGCTGCTCTCAGGAATTGCGCGATTCCGCGGGACAACTCTCCTGCCTGCCAGAGAGTTTCCTTGACATATCCCGAGGTCGGATAAGTCTTCAGCAACGCTTCCATCTGGGTCACTGCCATTTCGGTTTTTTTCGCCTGCAAAAAATTACGTGAAGCGAGATCCAGCGCCGTTGCGGCATTTTTGTGTTTTGCAAATTCACGCTGGAATGCAACAAAGCGATTCCCTGCCGCTTCGAACTGTCCCTGAGCCGAGAGTTGCTGTGCATGTGAATAAACAGCATTTTCAATGATAACCTGAAGATTTTTGTGCTGGGGTTTGGCAGGTACAGTCTTCAGCTTGGATGCAAGGCGTGCAATTTTTTCAACATACGGCCAGTTCTTTGCCGACTCGGAAATTTCCAGAAGGTAGCTGACAGATTCTCCGGAATAGGGGCTGCGCGGGAACTTTGCAATTGCCCCCTCAAATCTTTGTTTCCCCTGACTGTCCTGACCGGTTAAATGGGTGATGTATGCAGCCTGAAAGACAGCCTGCTCCAATTCATTTCCGTTCACAACCGGACGCAATTTATCGAGCGTTACAACGTAGGCATCTGCGATTTCCTGATTGCCCGAAAGCTTGCGGTTTTTGACCAGCTTCGGTTCGGCGGTGATTCCCAAAAGAGATTCACGGGCCCGCAGCGAGTATCTTAAAGATGCAAGCAGTACTTCTCTGTTTTTTGTCTGGCCCGCAAGTGCATCTGCACGCGCGGCAACATCGGCAGCGCGCCTGCTTCTCCAAAGCAGCTCAATCACTTTAAGTGACCAGTCTTCGCGCGCCGAATATTCAGTTGAGTTTTCGACAAAGAAATCGTGCAGCGAAACAAACCGCGCAACGCTCTCGCCGTCCAGTTTCGCCTGAGCTTGGGTTAAGGCGAGATTTTGCGTGTAAAAAATCCTCGGCAGGATCTGCTGCCCGAGAAGATCTCCTGATTTGGCAACCCGCTGCCACTGCGCTTGACCTGCAATCAGATCACGCGCACCCAGATGAATATCCAAAATCCGAAGTTCAAGCAGTGCGGCAAACGACTTTGAATATTCTCCGAGTCCCTGAATATCGGCATAAATTTTTGATGCACGTCCCGGTTGTTTTGAGATATTGTTGAGCGCCACCAGTTCGGCATAATACCTTGCAAAATCAATTGCGCCTGCGCCCTGCATGGAGCCCGTAACTTCCGAATCGACATTCATCGCGTCGCGCGTCAGAGCTGCCTGAATCAGCCTCAGCAAAACCTTTGTCAGCAGCGGACCTGCTTTACCGTCGGGCCGCTTAAAGCGACCCATGTCTCTCAGGGATTCCTGATAAAAAGCTGCGGCCTGTCCGTATTGCTTTTTGCTCATTGCCATTTCGCCGGACTGAAACCGGAACGCGGCGCGGCCGGAAGGGTCGGTATTGTGGTTGGCTGCAAACTCAAGGTTACCGAACGAACTCGGGACACGGCCGGCCTCGTAGTCCAGCATGATCCCGACGATGGCCACACTCTGCTGTTCGGGGGTACGGTTTTGTCCGACAAATCTCAAAGCTTCTGCGCGTGCTGTCTGGTCGCCGGCTTTCAGGCGGGAAATCAGCTGAGAAGACCTGAGCGCAATGACCTTTTCATTTTTAGGAAAATTCTTTGTCAGAACGTTGATGGCATTCACCACCTGACTTCTGGCCGACTTCACAAAATGCAAAACATCGGGATACCGGCTGTCAGTTTGTCCTGTCGCTCTGAGATACTCAATGTACATCGCCTGCTCTTCGTAAAGCCGCACAAGTCTGAGTCCCACGTTGAGCGATTGCTGGGATGTCGGAGGTTGAAGTTTATACTCCGCTTCGACCTGTTTTATTTGAACCGCACGGGTGGCTGCGGCCTGTGCCGATGTGTTGAATGACTCAAAATCCGAACCGACGGCATCAACAAAATACGCATACTGAGGTTGAGCCGGTGCTTTGAACAGCGCCGGAAATGAAGGTGACCATTGTGCAGCAGTTTTTCCGCCCGCTTTGGATGGAGCCGCTGCCACCGATTTTTTTAAGGGTTTTGCAGATAATTCGACGGCTCCCTCGAAAGCCCGCGCCGTCTGGCCGGCGGGTCCCGCAACCGTCACGCACACCGACAGGATTGCCAAAAGCGGTAATCCGATGACCCGACCCTTAAAAGCGTTCATGACCTTTTGCCGCTCCTCTTTGCCGCTGAGCCGGTGATCAGGAATAAGTTTTTACCTGCTATCCTGTGACCTTCCGGACCGCTGCGGAGGTATCGGTGCAGACACCGAAAACATTAAAGGAAATGTCAATTTTTGATTCAGCCCGAATGAATCAGCAAGTTCTCGAGCATTCTGAAGTCATCCGGCGGATCAGACTGAAACAACAGTTCTTTTCGGGTCCGCGGATGAGTGAGTCCCAAAACTGAGGCGTGGAGCATCTGCCGTTGGGCAAGCGCACAAACCTTGGGCCACAGCATTTTGTCTCTCATCAGCGGTGCTGCCTCGGACTTGGCCGATAGCGCTCCCTGTCCATAGACAATATCCCCCAACAATCCATGTTTGAGGTGAGAAAGCTGGACCCTGATCTGATGTGTTCTTCCGGTGAAAAGTTCACACGTCACTGCAGATGCCATGCCTCCTGCAAAGACTGCGTCCACCTGCATGCGCATTTTGGCAATCTTCCCTTCTCCCTGCGGCAAAACTGCATATTTCAACCGGTTTTTGGGATCACGCCCGTGCCACGTCTCAATCTCCTGAGTCTGCGGCGCAGGTGAACCAAAAACGAGGGCGCGATATCGTCGCAACTGCGTGTGACGTGCAAATTGAGCGGCAAGATCGGTGAGTGCCGTTTGACTTTTGGCGACAACCATCACGCCGCTGGTATCACGGTCAAGGCGATGGACCAAACCGGCGCGCGAAGGCTCTCCCAAGCTCGGCAGTGTCGCGCCCGTATGCGCCAGTACTGCGTTTACAAGAGTCCCGTCAGGAACTCCTGCCCCCGGATGCACCACCAGTCCGGCGGGTTTGTTCACAACCAAAATGTCGTCGTCTTCAAAGATCACGTTCAAATCAATTTTTTGCGGATTCGGAATGGAGGGTGCGGGACGAAGAGCGGACGAATTAATTTGAATTATTTCTCCGTCAAGAAGTTTCCAAGACGCACGCCGGATTCTTCCGGACACGGTCACGGCACCGCAGTCAATCAGTTTCTGAGCAAATGCACGGCTTGGAATGAACTCCGCGAGTCGGCTGAGAACAACGTCCAAGCGCAGTCCGACACTCTCAAGGGGAACATCAAACGACTCGACAGCGGACAGCTCATCCGTCGACTCACTCACAATCATGTCTCCGAATTTTTTCAGCTGCGGCGGGTGCGGGACTGTATACGCAGCCTTGAACGGTAATTTTCGGTAATGGCATCGATAATATCCTCGCGCTTGAGGTTCAGATAGCGCAGGTATGACACCAAAAATCCCCTAAAGTAAACAGCTGCCGGAAGCTGCTCGTAATGATCAGACTCAATGGCCATCAGATACTTTCTCGGAATCTTCGTGCGCAGGGACATCTCTTCTACCCCGACACCCATTTCTTCGCGAAGTTTTCTGAGCAGACTGCCGGTGATTTGCTCGGCAGAATCAATAATATTGTTCAGCATGTTGACAGAATCGGGAGACATGGCTGCACGTGCACAAACGTCAACAACATCTTTGTCGCCTTCTCCGACGAGAGTTTTGAGCCGGCGCGGCGGCTGATATGCCGACGGCTCGCCCGATCTCACAGGAGTCACGGCATCCAGTTCCGGATGACTCTTTGCACCGCGGTTCGGGGATGCTTGGGAGCCGGACATTTTCTGAGGGTTGAAGGCTCCTTTGAGTTCCGGCAAATCAAGTGCACTGAGCGGAGCAGACGGCATACTGCGTGTCGCCTGACCGGTTCTTTTCATATAGAGCACATTGCCGTCTTCATCGAGACGCGAAATAGAATCAGCGTTCAGGTGCGGCAGAAGCAGCGCCGACACCACACAATCCTCGGAGTCATTGACGGTCGACTGCTCTATTTCTGTCAGCAAAGCACGATAGGCCCAGTCGAGCTCTTCAAGTTCCAGCTCAAGCTGGGACCCGCCGTGCTGTACAAGCCGATCACGCGTTTTACGGTAACTCTGATGAACATTATCCAGCGTCAACTCGCCGGAGAGTTCAATAATTTCAGCCGGAGTGTGAGAAACTCTCTCGCCCATAAAAAGTACGTCCCCTTAGCCCATTCCGCTGACATTTGCATGATGTGACGCCACAGGCTCGAAGCGGGTAGCCATTGTCTTGGCAATATTCATCAGTCCCTGAGCAACCGCCGAATCCGGAAAATCGACACACACCGGCCGCCTGTTGCGAAGCGATTTCCAGACAACGTCGTCAAAAAGAGAAGAACCAAGATATTCAGCACCGAAACCAAAATACTTTTGACTGATTTGGGTAATCGATGAACCGATCTCGGCATCTGCATTTGTTCTGACCTGATTCATGACAATGCCCAGATGCGTCATCTGAATAAGAGACAAAATCTTCTGGCCTATCTCCGGCTCTTCCGCCGCGAATTTCTGAAGCTGGGTCAGCGGAGGAGTTGCAAACCGCGGATCGCCCAAACTTGCCATCAGCCGCTCGGCTGCTTCTTCCTGATGAATGGCTTTCACGATGCTCTGAAGTTTGCGGTAGAGAACGCTCTTGAGAAATACATAAGCATTCTCAATGGACGTCGGCTCCGGAACCACAACCACAATGCCGGCATGCGAGAATATGAAAAAGTCGAGAGTGTTGACGTGAGTTCCGGCTCCGAGGTCCAAAATCACGTAATCGACATCAAGTCGCTGAAGTCTGCTGATCAGCCGGATTTTCTGTGATGCCTGCGGCCGAATCTGCTGCCAGAATTCCTGTCCGCCGCCATAAAGAATGAGTCCGGGGACTCCGCCCGATACCGCAACATCTTCAAGGTTCTCGACCCGACCGCTGACAAAATCGAAGAGACCGACTTTCGGACTCGGGACTCCGAGACACGTGTGAAGATTCGCTGCACCGAAATCGAGGTCCACAAGTGCCACGCGATAGCCGAGGCGCGTGAGTGAAACGGCAACATTGGCTGAAAGAAAGCTCTTTCCGATGCCTCCTTTGCCGCCGCCGACTGAAATAATGCGAGGCCCCGTTTGATTCCTGCCGGCAGGCGCATTCCGGAGCGAGTCATTTTGCTGTCCGTTGTCGCCTTGGCCGGAATCACCGCCAAACGAACCGCTCTGCCTTCCCGAAGCAAAGCGCGGAGCCGCCGTCGAACGCTCCTCAAAGGCAGGCGCAGCCATTGCAGCTGCCGCTCCGTCTGCCGTTCTGAGACCGGCTAAATATTCAGATCTCGGCATGCTGGAAATTTCCACAGCCGAGCGCAGTGTCTCAGTATAGGTTTTAGATTGCGCCGCACGGGAATCCCGTGCCGGACGCTTGAACATTCCCCTTGAAATTGAAGAAAACATTCCTCAACTCCCATCTGCCGATTGAATGTTGAACAAATCAAGCCAGTCGCTACACCCGATGTTATCAGCCTTCTTCGGGGTCATCCCCGAATCTGCAGCTTTTTTGGCTCGGTGACATTTTCCCAACAGCACAAAGATCAAATCATGCAGGCGCACGTTCAGCGCGTGCCTCCCTTCTCAAGATTGACAAGGTTCGATCTCGTAATCCGCGCCTCGCTGACAAACCTCGGGTTATCTTTGGCAAGCAACAGAAAACGCTTGTAGAAATAGGTGGCCTTACTTTTATCCAAAGGCTCGTAAAGCTGACCGAGCAAAAAGTAAGCTTCCTCAACTGCAGGGTCAGCCTTGATCGCCCGCTCAAGCCTCGATGTTGCGCGCGCCCGCTGCTTGCCTTTGACATCGCACTTTGCGGCACCGATGAGTGCCGGAGCCAGAAAAGGCCTTGATTTCAGAATTTCTACGTAAAGCGGTTCCGCCTTCGGACAATTGTCGGAACCCACGTAGGCCTCGGCGAGAGCGCTCATCAGCAAGGTCCGCTCTGTCTCGGCGCTGATTTTGTCTTTGCTCTGAACCGAAAACTTGGACTTTTCAACACTCGAAAGCAAAACCTGAACTTCCTCAAATTTTCTCTGCTTGTTCAGAACGCTCGCGAAAATCAGCTTAATCTGCAGGTCGTCGGGGTTTGCGCGATGCAGCCGCTGCGAAATGGCAAAAGAACGCTCAAGCTGACCGAGCCGGAAATGTGTCCATGCCAGAGCCTTTTGTACGCGAAGATCTTTGGGGCTAATCTTGGCTGCTTTCGCGTATTCGGCAAGAGCCGATCTGAAGTCTCCCGAACCGCGCGATGCCTCACCGAGAAAGTAAAAAACTTCAACATCGGTTTTATAATCTTCCTGCACAGTGGCAAGAGTTTTGTGCGCCCGCTTGTAGTCGCCAACCTTGACAAGAACGATCCCAAGATTGCGCTTGGCTGTTGAGTTTTCGGGGTCTGCTTTGAGCGCTGCTTCGTACTGTGTGGCTGCGCCCGAATAATCGGCGCGAAGTGCCGCAGCATTGCCCTCAATAATGTAGCGGGTTGTCACCTGCGCAAGATTTGTTGTTGCGCAAGAAACAAGAAGACCTGCGAATGCAGCCAGAACTGCAAATCTGAATCGGCCGGACCTACGCACGATTGTCATCACTGCTACTCCCTGTATCAGCCAAACGCCAAAATTGAAGCTGTGCGATTCCGTACCGCCGCTCATCAACGAGCGACCAGAGTGCCAAATCAGGAGGAATCAAAATCCGATCGGACTTCATTTCCAAAACGACCAGACAATCACGTGCACAGCGACCCGATGAAGCCAAAGCTCCCAGTGCTTCATCATACCAAGCCGAGTGGTAAGGAGGATCTGCCAACACCAGCGACACCTGCGGGGCAGAATTTGCAGCACCTGATGTCCGGTTCTGCAAAAAAGTTTCCACGTTTCCGACGACAAGAGTGTAAGTGTCCGGATGAATTCCAAGCGTTTTCAGATTTTCACCAATAACTTTGCACGCCGCGGCCGACTGCTCGACAAAGGTCACGTGTCCGGCCCCCCGACTGAGCGCCTCAATGCCAAGAGCTCCACTCCCTGCAAACAAATCCCAGACAATTGCACCGTCGATTTCAGGTGCTAACATATTGAAGAGACTCTCCCTCACCCGATCGGCCGTAGGGCGGGTGACATCGGTTCCTGCAAGAGTTTTGAGGAGACGACGCTTGTATTTTCCTGCAATGACGCGCACGTGTATTTTCCTTTGTCCAGACAGAGCCCAGCAATAATATGAACACACCCGAAGCGGCTTCGTCTACACTGCAAAAAGTTAAAATCAACCCGCACGTCGAGCCGCACGGCAACTATTCAATCGAGTGGTCGTATCACTTTCCGATGAGCTCCGGACAACGCATCGAAAGTGAATTTGAACTCATTTTTCCCAACGACAAGGTTCCCGGCGCGGCGCGCGATGCACTTTCGACTGCAAACCTTTCAACAACCCGACTGAGTTTTGCCGACAGTGCGGCAACGGTGAGATTCCAGTCTCTCATCTTTCACCGCGATACCCTGTGGATGCTCGGAGTGCTCGGCAAAGACTCGCATCATGACGAAAGTCTCGAAACAGATGCTGTGCCGCGTGCCAGAAAGTTCTTTCTGCACAAAGCAAAAGACTACTGGAGTGATGCATTTTTGCCACGCCTCGGCATCATCTTTCAGTCGGACCTCAAGCGGTGCCGATCTCAAATCAAAAGAATCCTTCTCAGCAGTGACGTAGAAAAAGGAACTGACTGGAACCATTATTTTCATGCCAAGCGGGAATTGCTCAGCAGCCTGAGAGCCGCATTCAGAATCGTGGCATCGCATCATATGTGGGACGCTCTCTGCGCCAAAGAACACGAAGACATCAAAAAAATGTCCCGCGAGGAAAGAAAAAAGGCCAATCACGAAGATTTCACGTTCCCGCTGGCAGACCTTGCCGAATTCGTTCTGATGCTGGCCACTCAAACAATCGGTGAACTTCAGAGCCTGTTCAAAGACACCTATGAAGCTTACGAAAGTCATTTTGCAGTGATCCGTTCAGGCAGTATCAGCGCGAAAACCGACCTCGATCCGGCCATCGAGCGCACAAAATCAAATGTAAACAGAGTGGTCAAAGAGCAGAATTGGCTTTCTGAGTGGGCGCGAATCGTCAGTGAGTGGCGATTGCTGTGCAAACTTCCGTCACTTGCCGACGTTGTTTCGGACCCCCAGATGGCTGCCGACTACTTCGAAAGGCTGCGCGAACTCAAAAGGCTGCACTACCATTTTTGGGATCTCAAAACCGATCTTGTTCCAAACGACAAACGTCTTGATTTCTGGATCGGTGCCATTCCCGCGGCAATCTCGGCGGCCGTTGCCTTCCTTGGAATTGCGCTTTGGATTCGCTACTACGGCCTTGAAGCAACCAGTTTGCAGGAAAGCGGAATTGTTGCGGTGGCCATCCTTCTCGCCGGCAACGTGATTGTCTACGTTCTCAAAGATCGTCTGAAAGAATGGCTGAGGGACTGGCTCCGCAACCGTCTCAGTTTCTATTCAGGCAAATGGATCGGCAAATGTTATCAGGTGGTGAAGGACAACAACCTGAAAACCTCGCACCGTATCGACGTTGCCGAGGTCGAACGGGAAACGCGCTGGGACAGGGAAAAAGCAGGTTTGGCCTTCAAAGTGTGGGAATCCTTTCAGATCGCACCGCAAGCCAGTGAAACTGCCGCGCGGATCATGAAGCAAACATGGCGGCTTCCCCTTGATGAAATCCTCCACAGCATGGACGACAGCCGTCACCTGCTGAAACTGCCCTCGCTCGACGGAAACCCGCGCGAAGTCATGGTCAAGAAAAGGGCGATTTTTAATTTCCGGTTTGTCGTCAGGGTTTACGACTGGCAAAATCGCGAAATGACGCTGCAGGACTCTGCGCAGCAAAGCGGACGGATTTTGTCTTCCGGTGACAAAATTATTTCGGTTGATTCTCACAATTTCTGAGCTGTTCGCTATACAGCGCCTGACTCCAGAGCTCAAATATTTCGCGGGTCGACTGCACGTCGAATTCAAAATCATCAATTTTGCAGACCGGCACAAGCCCGCGCACCGACGACACCAGCGCGCACGCCAGAACGTCGCTGTACTCACCAACCTTGAGAGCCTGCCAGCGGATTTCGTGCCCGACGGCAGCGAGAGCATTTTGCAGACATAAAAGAGTTGTTCCCGGCAGCACGTTATTCTCCTGCGGCGCCGAGCACAGCATTTTGTCTCTCTTGCTCATCCAGACAAAACTTGCCGTCGTAGATTCGGAAATCTCGCCGTTCGGGTTGACCAGCAGTGCATCATCAAACCCTTCAATGAAGGCGTCGTCCAGACACATCAAATTCCAAAGGTAAGAACAGCTCTTGATGTCAACCAACTCTTTTGAACGCGCATCGGGACAAATTTTGAGAGCGTAACCCCGCTTGCGAATTTCATCATTGAGTTCGGTTGCGGCCCTGCAAATGACAACCACGCGTGAAGGACTCAACGCTCCGGCATCATCGCGCCGCGGCTGCAGAGAAAAACTGTCGCCGCCCGTGAGTATCAGCTTAATCGACAATTTCTTTGCATTTGCATTCGGATTGATCTCATAAAAATGAGCGATTGACGATGTAATCGCTCCGTGAAGAACATCTTCCGGTGCGCAGGCAAGACGCGCTCTGAGCGCACCGGCACGCAGTCTCGCCAGATGTTCGCCCCAAAGCACGAGTCCCTTGTCGATTGCAAGAAGCGTCTCGAAGATCGCGTGGCCAAAGAGAAAGCCCCTGTCCGAAACAGGAATCAGCGCCTCTTCGAGCGAGCTCAATTTTCCGTCCAGCCAAACACTACCCTTCAACACGGCGCCTCCGACTTGCCAACCTTTTGACACCCGCAGCCATACCCTAAAACAACTGCTGCATCCCTTTAATTCATCTATGATGGCATCAGGACAGAATCATCCCGCAAGAGGCAGCTAAAATGCAACATCACTTCCGTCAGAAGGCAGCGATTGTCATTTCCACAGGATTCGTATTTGCATCATTCGCAGGCTGCAAACCGAGAACATTCAATTCCACTCCCGCACCTGACCTCAAATCCGCGGATCTGATTTCCTTCAACGCGGCCGAACCCAAATGTGATGTCATCATTGCAGGAGGCTCAACCGCAGCCTTGGCGGCAGCCCTCGCATCGGCAAGAGAACAGCGCCTGACGTGCCTTATAGAACCCACCGACTGGCCCGGAGGGCAAATGACCTCCTCGGGTGTGAGTGCGATCGATTTTTCTCATATTTCGGCCAACGGACTTCAAATCGGCAAAGAAAGCCAGCGACCGGAGAATCTGGAAACAACGTTCTACAAGTGGATGCAGGCACTGAACGGCAATCCGGGTGCCTGCTGGGTCTCGGACAAATGTTACGAGCCATCCCCGTTTGTCGAAAAACAGATTAAGCCTGCAATTGCCGCCGAACCTTTCCTGAAGGTTTTTTTGAATACCGTGATCAAGTCGGCCGAGACCAAGGATCGGCAAATCGTTGCGCTGAAAGCCGTCCAGCGCACTGCCGTGGGCGGAACCGGTTACGAGCGGTATTTTTCTGAAGATATTGCCGACTGGTACTCAACGGCCAACAGTCCGAATTTTACAAAAAACATACTGACGTTCACGGGACGTAACGGACAAATGCCAATCTTCATCGATGCCACTGAATTCGGAGACCTTCTTGTACTTTCGGGTTCTTCATGGCTGCAGGGCACTGAAGATGCGGACGGCAGTCTTAAAAGTAACGATACATGCGGTCAGGCGACGGTTTATCCGCTGGCTGCCGTACTCAACTCACAGCCCGTGCCGGAAGGTCCCAACCCCTTTCCGGTGGCACATCCTGAATTCTATAATTTCCGGACAACTTCACGACTGTTTACATGGTCTGAAATTTGGAATTACCGCCGGCTGAAAGGACTCGCCGGCACAGGGCCGACCGCCGGTGACATTTCGATGCAGAACTGGAACCCCGGCAACGACTATCCGCACGGCTACCTGTTTCTGAGCAAACAGGAAACGCTCAACCAGAAGACGGACTGGGCCGGCGGCGTGAGCATCAAGACACTGCGTGAAGCGGAACGTCACGCAATCGGCTGGTATTACTATTTCAAATCCAAAGCTCCTGCGGAATTCTCCGGCCGCATTGCGCGCGCGTGGAACGTTTTCGGAACAGGAACCAGCCTGAGCAAAATGCCTTATCTGCGGGACACACGCAGAAGTATAGGAATAAATGATTTCGTTCTGACTTTTGATGATCTGACGGCATCAAATCCAAAAGACGTGACGGGCGAGCAATTCCCCGACAGAGTGGGCATCGGTTCCTATGTTGCCGACTTTCACGGGCTGCTCACATGCAAGCTGCCTGCCTACATGAACCGCAGCAATACATTGCCGTTCTTCATTCCCTTCAGAGCGCTCACCAACAAAAGCTTTGACAATATGCTGGTCGCCGGCAAAACCATGGCTCAGTCGTTCCATGCCAATGCTGCAACGCGGCTTCATCCCATTGAATGGCACTCTGGAATTGCCGCCGGAGTTGCTGCTGCTCACATGTTCCAATATCAAATCGGCTCGAAACTGGCGCTCGACAACATCAAAGACATTCAGACACGAATTGCAAAACATCAGCCAATCAACTGGACTCTCGGCACACGGGTATTTCCATGAACGCAGCAGAAAACTCAGGATCCGAAAATCAGAGGCTGCTGATTGTTGACGACGAAGTTGAACTCAGAAGCCTGCTGGCAATGAAATTCACCAAATCAGGTTTTGCGGTGGACCTTGCTGCAAACGGCACAGAAGCCATCGAGTTTATCAATACGTCAACCTATTCGGCGATTTTGTGCGACCTGAATTTAAGTGAGACACTCAAAGGCGGCGATCTTCACAAAATCATTCTCGCCAAAAGAATGAGTTCTAAATTCATTGCCATCACCGGCTATGCTCAGGATTCGCCGGAAGTAAAAGCTGCCCGTGCCGAAGGAATGAAATACGTATTTTCCAAACCCCTTCAGATGAAGGCCATTCTCAGTCTCATTCAAGACTCAAATTGAAGAAACGCCGGCTGCTTCAAACGTTGCCATCGACCGCAACAGCGCATCGGCATCCTGCAGCAGACCCGCTGCCAAAGCAGCACCGCTGCCTTCACCCAGCCGCAATCCCAGCCTGAGCAGCGGCTGCAGCCGCAGGTCGTTGAGCAACACGGAATGCGCCGGTTCGGCGCTCTCGTGACTGGCCATCATCCACTGTGCAAAAGTTTTGTCGGCATAGGCGAACGGAGCAACAGCAGAGGTCACAATCAATCCGTCAAGCAAAACGGGTTTCCCGCGTTCGGCAGCACGCCACGCAGCTCCGGCCAGCGCACAGAGTTCGGCTCCGCCGAGCTCCTGCATCAAAGCATGAGACCATTGCAAACTGAATTTGGGCAGCTTGTCCAACACAGGCAGGGCGCGGCTGACAGCCTCTGCAATAATCTTTCTTTTGCGGCCTAATCCCAAGTCGTCAACACCCGTTCCGCGACCGGCACACACCTCAACCGAGTGCCCCGTCATCACCGCTGCAAGTGCAGATGCAGGAGTCGTATTGCCGATCCCCATTTCTCCAAGTGCAATCACATCGCAGGAATGTTTGGCAAGAAGCAGGTCAACGCAATCAGCACCCGCTTTCCAGCAATGTCCGTAGGCATCTTCAGTCAGCGCACTCATGCGTGAAATATCCCGCGCACCGGATGCAAATTCTCCGTCCGGAAAAGCCTTGTCGAGATTTGCCCGAACCAGCTGAATATTATCCGCAGAACGCACGGCCATTATTTCTTCAAATCCGCGCGCAACGCCAACATCACAGACAATCAGCGGCGAACCGCGGCGGGCTGTGAGCTGGCTGATTGCCGCACCGCCCGAAGCGATGTTGGCCACCATCTGCGGTGTCACCTCTGCAGGGTAAGCGCTGACTCCGTGTTGTCTTGCAACCGCGTGGTCTCCTGCAAAAAGTAAAAAACCAACACTCAACGGTGACGAATCGCCGTCAACCCGCTGCGCATTTATCTTCAACGCAGGGAGCAACAATGCATCCAGCGCTCCTGCCGGCATTGTCAGTTGGGTGTAGCGCCGAAAAAGCGGCGAACTTTCGGTTGATGCCGGCGAACGAAGCATGTTGCCGTGCTGCGGAATTGAATTCATGCGTTACTTGTTTCCCATTGGCGCAAGATGCTGCTCAAAAATGGCCTGAGCCCCGTCGGCAGGAACGTTTCTGTGCCACACGGCATCCGGATAAACGACCACAGCTGTTCCGAAAGCACATTGACCGAGGCATCCCGCCTTGTTGATGCGCACTTTTTTACCAAGGCCCGCGTCGGCAGCGAGTTTTTTCAGCTCTGCGGTCAAACCCTGAGCACCCTTGGAAAAACAACAGCCTCGCGGATCACCTTCGGGACGCTGATTTTCGCAGACAAATATGTGTTTTTCGTAAAGACTCATGTTGTCTCCCTTTCGCCGGATGAAGTCCGGACGGATAGTCCAAAAACTAGTCACTGTCTAAATATTTGCCAAGTCTATTCAGCCACTTTTCTGTTGACCTGATGCGCTTTTTCAACAAAAGGTTGGCCTGCCTGCGCTTTTTGCGCGGCATCCGCGACGCGGAGTTTGCCGGATGAACTGGCCCGAAGCTTGCTGAAAGCCCTTCTGCGGGAGGAGAATCAATGACGAGCGCATCTGAAAAATACTCAAATTTGCCGCTGTGCATCACCACCGGCGTTTTGGCGCTGGCCGCAGCGCCGGCAGCTTTTGCGGCGCCCGTCGATCATGTCGCAATCAAAAAAGAGCGCCAGAGTGAGGTTCCTTCACCAGCCGAAAGTCCCATTCCCCGCGCCTCGCTGTTCATGAATCCGCCTCCGCAAATTCCCGAATCTCAGCGCACGCCCGCCATAACGGACGTGCTCGGACGTGCATTCAACAGGGACGATTTAAATAATTTGTATGGTGCAGGCGGCTTCGGATCCTGCGAAACGTCCAGCCGGATTCCCTCTTTCTTTGAAAAAAATTACAGCAATTTCGCTGCGAGCTGCATGAACGAATTCAGAAGCAGGCAGGCGATTTCCTTCGACGAGCGCTTCAGCAGCAATCCCGATTCGCAAGGTGTTGCCGTGTCGCCGCTCGGCGGCGGAATTCAATGGACGTCAATCAGGTCCGGCGCGCGTGAACGGTTGCTTCAGCGCTCGATCAACGACCTCGCAAAAAAGAACAAGACACTCTCCGACATTATGCAGGGTCGCATTTCTTTCAATTTCGGCCTTGGACAGTTCTTTTCCAAAAACAGCAAAACTGAGTCGGTGAAGGAAACACCCAGACCGCGCTACGTGGTTGAAGTTCTTGATACGACGCCTGACAGCCGACGAAAAAATCGCGCACTTGTTGCAAGTCTTGGTGGGTTTCCCGAGGGAAGTCTGAAAAAGGGCGGCGTCTGGTACAATGAAAAACCCAAACGTGCCCGCAGAATTCTGCGTGAAACTTACGAAGATGCCGGAACGGCTGCAGCCGTTGAAGAACCGCTTGTTCCTGCAACTCAGGCTTCACAGGGCAATACGGCGAGCGACACCGTTTCTTCACTCAGGTACGTTTCACGGCTTGCAGGACTTTCCGACCTTCCGTTCACAAAAATGAACATGCGCGCAGAGCGCAGGCTGGCAGACGGAAAAAATCAGTTCGCATTGCGGGCAAGTGAATCTCAGGACCTGTTTTTTGCAGAGGTTCCCGACCTCCGCAAAGCCAATTCCGATTCTTTGGTCTGGGGATATAAAATTCCTTGGAAACAGCATGCCGTTGCTGTGCAGGTCAACGAGGCTGTCGACGAAAAAGTCACTTCCTACAGCTACAAAATTGATGACGCCAACCGGTCGGACGTCAGCTACAACCACAAAAGCAACGCCGTCAGTGCGGGTTTTTCGATTTCGTTTTGAGATTTGTTGAGACGCTGCCCGATGAGGGACGCAGGCTTTTTCGGAATTTCAGGCTTTGAAAGCGGAAAAAAAAAGAAACCCCAGATGAGAGGAAAAAGAGCACAGAGAAACCCACTTTTTTAAAGTGGGTGCCGCTGTCTGACTCTTCAGGCTTCCCTCTATCGCACGAAGTCGGAGGGCTTGCACACCGAGGCAGTTTTGGCTCCCGTGTCTTACTTTGTAGGTTCACCGGCATATTAACCAAGCTCACCTGAGGCAAGGTCAGTATTGATCCGTCGCGATCAGCCCGTCAAGTGTAACCTTTTGTTCAGCTGTCGATTATTTTGCCGAATTTTTGCCCACCTCTGTCCGACTGTCAGACACCCCCTCAAGTTTCACGACACATTGCCGAAAAGTTAGACAGTACGTCTAAAAAGGGGAGTCAGCATGGCTGAAAGTGTCAACGGCATGAACTACGAAGAATTCGAACGTCTGCATGTGGTTCGAAGGTTGCGGCAGATTGTCGGTAACTGGTGGAAAGTTCAGCTCAACTTTACGGATGCCCGAGGATTCTTGCGAGGCGTCCCGCAGGGCCGCTTTTTCAATCCCGCCAACAAAGTCTGTGCGTTCATCACCCAGAACAACGAAGGCTTCAAAGACTGCATGGGCACAGCCCGCACAACGACGTTTGCCAACAGCGAGTCGTCCGGAGCGCGCGCCGGAACCTGCCACGCCGGATTCAGCACTCTTACACTGCCGCTCCGTATCGAAGGCAAGTACATGGGATGTCTGTTTGCGGACGGCTTTCTTATGCAGGAAACAGCAACAGAACAAAAACAGCAACTGCGCGGCTATTTGAAGAGCAAGTTTCCCAACAACGCGGCAGGACTTGAAGAATACATCGATTCTCTGCCGATTTTGAGCAAAAAAGAAATCGAGTACCTCACAGAACTTGTCGACGTTGTTATTGAAGAAGTGCTGACCCTGAGAAAAACGCTCAGCGAATCGGGCGAGCGGCTTGAAGCTCTCTCACAGGAGCTCTCTGAAAAGTGGGATTTCGGCAAAATGGTCGGCCGCTCGGCACCGATGGTGAAACTGTTCAAACTGCTGACCAAAGTTTGCGAATCCGATGCGACCATTCTTGTCACGGGCGAAAACGGTACAGGAAAAGAGGGTATCGCACGTGCGATTCACTTCAACTCAAAACGTAAAAAGCAGAATTTTGTTGTCCAAAACTGCGGCGCGCTGAATGACAACCTGCTCGAATCGGAACTCTTCGGTCACGTTAAGGGCGCATTCACCAGCGCAATCAAAGACAAAAAAGGACTTTTCGAACTGGCCGACCGCGGAACATTGTTCCTCGACGAAATCGGCGACACCTCACCGGCCATGCAGGTCAAACTCCTGCGGGTTCTTCAGGAAGGCACGTTCATTCCGGTCGGCGGCACCGAACAAAAGAAAGTTGATGTCAGAATTCTCGCGGCAACCAACAAAAACCTTGAACAAATGGTCAAAGACGGCACGTTCCGCGAAGACCTTTATTACCGGCTGAATGTGATTCCCGTGAAGGTGCCGCCGCTGCGCGAGCGCAAAGAAGACATTCCCCTGCTCGTCAGCAAGTTCCTTGAAGACTACGCCGGCGCAACCAACGCACCGCGCAAAAAAATGGCGCGCGAATGCCTCGAAAAGCTCGAAATGCACGACTGGCCGGGCAACGTTCGCGAGTTGCAGAACGAAGTCGAACGGCTTTGTGTTCTCGCGGGTTCGGACGCTGAAATCTCAAGTGAATTGCTCTCGGAAAGAGTTAAAGCCAAGAAGGAAGAAAAATTCCCCGGCCTGCGTGTCGACGGAAAGCTCAAGGACTCCATCGAGGAGCTTGAGCGCAAAATGATTTACGATTGCCTTATCCGCGAAAACTGGAACAAGTCGCGGGCAGCAAAGATTCTTGGTATAAGCCGTGCAGGTTTGATCATGAAGTGCGAAAAATTCGGACTCGACAAGCACGACGATTACAAGAAAGCTGCAGGAGACTGAACGCGTGGCCCGTGTGCCGGACAAAATCAGCCGAAAGAAAGAAAAAATTGAGGAGTCGCGGGAACTCCTCAATTCTTATTTGGCAAACGTGGCTCTTATGCTTTCTGCGCCGGTGAGGCTCGTTGTTCTCAATCAGCTTGTGCAGGCCCCGCGCACAGTTGAAGAACTCAGTGTATCCACCGGTCAGTCGATGGCAAACGTGTCCCAGCACCTTGCCAAACTCAAGGCTGCACAGCTTGTGCAGGTCAAAAAGCAAGGATTGCAGCGCATCTATTCACTCAATTCTCCGGCAGTGCAGAACGTCGTTCTGGCGCTGCAGGAACTTGCCCGCGAAATTTCTGCAGAAGTGACAGAAGCAGAAGACATTCTTGTTGCACCGGAATTGCGTGCAAAAGAAAGCATACCGAAAATCCTCTCGGATGTTGCGGCACACCGCGCCGAGCTGATTGACGTTAGAACTCCT
>RFOM01000171.1 GCA_009926615.1 Pseudomonadota bacterium
GCAGCACCTCGTCCTGCGCGGCCACCCCCCGCCGCGCGAGCTCCAACGCCGAGCCGTGCGCGAGCGCCACGCAGTTCGGCGTCGCGCTCGACGCCGTCACCAGCGCCCCGTCGGGCCCCAGAGAGAACAGCACCCATAGGTTCCCAGGCGAGAACGAGAGCACCGCGCGCGCGCTGCCCCCCGCGCACGCGTCGTGCCGCAGCGCCACCCCCTGCAGCGCGTGCGTGAGCGGCTGCGTCGACTGCACCACGCACTCTCCCACGGCCGCGCCCCGCCGGTCCGCCGCGTGCCACTCGGCGCACCCCACGCGCAGCACGAGCAGCCACGGCTCCGCGGCCGCGGCCACGCCCACCAGCAACGCCGCGGCCTCTGGCGTCTGTGCTCCAGCGCCGTTCGCGAAGAACTGCTCGTCCACCACCGTCTCCCGGAATCCCAGCGCGCAGCTCGTCGCCCCGCCCGCCGTCGCCGGCAGCCCTAGCGCCGTCAGTGTCGCGCCGCCGTCCTCGCCGCCGTCGCGCCGCCACGTCCCCAGGAAGTCCGCGAGCGCGTAGCCGTACTCGAACACGCGCGGCCTCCCGTCGCCGAGCGCGTCGATGCCCAGCGGCGCCTCCCCGCGCCCGATCGTGCGGAAGGGGGCCACCTCCACCACGAGGCGCACAGCCTCCAGCAGCGCGCGGTCGCCCGCCGTCCTCAGCGGCCGCAGGAGCGCCGCCAGCACCAGGTAACCCCGGTGCAGCTGCGGCTCGCCGGTCGCCAGCATCGCCGGCGTCACGCGCGCGAAGCCGGGCAGGAATGCCAGCAGCCGCCGGTACTCCAGCGAGCGCCGGTCGAACGAGTAGAACACGGCGCCGCGCCCGGGGGCCGGCGCGGGCTCTGCGCCCGCCGCTTGCCCCGCCAGCGCCCGCTGCACCGAGAGCGCGGCCTCGGCCGGCACGAAGCTCCGCTCCGTGAGCGCGGAGCTGCCGGCGGGGCGCAGCTCCGCGCGCGGCGCCGCGCCAGCCTCGAAGCGCATCTCGAAGACCGCCCCGAGCACGCCGACCACCCACAGCTCCTCGCCGCCCGCCGCCCCGAAAGCGGCCCCGCGCAGGTACGCCAGCGACACGAAGCCTGGCTGCAGCCCGAGCGCGCGCGGGAGCGCCGCGCTCGCGCAGAGCGCCGCGCCCGCCGCCGCGTCCTCGGACCGCGCCGCGCCCGCCGCCGCGTCCTCGGACCGCGCCGCGCCCGCCGCCGCGTCCTCGGACCGCGCCGCGCGCGGCGCCGCGCACACAAGCACCTCCAGCTCCAGCGCGTCCACCGCCGTCCGCACGGCGCCCACCGCCGCCGCCACAGCCGCCCGGCTGCGCCGCGTCGTCGCCACGCGGCTGAAGCGCAGCCACGCCTCCTCCGCGTTCGTGCGCGCCGCGTCCGCCGCGCCCGCCGCGTCCGCCAAACCCAGCGTCGCCGCGAAGGTCCGCTCCCCGAAGAGCGCCCAGTCGCGCCCGCGCGCCTCCAGCAGCTCCAGCTCCGGCGCCCCCTGCTCCAGCACATACGAGCGCAGCGTCATGCGCCCGCCCGCCGCGAGCTCCAGCGCCGTCACCTGCGCGCCCAGCACCGCGAAGCTCACCCAGCGCACCGCGCTGCTGTCGTAGCGCACCCGCCGCGCCGCCGCGCCCGGCGCCCCCAGCGCCCACAGCCCGGCCGTGAACGCCTCCCGCGCGTCCGTCTGCAGCAGCGCCAGCGCCACCCCCGCGCCGCCGAGCTCCGCGAAGCCGACCCCCAGCGCCCGCTCGCCCGCCGCGCCCGCGCCCGCGCCCGCGCCCGCCGCGCTCCACAGGCTCTCCATGCCCTCCGTGCCCACACACAGCACGCTCCTGTTCGTCGCCACCAGCACCGCGCACTTGCTGTACGCGTCCACCGCGTGCGCCTGCCACGGCGTCAGCGCGCGGTCCTCCTCCGAGACCCCGCTCAGCGCCCGCTCCAGCAGGCCCCCGTCCACGCTCGCGTGTCCGTCAGCCGCCGTCAGGTTCTGCAGCCGCCGCAGCGCGCGCCGCTGGCTCTGCTCCACCGCGTCGCTTGACGCCGTGCCCAGCGCAACCTCGCCCGCCGAGAGCGCCGCCCCGGCCACCAGCCCGCTCGCAAACGCCGCCTTCCGCACCAGCACCAGCACAGGCGCCTCCGCCGTCTCCGCGCACGTCCCCGCGCACGACAGCGCCACCTGCATCGGCAGCACCTTCCCGAAGCCCACCACCCGGCACGCGTTCTCCGCCTCGA
>RFOM01000172.1 GCA_009926615.1 Pseudomonadota bacterium
CACTGCGTGGAGTGCACGATCTGCGGGGACGGGAAGTACAACCCGGCGTGCAACAAGTACGCGGAGAACGCGGACCCTGCGGGGTTCTGCAATGACTGCACGACGTCTTGTGTTGGCGACATGTTCCTCTGGCACAGCGAGGGGCTTCGTGGTTGCACGCCGCTGGCGCTGACCCGGCGCGGGCGGGTGCTCTCGAACTACGTGTGCAAGAACTGCCCGACGTGGGTAGGGCGGCAGGGCAAAATGTACGCGGTGCTCGGATGCGGGTTCAAGCAGAACTTTGCGTGGTGGCGCATGCAGACGCTGTTTGCGGAAGTTGCGACGCTGGACCGGAGCGCGGCGCTCGGCAGGCCGGCGTACGAAAATCCCGAGGTGGACGTGCGGTTCAAGCCGTTCCACAACCTCGGACCGTACTGCCCCGACGGGCACTTTTTCGACACAAGCGTCACGGGTTGCCAATTCGAGCCCGAAAGCGCTTTCAAGCTGCACCACGAGGACATGAGTTTCGGATACGAGGCGTACAACCTGGAGTGCTGCAAGCTGTGCGAGTTTTGTGACAGTGACGCTTACCGGATGACGGCGAAGTACACAGAGTGCACCGGGGAGAACATGGAGGACACGCAGGCGTCGGCGTGCGGAGATCGGTGTGAGAGCGGGTTCTACGTCAAGAACGACACGGTGCTGGAGTGCGTGGCATGCACGGAGTGCTCGTGAGGCGCGCGCGTGCTCGCGTGCTCGCGCTCGGGATTCGGCTTGAGGTCTGTGCTTGCAACGGTGGGGCTCGACTTTATTTCCCGGACGCGGTGCACACGACGCCCGGCTCTGCATCACACTCTGCTGCGCAACAGCTCGCGTAGCGCCGTGATGTCGTGCACGTACGCGAGCTGTGGGGCGTGGGGCATGTGGCGCGCGCAGAGCGACGCCTGGGTGCGGACGCCGAGGCGCGCGTCGAAGACGGCGACGGGCAAGCAGCCCTGGACGCGGTGGCAGACGACGCAGCCCTGGGCGGGGAGCGGGCGCGCGAGGCGCTCGCTGCTGTGGGCGCACTGGTAGAACGCGACGGCGGAGCCGTCCCACACGTGGACACTGGCGCAGAAGCGGCAGAAGTAGTACGAAGTGCTGCGGACACGCACGATGCAGCCGAGGGTCTGGACGCAGACGGTGAAGGAGTTGGAGAGACAGCTGACGCAGAGCGGGGGCTGGCCGTGGATGAGGCGCATGTTGCCGACGGCGGAGAGGTGCTGCTCGTGGCAGCGGAGGCAGACGTAGAGCAGGGAGCGGTATTTGAGGCCCTGGAGGTTGCTGTTGCGGACGAGGTCGTACTGCTGCTTCTGGAGCTCGATCGGCAGCGGGAAGCGGACGACGCGGGCCTGGACGTCGTGGAAGGCGGCGAGCTCGAGCAGGGAGTGGGTGCGGGTGGCGGCGAGGAGGCCGAGGCCGTGCAGGCCGGCGATGCGGGGCGCGCGCATGGCGTGGGCGAACGCCGGCTCGTGGGCCCCGGGGTTGCGCTTACCCTCGCGGACGTGCTGGAAGTTCTGCATGCTGCGGCAGGTGCGGTTGCAGCGCTCGATGGCGGTCTGGGCCTTGGCCTCGAGGCGCGCGAAGTCGAGGTCCTCCTGGAGCGCGCAGATGCGGAAGTTGTCGACAATGTAGCGCACGAGGCGGGACACGCGCGCGTGGTCGTAGGAGGCGTCGATGAACCAGCGCATGAGGCTGACCTCGAGGGGCATGTAGCGGTTGGTGAAGACGATGAAGTACTCGATGAGCGCGAGGCGGAGGAGGTACAGGTGCGACGACAGGAAGATGTAGAGATCCATGGCGGAACCGCGCGTGAGCAGCGCGTGGAAGAAGGCCATGAGCTGGCGGCGGGTCGTCCACACGGGCATCTTGGCGACGCCGTGGGCGCTGCCGAGGGTGAGGTTCTGGATGGCGGCGAGCATGTGGTGCATGTCCTGGAGCGCGACGAGCTCGAATGGCGGGAACTGGAGGCGGTTGTGCTTGACGAAGGGCATGCTGTGGCTGTACATGCGGAAAAGGATCTCCGCAGAGGAGCTGCGCAAGAGTATGCGGCGCACGATGTGGCCGATGTCGAGGACGTGGCCGCGCCCGGGGAGGTGCGCGGGCTCGACGAGCGCGAGGAAGACGGGCTGCAGCGGGAGCGGGAGAAGCGAGCAGAAGAGCACGGCGTCGAGGCGCTCGAGCTTGGCGGAGAGCGCGGCGCCGGCCTCCTGCTTCTCGGCGAGGAGCAGG
>RFOM01000173.1 GCA_009926615.1 Pseudomonadota bacterium
CCCGCGCCCGCCCGTGACTGCTGCGCGCGGCGCGTCGCCCTGCAGGCAAGATGCAGGAGATCCTCGGCATGTACATGCAGGGCTGCGACTCGCAGTCGGCGATCGCGATCCTCGGGCAGGCCGTCCTCAAGTCTGCCCGAGTCATCGAGTACGCGAGCACCTTTCCCTTCGCCATCGGCGTCCAGATCTCCTGCGTCCCCAACCAGGAGGTCACCAGCACCGGCGCGTCGTACGCGTTCACGGCGCTCCCCGACGCCAAAAACTGCGTGCCGATGACCATTTACGAAAACGACACCACGACCGCCGAGAGCATGGCCTGGCGCGCACAGTATCCCGAGTACAATGCCGCCAACCTCGAGACCCAGGGCGTGCTCAATGTCCAGGGAGAAAGTTTCGTGTTCGTGTCCAAAAACCACCCCGTGATCGACCTGCTCCGCGCGAACAAGGACGTGCTCAACGCCGACATCGACAGCCAGCCGCTCATCGACGACCAGTGGGTAAGCGCCGCCCGCGCCCGCGCCCGCGCCCTGCAACTTGTGCCTTGGACCATCGTTCTGGGCTCCAAACACTTCTAATTCACTCTCCGTGAAACACACGAACAAGAGGAAATACGTGTGCTCACCACTGACCCGCGCCCGCTGACGCCCGCGCCGCAGCTTAAGGTCACCAAGCAGGTCCTCAGCACCTGCTGTGCCAAGATCAAGAACCAGGTGCTCAGCAAGGTCGGCACCTGCGACCTCAGCAACATCACTGTCCAGATATCGCGCCTCGACGGCCAGTGGGACCAACTCCGGGCCGAAGACGCGCTCCACAAGTGCGTTTCAGAGTCGGTGATAAGCTCCGCCGACGCCACAGAGGACCAACATCTCTCTGCGGCACAGTCCTCCTCTGGCTCGCAGCGCGACTTCAACAGCGCCCTCCACGTCATACTCCACAAGCAGCGCACTTTCCATCTCCGCTTCGAGCTCGAGTTCGACCTCATTCCCCAGGTCGTCGTGTAGTTCTGTCTCCGGCGACACACATAAATTCCAAAAACATGCTCCCTGTATTTAATACCGCCATGCCATGGAATATGTGGTGTCTGCCCCCTGCGAGTACTACAACTCGCAAATGCAGGCGTTTATAGAGAGCGAGTGTCGCCTCCCGCGCAACCAGTGGATTTACAAGATCATCAGGAACGAGCTAGACGACACCGATGAGAGTGTCTTCATCGACCATCCAGAGTGGTGTCTCTGCCTCGACAAGCACAGGTTGCTCCCATGCCCGCCGCCGCGTGCGCCCGCGTGCCCTTGTTTCTGCTCACTGCCCGTGTGTTGACCCCACTGTTGACAGCGGCACAGATGTGCGATACCTCGTCATCTTCAAGGACACAGCGCTCAAAACGATACGCGACCTCACACGGGCCCACGTGCCCCTGCTCGAAACAATCAGGGACCAGGTGTTGTCGTGGCTGCACGAGCAGAACAAGGAGACCTTCCACCTCTACTTTCATTACATGCCCAGCGTCTTTCAGCTTCACATGCACGTGCGCGAAAAACCATTCTTCCGCAGGCACATCCGCATCCAACCTTTGCACAACGTCATACAAAACCTGCTCCAGGATTCTACCCACTACCGCAACGCCCTCATCGTCACTAAATTTTGTAAGACCATCCAGAAATCTGAAAGCCACAAAATGATCGGAATAAATATATAACGCAAAGAATGTAAATGGCTGCAGCGTCCCTGGCTACAATGACATCATCGAGAGTCGATTCCGCAGCAAAGCATACTATGCCTTGTAGAATCGACCTCAAGTTCTTCAAGCTTACACTCTCAAACCCATATGAGAACGCCGAAGAACTTATACACCAGAGTAAGTTCAAGTTTGCGATGCAGAAAGATGAACTGGTCATGACTACCACGAAGAAAATGAACGGACCCTCTGGTCAGGCTGCATACCCCCTCGTCGTCACCACCATCGGAGACCTCAATGAAACCACAAAAACATTTTTGAAGGAAATTTATAAATGTTACTCTGTAACAGATTTTGTAAACGCTACAAAGAAGGAACATAGAGAAGAATTTATCAAGGACAAACCAGACGCCGATACCAAACAACTACAGACGATAGGTAATAACATGCCCGAGTTTCGATGCCAAGGAGTCGCGCTCGGACAGGCCTTCGCATCGCCGCTCTCCGGAGACACTGTAGCCACGGTGCTTGTGGGGGGCATGGCGACTGTCATGAACGGGGCATTCGAGATTTTC
>RFOM01000174.1 GCA_009926615.1 Pseudomonadota bacterium
CCTGGCGCCGCCCCTGGCGCCGCCCCTGGCGCCGCCCCTGGCGCCGCCCCTAGCGCCGCCGCCGTGCTCGTGTTCGGCCGCACCGCCTTCGCCGGGCGCGACGGCATCATGGCGCAGCTCGCGGGCGACGCAGCCGCGAGGCAGCTGCACTCGGCCTCCGCCTACTGCGAGCGCTGCCGCGAGACCACCTGGCTCTGCGACGCCGACGCCGCGAGCCTCGACGCCGCCGTCGTCGACTTCGCGCTCAACGCGCTGCGCGCCGGGGTCGTCGAGCACGCCGTCGCCGTCGTGCGCGAGCGCAACCGCGTCCCGCAGCCGTAGCGCGCCGCGTTCGCAGCTCAGTAAAGCGCCCTACCAAAGCCCGCCCCCGCACTGCGCGTCGCGGTCCACCGCCGCCAGCGCCGTGAGGTACACCCCGGCCGCGCTCGAAATCAGCGTGCGCAGCAGGATCACTTCCCCGGCCGCCCGCTCCTCCGGCCCCGACGCGTGCGCCAGCGTCAGCGCGAGCAGCGCCAGCGCGAGCGCCGCGGCCCCGCTTTGCTGCACCCAGCAGCCCCGCGTGTGTTCGGCCACAAACGCCACCGCCACGCTTACCACCAGCGCCACCAGCGTCAGCCCGAAGATGCTGTCCGCAACCCCCTGCCCCCGCGCGCGGCTCCCCGCGAAGAAGTAGAAGAGCGCGAGCGTCAGCGTCGCGCCCACCAGCGTTGCGTCGCCGAGGCCCACCGGCTCCCCGGCGATGCACAACAGCGCGAAGAGCAGCGCGCACACCTCGAGCGCGTAGACCACCTCGTACAGCTGCATGCCCCGGTGCACAAAGAGCTCCGCGTCCCACACCTGGTCCGCGTCGAAGAAGCCCTCGCCCTTCAGCGTGGCCCACGTCCACGTCGAGCTCGCCGACAGCAGCGCAAACGGCATCACGAGCACCAGCCCCTCCGTGCGCCGCAGCGTCACCGTTGCGGCTGCCGGCCCGCCCGCCAGCGTGCTGTTTGCGCGCGCCACCGCTGACAGGTTCAGCGCAACGTCCACGAAATACACGGACCACAGCGGCGCCGCCCCCGCCGCCCATTCGCGCGCCAGAGGCGCCAGCAGCAGCGCGCACGGCTTCCCCACCCCCCACAGCACCAGCAGCGCCAGCAGCGCGTGGCGCCAGCGCTCCCGCTCCCCGTAGTGCAGCCCGCACTCCGCGCACTCCGCGCACGCACTCGCGCCGGCGCCTGCCAACTTCGCCGCGTTGTGCGCGCACTCGAGCAGGCTGCGGCAGAAAACCAGAGCGGTCATGAACGCCAGCACCCCCACCACAAGCGAAGTTTCCATGGAAAGCCCGACGTAAATGCCCGAAGCGCGACGCGCGAGTAAATTGTGCACCCGCCGCGCACTCTACATAATGGAAATTATTAAACTCAAAATCAAGAAGAACAAGCACACGAGGCTGATAATCATGCACCCATTTTGCATGTGATCCTTCGGGGAATTGACCACTATTACTCGATTAGTTTCGAGGGGATTTGGAGACAGGAAGCCATCTGTAATCCTGGAGGCATTTCCATGCGCGTTGTTTCTTGCAGGCTGTGCGACATAAACAACACTGGCATCTACAGCACTCCCGTCTCCGTACGGACTCACAGCCTGCCCGACTAAAAGTTTACGGTCATACTGCATGATTCCACGGTTATGCTAAATACTACGTTTTAGACATTGCGATGCTCCCAAAATCTGTATACAGCAGAAATTTATTAAACACCAAAAATCCCTACAGCGAGCGCCGTCCTCTGGCCCCGCGAGGCTCAGTAGTCGCCCATGCTCTTCGCGAACTCACTCCACATGTCCTTCCCGCCGTCGGCAGCGACGTCGAAGCGGTCGAGCTCCGTGTCCGCCTTGCGCTTGCCGAGCACGTCCTCCTGCAGGCGCGCGCTCGACCTCGCGTAGTGCCCATCGATGCGAGTCTTCAGCGTGTCGTTCTCCTTGCGCAGCATGTCGAGGTTGTGCTCCTGCTGTTCGTGGAGCGCCGAGGCCGCGACCATCATCCGCCACACGCCGTTCGTGTCGTCGCCGTCCGTCACCAGCTTGGTCATCCCCGTCCGGAAGTCGTCCTTGACCTTGGGGTCGTCCGTCTTCACGGCCTGCATCCACCTGCGCAGGAGCGCGCAGTCAGCGCCG
>RFOM01000175.1 GCA_009926615.1 Pseudomonadota bacterium
CAAATTGACTTTGATTTGAAAGACACGCTTCGTTTTGTTGAAAATTAGGAGAATTTCCTACACGTATTTCGAAGTTACTAAGTCTTTCAAAACAACAAATTTCTTGACAGAAACTTTCTTTTGAAGATCAAAATAAAGCCATGCATCTTTTGAAGACGAACTATGACACCCAGTGTTTGGCAAGCCATCATTAACATAATATGAAAAATATGGGTTTAAAGTATCAATAATTGTTGTAGGACAACAAAGTGCACAAGTTGAAGGCCCTGTACATGTCCGTGCCAAATTTATTTCTGAGCTATTTCTCACATTCTTATTCTTCCCAACGTCGCAACGTGTACAGATTTCACCATCATATCCTGAATAGTCTACGTTGCAAATACAATTTCCTTTAAATTTGGAATTTAAACTTGTGGTATTAGAATTTGGCTCACAATCATTGCAAGAACCACTGCCAGCAATTGACTTGTACTTTCCCAATGCACAAGCTGAACAGTTTCCGTCAGTCGGTCCCGTGAACCCTGCATTGCAAGTACAATTACTAATTGTTCTAGATCCAGTAGAAGAAATTGAATTTATGGGGCAATTTTTACACGTATTAATCGAACTAGCACCTATTATCTCGGAGTATGTATTGGCTGAACAGTTCACACATGTGCTTACTGCTGTAGCTCCTGTAGTTGTACTAAATTTACCAGCTTCACACTTGATGCACGTATTACTAGTAACATTTTCAGAGAATGTACCTGCAGGACAAATTATACAGGAAGTTGGACTGATCATGAGTACCAAAATTGTCCACGGCATTATGTGTCGCGTCCACAGCCCATTCACCATGCAAATGTCATGTCTCATATACAAAGTAATCACCAAAATTGGGCTCGGCGACAAAATATTTTTAATACATTCTATTCATTCTTCTTTATTTTATTCACCCAAACATGTTATCTTATTCGTACCGCAAACGGTCCATCCTCTTGAAACTGCCCTTCAACACATGCGACGCACGCGCGCGCGCCCGCGTCCCAAAACTGCCCGGGCTCGCATGTCGCGATCTCGAAGCACGCGCTCTCGGAGGCGGCGCCGGTGGTTTCCGAGAGCTTCCCCGCGCCGCACTCGACGCACGTGCTCGCGGCGGACGCGCCGACCGCCGCGGAGTACGTGCCGACCTCGCACTCGATGCACGCGTGCGTGTGCGCGCGCTCGCGGCTCGAGAACGTCCCCGGCGGGCAGAGCGTGCACGCGCTCGCGCCGAGGCCCGCGAACGCGCCGGCGGGGCACGGGGCGCACTCGGCCGCGCCGCTGAAGTTCTTGAACGTGCCCGCGCCGCACGCAACGCACGGCCCGCCGTCGGGGCCGCGGCGGCCCCGCGCGCATATGCAGGCCTCGCGCGCGACGCTGCCGGCGGGCGAGACGGTGTTCGCGGGACAGGGCGTGCATGCGCGCGCGCCGGCAGTGTAAGCAAACGTGTCGGGCGGACAGAGCGTGCAGGCGCGAGCGCCCACGCCCCCGGAGGCCGTGCCGGGAGAGCACAGCGCGCACGCGGCGCTCCCGGGGGCCGCCTTGAAGGTCCCCGCCGCACACGGCGCGCACGCGGTGCCCGCAGCGCCCGTGTGTCCCGCGACACACGTGCAGTCAGACACCGCGACGCTCCCTGCGGGCGCCGACGAGTTCGCGGGACACTCGGAGCACGCGGTGGCGCCGCCGCCCGCGAAGGTGGCCTCGGCGCACACTTCACAGCGCTCCGCGCCCGCGCCTGAGAACGCGCCAGCTGCGCACGCTGCGCAGGCGCTCGCGGCGGTTGCGCCGGTGGCCGCGAGGTACGTCCCCGCGGCGCACGCGCTGCACGCGGCGGAGCCCGACGCGTTTTTGAAAGTGCCGTGCGGACACGACGCGCACGGCCCGCCCGCGGGGCCGCTCCGGCCCGCCTGGCACACGCAGCTTGTTTGCTGGCCACTGCCGCCAGCGGAGCTCGCGCCTTCAGGGCACGGAACGCACGCGCTCGCCGACGTCGCCGCGCTGGCTTCAAGAAACGTGCCTGCGGCGCACGCGCTGCACGCGGCCGAGCCCGACGCGTTCTTGAAAGTTCCGGGCGGACACGACGCGCACGGCCCGCCCGCGGGGCCGCTGTAGCCCGCCTGGCAGACGCAGCTTGTC
>RFOM01000176.1 GCA_009926615.1 Pseudomonadota bacterium
GGGGAGGGGCATGCAGTGCACGGGCCCCCCTGGCGGCACGACGAGCATCGCCTGCTTGTTGTACTCGCCGGGGACGCCGGCGATGTTCCCGTAGAACTGCACCATCTGCGAGGTGCTGTGGCCGCTGGCGATGATGCGGTAGAACAGCATCTGCGTGGTCTTGCGGATGCAGAGCACGCACATGCGCGGGTTTACGGTGGAGACGGTGGGGAGCACGAAGGCGACGCCGGTGAAGCCGGCGGTGGCCTGGCACTCGCAGAACTCGCCCATGATGCACGGCGTGTCCTCGTCGAGGTGGCACTCGCGGAGGAACTGCTCCTCGTAGGCGCGGGTGACGATGGACACGCTGTTGGTGCCGCCGGGGTGGCCGTGCTTCGTGAGGCTCGAGCCGAACGGCGTTGAGTCAAGCACGCTCTCGAGGCACAGCCAGACGCTGCTGCGCTCCGGGGCGCTGTCCTCGAAGTCGCGGAGCAGCGCGCGGATGCTGTCGAGACTCGCGCGCTCGTGCATCGTGCGCGAGCGCTTGCTCACGGCCTCCCCGGGCGCGGCGGCCTTGCGCTTCGAGCGGCGCGCCGGCGGCATTTTCGCGGGAGCGGCGCGTGCGCGGCTCGAGAGAGAAGTTTTTTTTGGGGCTGGCGCTGTTAATGGAATATGGAGGTGGGCACACACGAAATTGGCGCTGATGACGATGCCTTTTATTCGTTCTTGCAGAAACAAAATTTAGTATCCTGTGATTCCAAGACAGGCTTAATTGGGATCGATGGGCATGGAAGTACTCATGGAGTGGAGTGGAATTCGAGGTTTGAGTTATTTAAGAGGCGGGTTCTCAGAATAAGATGGACAGGGCTGTTCAATTGGACAAAAGACTGGCAGTTGCGCCCGCGGCGCAGACCGACGCGAAGGCCCGGAACGTGAAACGGCGCGCTGCGAGCGTGGGCGGCATCTATGTGCCTCCAGACCTAGCCGTGGAACCCATGCTGGTGATACAGGACCTGCTGGTGATACAGGACCTGCTGCTCTTGATCCTGCCGCACTTCACGCTGGAGGAGGCCGGACGGCTTCTTGCGGGCACGTGTAAGAAGCTGGCAGAGATCGTGCAAAAGTCTCCGATCCCGTGGAAGAACAACGTCTTCTCGATGTTGTTTAAGGTTGATCTCGAGCAAGATATATATCCATGCGAAGTCGATGATGTCTTTGTGAAAGTGTATCCTTTCTACGTATCAGAACATCTGTCTGCTTTTGCTGAGTGGTTGATGGCGGAAGTTTGTAGCCAAGAAGATGTTGACCCGCGTGCAAAATGGGGCGTTTTCATCGAGTGCATCAAGCACAAAATCCGCCAAAGCGAAGATGGCGAATATGAAGTATACTTCGTGAAGCCAGACACAAGCCACGAGGTGCTTGTGCGGAACATGAAAGAGTTGAACGCAAAGATTGAGAAAGAATGTCTCAAGCTTGTTTCCCCATCATGTTGGCAAGAGTGGAAGCCCTTGCCGACGTGGTGTGAGTGCGTCACATCAGCGTTCAGGGAGTGGCAAGAGCAAGTTAAATTTACAGTAGACGAGCGCAAAATTAATAAGGGTAGCATCTTGGGAACGACTTCCGAACGTACGTTCGGGGAGGTGAAGAAGGTGATCGACGGCAAGATTCAACACCTTCGCAACTGGAATGACTTCGCCTACACCCTTTTGCAGGTATGCTACGATCACTACATGCCTGGATGTCAGAAGCAGCGAGGGGAGTACCTTGCATTAGAAGATGATTTCGAGCGCGATAAGGGCCCTGATTATCAAGACCCTTACTATAAGGGCGTCTTAGGAGATGATCTCGAGGGCGATGAGAGCGATGATGACCCTTAGTATAACGGCGACTAGGAGGACATTGGTTTCAAGGGCGTGCTCGTCTGGCAGCGCGCGCCTGTTTGCACGAGTGTTTGCCGCGCGGCAACGTGCCGCGCCGACGCGCGCTCTTTCGTTTTAATAAACACGGTCTACGCGCGATGACAATGCCTTTTATCTGTTGCGTACAGGCCTCAGCGCCGGCGCACGCGGCGCCGCCAGCGCGCGGCGGGCTGCTCGGCGGGGTCCTCGGCGCGCTCGTCGCCGCTCGAGATGACGACGACGGAGCTCGGCGCGGCGGCCCCCGCCGGCC
>RFOM01000177.1 GCA_009926615.1 Pseudomonadota bacterium
TGTGTCCGTGTCTTGGTTGAGAAACGAACGGCGAACATTTTTCCGTTTTTGAGTGTGACCAGAGCTTCGTCTTCCGACATGGGCTCAAGCCCCCAGACAACGTCGAATCCGTCCATCAGCTTTTCAAGTCGGGTGCCCTCGGGAAGATCACGCGGCTGCGTGTCCTGCGCAAACACGTCTTGCGGTGAAACGATTGCGCAGCATAACAGCAGAATTGAAAGCACAGGCCATTGAATCATCGTTCATCATCCTCAGACTCAAAACTCGAACGAAACGGAAACGGTGAAATTAGATTGCCACAATCAAAATTCTAGTCCCGAGGAATTTGCAACTTACGCAAGGACAAAGTCGAATTTCGGATCTTTTATATAAAAAAATGAAATCTATTTCATATTATAACCAAAATTAATAATTCAGTTTTTCAATTTCGAAAAAATATATATAAAGTTTTTTATGAAATATCCGAAGAGTTAGTCAAACCGGAATAGTTCCGGTGGAAAACAACCTGACTAAGGAGACGCTCATGAAGAACTCGCAAAAAGCCATCCACCTTCTTGCTACACTGACTCTCGCAACCGCATGCGGAAGCCCTGTCGATGAACTGAATGAAAGCAGAGTACAGCTCGCGCAAGCCCAAACGGATGCAGAACTTGGACTCAACCTTCCCAAACCTCCGGGCGCGGGCATTCCAATTCCGAAGCCGAAGCCATTGCCAACATTTAATTCCGGCCACATCCTCGTTGAAAAAGCAGTCAATCTCAAGCATGCGCGTTCATTCGGAGGAAAATTTCAATCCGGCTGCATTGTTCACAAGGGATACAAGCTCGTTGACGTTTCGCCGACGCCGGAAAACTATCTTGTGACGACACAGTCAGCGGACCTGACTCTTGCACCGAAAGGCTGGTCGTCGTTCAGCGCCACCGTCGTTATCCCGAAGAACGCCCTTAGGCTGACCCGCAGTTCATGCCATAACGGTGCACGCGTTGTGGTGACTTCGAACAGCGGATTTGAAGGACTAGCCATCGTCAGGTCTTCGACACAGTTTGATGTCGAGCCGAAGGTTGTTCCCATGATTGCATGCGTGGCCATTGGATGCCCCAAGCCGCCGGTAGAAGAGCCCAAATCTTGCATCGTTTATTCCGGCCGCGCGAACATCAAAATTACTGCAGACAAATACTCCGGAAAATTTCTGGGAACGGTTGTGTCGTCGGGCGAAATTATCGACATGATGGCAAGGAAGTCCGAATGTAACGCGGGAACCCGCATCATCGCAGATGCAGATGCGCTCGCCCGAGCTTTGGACCCGAAGCGGATTACGCCGCCCCACGGTTGCGACTTACCGGTACCCGTGACTGTCAGTCACGCCTCGGCCAATTCTAGCGACGGCCCCGCAGTCGTCCAGCCGACCGCAGACGTTGTGACAGCGCAAGACGCAAAATGAACCGGCAATACTTTGAAAACCCCTCTACCCGTCGAACGGGGAGGGGGTTTTCATTGCCGACTGCCCGAACGGCTAAAGATTTCATTCGAGCAGACCGATATTGTTCAAAAAGTGCGGGAATTACGGATGAAGATGTTTGTAAATTCAAAGCACCTGACAGTGTGGCTCTCAACGGCTGCCGCCGCTTCCGTACTTGTCTCCTGCAAAGGCTATCAGGACCCTTCCAAAATACTTGCTGTTGAAGTTGGAAATCCCGGGGACAAGCCTAGGCCAAAAGAAAACAAACCGATTCCGATGCAGCTCATACACGTCACACTCGAAACCAATTCTCTGGATGAAATTTCAAAGGTTGAGTTCACGCTCGATTCGGTAAAGCTCTCGCTGAACGGACAATCGCAATCAAATCTCACTGCCGATGCGGAAAATGCCAAACAGGGGTCGACTCTGCTGCTGCTGCCGCAGACCCTCCGCGACCGCGTGCTGCCCCATACCGTGAGCTTCGCCACCGGCGCCTTGCTCGCCACCGCCTTCGTCGCCCTGATGCCGCATGCGGTCGAGGGCGCGGGGCCGGGTCGGGTGCACACGATCGGGCTCGCGCTGCTCGGCGGCATCGCGCTCTTCTTCGTGCTCGAGAAGTTCCTGCTCTGGCGGCATTG
>RFOM01000178.1 GCA_009926615.1 Pseudomonadota bacterium
CCCACCGGTTTGGGGATTGCGGGTGCGGGAGTAGCGGCCTTTGGCCTGCTCTGGTTGTGGGCCGGAGCGGGCGGGGCTGCCGCTGCGCGTTGAGCTTGCTTGGCAGCAGGTTTTCCGTATTCAAGTCCGGCTGCGGCATCCTGAGCAAAATCGCTGATATCGGAACTGTCGGCGAGAAGATCCGAATCTGCATTCAAATCATCGGCAGCACTCAACGGGTCGATGCTGTCGCTGAGTGGATCCTGTGTCATTTCATCCGAATCTCCGAAACCTTCCGTTGAGTCTTCGCCGTCCAGAGGCAGTTCATCAAGCAGGCCTCCGACCTGCGGTCTCAGTCCCTGATCGGAACTTGGCGACATCGAGAGTTCTGTCCGGATGGCATCGCGGACCCGTTCAACATCCTCAAGTGATCCTTCTTCAAGTTCACTGTCTGCAACTTCGAGGAGCTCGCCTGCAAGTCCGTCCGAAACTTCGTCCGTGTCTCCGGCCTCGGCAGCGATCAGCATTGCATCTTCAGCGGTCATATCGGCAGCGGTGGATGCCGACGGGTCTGCAGAGGAAATTTCGCTCATATCAAGATTGCCGATACTGTCGGCAAGGTTACCCGAATTTGCAAATTCCTGACTGCTGCTGTCGATTAAATCATCGATAGCATCTGTTGCAGACAAACCGGCTGACGTATCTCCGTCAACTCCGATTCGGCCTGCCGTCTCGTCGGCGCTCATTCCGTCTGGCAGCGGAGAAGACAAGTCCGCATCACTGACCGCCGGTACAAGATGCTCCGGCAGAGCGTTCAGGAACGGAGTCAGTCCGGTGCGTTCAATGACATCAAAAATGCGCTCGTTTTCCTGACTTTCCTGATAAAAAACAGCCAGCAGTCTTTCGATAACTGCAGGCAGATCGGCACGCGGAACGTTCTCGAGAATAAGCTGAGCCTGCTGGGGAATGTCGGAACTTTTTCCGCCGATTGAAATTTTGTAGCCGCTTTCCTCGGCAACGATATGAACATCTTCGGTCGATGAACCGAGACATGCTCTTTGGCAGCCATTCACTCCGATTGTTGAAAATCTTTTGGGAGCAGGAAAAGACTTGAGCAGGTGTGTTGTCAGTTCAAGTGCGTCTCCCAGCGACGGCTGGTGGGCAAATGTGCACAGTTCTCCCAAGCAGGCACGCGGCGACGGAACGCCTGAGGACTTGTACGACCGGAGCAGCAGGCCGCTCTTGCGCACCTGTGTTTGCACTTCGGCAAGTTTGCTCGGGTCGACCATAAAGCCGATGCGCTGGTCTTCGGTTATTTTCAGGAAGGCCGACTCATTGTCTGCGACTTCGCAGAGCATCCGCAGCTGGTCGCTGTTGTAGACGCCGCCTGCGGCTTCCGCGAGAACGAAGATCTGATTATTCTTAAGTGCAAATTGGTCGCCCACGTTCGACTCCTTGCCGAAAAGCTCTCGAACTGTGTATCGCCATCAAAATGTTGATATTGAGCAGGCAAATGTCGGAAATCTGACACTTAAGCCGGCAAATGCCTAAAATTATAGCCTGACTTTGCGGGAATATTATTTTCTGCGTGTTTGCCTATGTTTCCTTGCCAGCCCTCGGGGCAGGTCATAGTGTTTGAGTCAGGCGGCAGGGGCTTTGTCCGGCTCCGGCCCTGCAGATTCCGAGTGGTTTTTCTTGAATACGAGGTGGTATCTGATGGACGCAAGTATCAACAGCATGAAAGAACTCATCGACTACATTGCAAAATCACTGGTCGACAATTCCGAGCGCGTTGAAATCAACGAAATAGCCGGAACCCAGACGAACGTCATTGAGCTGCGTGTGGCCAAAGAAGATGTGGGTAAGGTGATTGGCCGCAACGGCCGCACCGCAGATGCCATTCGCACGATCCTCAATTGCGGCGCAGCTAAGCTTAACAAGCGCTACATTCTGCAGATTATCGACGAGTAAAAAGCGCGCGCCGACACGTCCGTGCCGGCCGGCCTTCGCGTAAAAGTTTGCGGTCATCCTGCGTGAAACGAATTCACGAACTGCGCCGCAGCCTGCCAGCGTTTGTTCATTTCGGAAGCCTCCG
>RFOM01000179.1 GCA_009926615.1 Pseudomonadota bacterium
TGCCGCATCTTCCATCTCTTTGGGCATGGTCAAGAAATACTGTCGCATCAGAAAAACATCGGCAGCGCTGATGGCCTTGATCAGGAAAATCGCTAAATAGTTACTTGGTCCCGTGTTAATCAGACCCATTTTCACTAGCAGTTGATACATCGGCACTAAGCGCAGTTGATCAGGGATCATCATGCAGCCAAGGACAACAAAGAAAAGATTTTGGACCAATGCTTCGTTGTCATTCACTCGGCAGCATTGAAAGGAAGAGAGTGCTCGTGGCAGGGGTGTGACATGGTCAGCGTTGTAGGCGAACCCGCCAAACTCAACGGATCAAATTTTGTTGAGTACGGGGTTTCCGCAAAGCACAACAATGCACCCTATGTGAGGGTCGACGGCGGAGTTTTGCCGAAGTTTCCCTTCGAACGGCATTATATGACTTTGCGGGAAGCGCTCGATGTGCGGAAAAAACAGTGCAGAGATACGAACCTTCCGGCCGGTATTGAAGAAGAACTCTGCAAGCCCAAAAATGATTTGATTAAGCTCAACCCGTTCATCGGCTGCCTGCGGTTTCACGGTTTACTTTAATTCATATTTACAGGCTTAGGGCAGACAGATTTGGACGCCGCTTTGATTGTTTCGCATGCATCAGGATCTTCTCAAAACTCAGTTCAAGTGGTAATGTTGCTGAAGCGCGAAGGAAGCCATTTATCAGCTGCTTTTTCCCCTGTCAAAAAGGTCATAAAAGCTTCCTCCGCAGCTTCCTGCATGCAGTTTGCTGAATTGTAAAGGCCGTCCATGTCTATTTCAATTGATGAATTTGAGAGAGCTGTTGTGTCTTTGGAGCAGGTGCTTAAGCGCCCCATGGATGACGTCGTCCGTGACGCGACAATTCAAAGATTTGAATTCTGCATTGAATTGGCATGGAAAACATCGCGTAAAAACATGGGAACACAAACAACGGCACCCAAGCAGGTGATTCGTGAAATGGCACAAAACGGTTATATTCAAGATATACAAATTTGGTTTGATGCCCTCGAAAAAAGAAATCAGACATCACACACCTACAACGAAGACACTGCGAATGAGGTTTACAGTTTCATTAAAGACTTCGCCAAGAACTTCCGAATTTTGCTCACTCATCTGAGAAAGTAGTGGACGGATGAAATTTGGACTTTCAGAATCCGAATTTGACTACATCACAAAGACCGTTGTGGAACCTTTGGTTGCGCACGGCGCTGTGGTCTGGTGCTTCGGTTCAAGAGCTCGCGGCACCCATCAGAAGTTCTCGGATCTTGATTTGATGATCGAGGGTCCGCCCGATATTCAACCGCTGCTCGGTGAAATCGCTGAAACTCTAATTGAAAGCCGGTTTCCGTATAAAGTCGATCTTGTCGAGCTGAGAAACTTCTCAAAATTCTATCTCAGACAATTTTACCAGGAGCGTCAGTCTTGGATTACGAAAGAAGATTCCGAAAATAAAATTTAAATTTTCCGAATTCTGACTGTTCTTTATTAACTGACTTTTGCAATTGCCTGCGGTTTCACGGTTTACTTTAATTCATATTTACAGGCTCAGGGCTGAACGATTTGGCCGCCGCTTTTTTCACATGCAGAAGGTGCAGTGATCGCAGCCAGCGCCGTAGCCGTATATCCCCATGCGACGTATGCAGTTGAAATATTGCTTGCCGTGTCACTGAACGAAAGGGAACAACCACCCTGTCGCGCATCCTTTACGCAAGGAGCTTCAACCCAGCTTGCGGCATCCATCGAGCTGTCGCTGTCGCACTTTTGTTTGAAGTAGGCGACTTCATTCGGCGAGAGATTTTTGAATTCGGTGCACGTCTGGCGTGTTTCACCTTTTTTGACGGAACACGAAAATACGCCTGTGACCGACTGGGAACCCATTTTCTTGGTGCATGAAGTCAATGCAACTGCAAATAAGCCTATCGACGCCAGTGCGACGTGTTTCATGAAAGCCTCCCCAAGTCATCCAGTCATCAAATATTAGCAAAGACCGAGGGAAGTCTGCAGTTCCGGCATTCAAGATTTTGGCTCTGATTTTTTTGCCAAT
>RFOM01000180.1 GCA_009926615.1 Pseudomonadota bacterium
AACAATGCGGCCTGCTGATCGCCGAGTATTCCTGTGACAGGAATGTTGTCGGGCAGAAATCCCAAGTTTGAAGTGCGGCAGATTTCCCCGCAGCTCGGAACAATGGCCGGCAGCGACCCTGCGGCGACTCCAAAAAGGTCGAGCAATTCGGGATCCCATTTTCCGCTGTTGAGATTGAAAAGCATCGTGCGCGAGGCGTTGGTCGGATCGGTCGCAAACGATTTGCCGCCGCTCAGTTTGCTGATCAGAAAAGAATCAACTGTTCCCAGCCGGAGATCTCCGGTCTTATTCCATTGAGAAATTTGCGGATGATTTTTAAGGAGCCACTCCATTTTCGTTCCGCTGAAATAAGGATCGCAGACAAGTCCGGTTTGCCCGCGTATTTTTTCGTTCCAGCGGGTGTTGCGCAGTTCAATGCACCTTTCTGCGGTGCGTCTGTCCTGCCAGACGATTGCATTGCCTGCAGTTGCACCCGTACTTTTGTTCCAGCCAAGACAAGTTTCCCGCTGGTTGGTCACGCCGATTGCAACAATGTCCTGTTTTTTTGCATCGGGATGTTTCGCTGTGAGTTGTTCCCAGCTTTGGCTGATGGCAGCAATGACGCTTTTCCAAATGTCTTCGGGATTGTGTTCAACCCATCCGGATTGAGGAAAAATCTGCGGAAATTCAACCTTACGGTGCGAAAGCATTTCAAGCGAGTCCGAACGGAAAAATGCCGCACTGGAACCGGTGGTGCCCTGATCAATAGCCAGAATCAATTCAGCCATGATAACCTCTGCTGCTGTAGATTGACCAACAGGATAAGGTGACGCGCATGAGTGTGCAACAACCACGGTTCGGCAGCGCAGCTTGAGCAATTGACCCCCGAGCAGCGCGCCGGTTTGTTTGTTTGGCCTTCGCTCGCCGGCGAAGGGTTAAATGCCGAAGAGGAATCACTGCTGTCTGTTTACAAGCCTTCAGGCGTGGTTTTGTTCCGCCGCAGTCTTAAATCGCTGGCACAGACACGGATGTTGTGTGCCCGAATCAAAGAACTGACCGCTGCTCCGCATCAGCCGGACGGTGCAGTGATTGCGATTGATGAAGAAGGCGGTCGTGTTTACAGACTTCCTGCTCCCTTTCCGAGGGTCGATGCTGCATCGTCTTTTGCAGCAGTGGAGCGCGAAGATGCACTTAGGTCGCAAGTCATACTTCAGACTTCGGCTGCGCGCGCCGTCGGCATAAACTGCTTGCTTGCACCGGTGACGGATGTCCTGACAAGACCCGACAATCCGGCCATCGGTGACAGAGCGTTTTCGGATCAGGCAGAAACCGTGGCGCGTTGTGCTCAGGTTGTCTGCGAAGAGATTCGGCGGGCAGACATGTTGCCGTGCGCAAAACATTTTCCGGGACACGGGCATACTGCTTCAGATTCCCATAAAGGTTTTGCAACGACCGACGTTGATTTGGCGACTTTGCGCAGCCGCGAATGGCTGCCGTTCCGCAGCATGATTGCATCGGGACATCTTAAGATGATTATGACCGCGCATGTCATTTGTCAGGCTTTGGACCCGCACCGGCCGGCAACGCTGAGTCCGGAAATACTGCAAAAATATTTGCGCGGAGAGCTTGGTTTTGCGGGATTGATTCTTTCGGATGACCTGAGGATGAATGCGATTTCGGACTATTACGGAGTCGCAAAGCAGGTCACTGCTGCAATTGTCGACGAAGGACAAAACTCTGCCGATGTCTCCGATGATTCATTTCTGGCGCGAGCTTCCTGTGATGCACTTGAAGCCGGATGTGACATTCTTCTGAGCTGCCAGTCAATTGTCCGTGAAAAGACGGTTTTGGATGCGGTCTGCCGAATGCTGGACGGCAAGCAAAAATCTGGCTGGTTCACCGAAAAAGCAGAACGCGTGCTGTCCGTTCTTACATCGCGAAGCATTTCATGACGTCAACGGCCGGCGGCAGGTGAAGTACTTTTTTTCTGAACGGGAATGTTTTTTGCGACCGAGTGCTGCACCTTGAGAGGGTGAATGCTCGTAATTGTTACGTCGCCGTCCGT
>RFOM01000019.1 GCA_009926615.1 Pseudomonadota bacterium
TCGGACGAGCCTGCGAGTCCGAGTCCTTCGAATACTGCTCCGATATTTTCGGGAAGGTGTCCTGTTGAGCCTGACATAAAAAACTCTGTCAGAGGCTGCCGGCCGGCTTTTTCCGAATGCTTTTCCAGTGCAGAGAATATGTTTTCCGATGCCAGCGGTCCTTCTTTGGACAAAACCGCCGTGATTTGCTCGCCGGTATTAAGAGATTCTTCGGTTTTGATGCCTTCCGGCTGTCCGGCTCGAACGAACTGTGTATCCGGACGATCGTCGCCGCAGGCCTGAACGATCAGGAAAAACAGGGGCAAGAGGCTGTAAATTGGCCTGAGTCCTCCGGTTTTTTTCGCTGGATTTCGCACGTTTGTCCGACGCAAATTCTTTCCCGCCTTTTGCAGGCGTATCGGACAATCGAGATTGTCCCTTAAGATGCAGAAATTGCCGGAGGAGGCGTCGTTCCCGACGGTTGGGGCTTAAAAGTGCAATTTCCGGCCGATACCCAACTGACGGAATGCGTCGGAAGACGGATGGAGGCCGGTTTGCAGGAAAGGCTACTCGACAACACGTACAGACTCCTTGAGGAGATCGGACGCGGCGGCTTTGGTGCCGTGTTCCGTGCTGTGCGCATTGGTGCAGAGGGCAGCGGACCGGTAGCGATTAAATTTTTGAACAGAGGAAATCTTCCGTCGCTTCAGGAGCAGCTCCGCTTTCAGCGTGAAGCGACGCTGATGAGTCAGCTTCTTCATCCGGGAACAGTGACGGTTTATGAACTCGGCGAAAGTGAAGGCCGCGCTTACATTGTGATGGAGTATGTCGACGGTCAAAATCTGCGCGAATACGTCAAGACGCGCGGAGGACGGCTGCCGCTTGCCGATATTTTGGAAATTCTCATTCAGGCAGCAGAGGCGCTTGAATATGTGCACGGCCATAACATTGTCCACCGTGACATTAAGCCTCAGAACATTCTCATTGCAAACTCAAAAGAGGCAATTGAGTCCAAGATTCAGCTCAAAATTGTGGACTTCGGGGTTGCGCGGCTGAGTGATCCGGTGAAACAAAAACAGGAAGGCGGACGGGTTCGTGCTGAAGTCGTCGGAACTTTCAACTACATGGCTCCCGAGTCAACAGGCCTTGTCAATTGGGGAGTTGATGCACGCGCGGACATTTATAGTTTGGGAATTGTTGCCTATGAGCTGGTCACAGGGCGTACACCCTTTCACGAATTAAAAAACGACGAGCTGCTGCGAGCCCACATCGAAAAGACTCCGCCTCCGTTTTCGCAGTTCGAAGGGCCGCGCTATCACGAGCTGCTTGAGCGCATAATAATGAAATGCATCGAAAAGACTCCGGAGAACCGCTACCAGAGCATGTTCGGTCTGCTCAGCGACCTGAAGAGACTGATGAACGACGTCCGTGTTCAGGGTCGGGTTGTAGACGTTTTTGAGATTGCAACCAAAGACATAGCTCTCTCGCGGTTGTTCAACAATATTTTTGTCGGCAGAAGCGATCTGGTTTCGCAGGTAGTCCGGAATATCAATTACAGAAACAGAAAATCACGGGTGACGTGGGGGATGATCCGCTCCGCGGTCGGACTCGGAAAAACGCGATGTCTCGCAGAAGTGCGCCGCCAGCTTGACGAACTGAAGGTTCCGTATTTGCACATCCGTTTCACGGAATCGGAACAGCGGCTGTCACTTCGTGCCTTAAGCCTTGCGGTCAATGAACAGCTGCAGGCTCTCGAAATCGCCGCACCGCACGTCTTTCAGGTATTAATGCAGGAAATGGCAATGATAGCCGGCACGGGGGCCACAGACGTTGCGCGGCTTATACCCGCTCTCAGGCCTCATCTGCTCAAGTCACACGACAGTGTTTCAAGCACTGCAAATAACTATTCAGATACATATTCCGATCCGGCAGGTGAAGACAAAAATGATGACATCCTGATGAGCGCGGCGGAAGTGATTGAACGCAATCAGTTTCAGCGCAGGCAGCAGCCTCAGGTCCGCGCTCCGATTCAGCAGGTGTTTTTGGAGCTGCTTGCAAAAATCGCAGAGCAACGGGGATACCTTGTTTTCCTGCTTGATGATCTTCATCTGGCAGATCCGGCATCGATCAGCCTTTTTCAGTTTATCACCGAGAGGGTCAACGATCAGGCCAACTTCTCGTTCGTCATGACAATTCGCGAGGGAAGCCCGAGGCAAAATTTTGTTCTTGATAATTTTCTTCTGCGTCTCGCAAATCTTCGACGCAGGTTTCAGGTTTGGGATCTCGCGCCGCTCAGTCAATACGATTTTCAGCAGTTTCTGCAGGCTGTGGGTTTGTCGCGTCCGACGCCGAAATTCATTGAGTTTGTCACCGCAAAGTGCGACGGATCACCCTTGTTGCTGCATGCATTGCTGAAGCAGATGGTCGAGACCGAGGCACTTGTTCCTGACAGCAGAAATTTCAATCCGTGGGATCCTGTTTTCCGTGTCGACTGGACGAAACTTTCTCAGATCGTCGTCGAAAACAGAAACATTGAGGCGCTGCTGGCATCGCTTGACCGGCTCGACAAAAGAGATCAGCGTCTGACCTGCATTGCCGCTGTATCCCATGAAGCATGTGAGTTTGAATACTTCCGTGTCGAGCAGGATTTCACGTCCGTCGAACTCGAAACCCGTCTGATGAGTCTGGTCCGGCGCGGGGTCTTCGAAATTCTCGGCGATGACAACCTTCCTGTTCAGCGCCGTTCATTTATCTTCAGCCACGAAAAGTTGAGGACAGCCGTCCTTTCCGGACTTGAAACGCAGACACGCCGGCAAATTCACCTGTCTTTGGCCAACAGAATTATTCTTTTGTATCCGAAGCCCAGACGCGAACACATACTGTCACTGGCCAAGCATTTTGAGGGAGCCGGTTCGCTGGCCGACGCTGAACGGAGTTCTTCTGTATTCCTCAAGGCTGCACGGCTGCATGCGCGCAATTTTGAGCATTCCCTTGCCAAGTATTATGCCGAACGTGCAATGGCGCGGGCGAGCACAATCGGCAATCAGCAGGAACGACTGAGCCGGCTGCGTGAGGCACTTGAGACTGAATACATGATTCACATTGCGCAAAACGAGCTGGTCGCTGCAAGTGATGTCTGCCAGCAGCTCGTTGCGCTGACGTTTGACACGTCACGCAGGGAAACGCTTCAGCTGCACTGGGGACACCTGCTGCTTGGACTGGGAAGGCATTCGATGGCGTATACGCAGACTGCGGATGCCATCGATCGCAAGCTGCAGCTGCCGTTCACCAAAAGTCACAAGTTAATAACCGCTGTCTGGCAATTTCTTGCGCGAAAGGGATTTTTTACCTTCGGGTATAAGTTTCTGCAGTTCAAACTGTTCAGAGAACCCGAACCGCCGGACAATCAGGTTCAGGCTCTTATGCTCATGATTCTCTCGCAGGCACACGGTGCGGAGTCGAAGTCTTTATGGCTGCTGGCGGCTGCAGTCAGATTCAATTTGCACCGCCGCGGTCCCACCCGTCCCCTTGCTGTTTTCAATATGATGATCGCCATGCATTATTTGAGGGCCGGAAAGATCGACAGGGCTTTCGAAATTGCCGAAACGCTTGAGCGCACCATGGAAGCCAACGGGCGTGTGGACATTGCAAGGTGGGTGCGTGCACTGAGGGCAATCTGGATTGATTATCCGATGGGCCGGATTGAGCGCCTTGCCAGAGTTCTTGACGAACGAAAAGACGGACAGCTTCCCGCATTGGGCGTTCTGAATATTGAAAGTCATGCGCTCAGAAGCTGGATAAGAGCAACCTCTCCGAGGATCTGGCGGAAAAAGAGGGATGACAGTCCGACTCAGGAATTGAAGGAAAAAAATTGGCCCGACAAAAATAAACATCCCAGTTCAGGTTACGTGGCGGAACGGGTGCGCAAATCACGCAAGCTGGAATCCGCAAAAGATCGGATTCCGGAAGTTTCCCCAAAGCGCAGCCTTGAGCCCACCAACGTCACAATGATTGCCGACGAATCTGCACTCGAAAGCACTACTGCGGCAAAGCAGGCAAGGCGGCTGCGGGAAGCCAGCGAGAATGGACAATTTACAGGTCTTGCATTGTTTTCGGATATTCTCCGGTACGCATTGTCTGACCGGTTGGATCCGCTGCGCCGGACTGTGGATCAATTCGCGCGTCAGCGGCACGGAACCGATGACGGCGAAATATTTAAAGCACTTTCTTATTCCCTGCAGGACTTGGCATTGGGGCAGTATAAAGAAGCGCTTAATTTTTATGTATCGGCAATGAAGCTGATTCTCCGGCAAACCCATTCTGAAATCTCTTTGCCCGTCAGCGATGCCATGCGTATGGGTGCTTTGTTTTTGCCTATGATTGCATTTTCCCTCGGAGCACGCGGATGGCCTTGGGAAGGTTCGTTTCATCGTTTGCTCGTGCGTGTTGATGCCGTGTTGTCCGCGGCTGAAGGTCATAATAATCCGAGACGCACGCCGCTGACGCCTTTGTTTAAGGGCATGATGGCTTATATGTCCGGTGAAGGAGCTCAGGCCCTGAAACTCACAGGAGAGGCCAAAGATATGGCCAAGTCGGCGCAAAATGACTTGGTCGCTTTTTTTGCCGAACAGGCATTGGGATTGGCGTGCAGTGAATTTGATCAGGTCAGGTCGATGGATTATTTTGCGGAGTGTTACAGGACCGCCCATGATCTCGGCTGGCGGATGCTTGAAAGGCAGCTTTTGTCACTTTGCCGCAAGCTTAATTTACCGTTGCAGCACCAATTTCCGGAACTTCTGGCCGAGTCGGAAAAGATCAATTTCAGAAGAAGGTCTTCGGGTCTTGCACTGTCTCACATTATGGAAAGCTGGCTCGTGACGAACCGTGAGCCCCAGACTGTGAATCACTATATCTCGCAGGCTCCGAGGATAGCCGCAAAAATATTGTCTTCGCCGCTGAGTTTGCTTTTCAAGACAAGCCCCTCCGAAAAAGGTGCAATCAAAGTGGCCGTCCAGTGGGTTGATGACGGAAATCTGTTTCTTCAAAATCTTTCGGAGAATCCCATCGGACCAAAGTCGCTGGAGGCGGAGCTGACCAGAAATCTGCCGCGCTTTCACGATGACCCGATCCGGCTCGTGCCGATGGGACAGGAACATACATCAGAGCATATGCCTCAGTTCTGGCAAAGCACCGCCCCAAAAGACGTTGAATCAGAATTTGCGGCTATGGCCGATACGACGGGGATCCGGCGCGGCACCAATGTGACGGAAAATGTGACTGATACCAATCGCACTCAGCGTGTGATGAAAGAAGACAGAATGCAGGAAACGCCGTACGCGGTTTACGTTGCGTTGAAGCACAACGATGTCTTTTACGGGTGGCTTGCATTCAGCAGGGTTACGCTGGCGCAGTTTTCTGCAAAAGACGCAGAGTTTGATTTGATACTGATGGCCCGCCAAACCGCATTCAATCTGATGTGCGAATCTGTCCTTTCGGAGACTTCAAACACCATTGCCAAGGTCAAAGCGCTGCTTCCGGTCGTCTTTCCGAGGGAAATGGAATTGCCTGCCGGAATCAGCGAAGAGCGGCTCGGCAGGATCGAATATTCAGACGATCAGGGATTTGGGGTTCATCCGATCGGATCGAATCGTCTTTTGATTCTGATATGGTCCTTTGAAGCCTCAAAAGCCTCCGGAAAACTCGAAATCGGCGGACTTTTCAGGCATTACTCAACTCTCTTCGTCGAATCGCTGAGGGACAATCCGGAGTCAATGTCTCTTGACAGATTTGCGCTGCGCTTCTCTGCAGATGTGGGCGGACTGCTTGAACGTACTGCTTTGAGTCACAGGTACGACAAGGTGTCGGTCAATGCTGTGTTTGTCGACCTTCAGGGCAAGCAGTCTCAGGAGTGTATTTTTGGTATCGAGCAAATGTCATACGCCGGAAACGGCAGAGTCGAACGCGAGCTTTTGCTTGAGCTCAATGGCGTGCTGCGCCTCGACAGGCTTGTGTACCGTGAGCGCAGACGGATTTTTACTTCAGCCAATTTTGCGTGGTTGCTGAGTCACGATTCGCGGCTCAGGGATTTCGTTCCGCATTTTTCGCGGGCCGGCTTCGTTGATGAATTTCTTGCTCAAAAGCGGACAAACGGTTTGAGTCTTGTCAGAGTGCTTTCGGACGGACGCTTGCCCGAAGATTTTTCGGGGATCACGTTAATGTTTGATTCCAATCAGGCATCAAAGAAAAACGCAGCGTGATCAGGAACGCACATCCCGTGACTTAAGACTCACAAAAGTCAGTCCCAGCGGCAGACATATGAAAGAAACTGCCCAAAGCACTGCAATGGCAAAATTAATCGAATCCGGCAGGATCCATTCCCCTTTAATGCTGTCCACCACAAGCAAATTCGGATTCCAGACCTTAAGTGCGGTGTACAGAACAGATGATATTTTTGAGGTCTCCTGAACTCCCGAGATGGCCTGAGGTGCACTGAGCAGAGAATCAAACGAAGAGGTCAGATGACCAACCGAATAAAGAGTTATCACACCCAGAATTGCATACAGCGGACGGACCAGTGAGCCGAGCAGGCCGGCAATGGACAAAGCTGTCAGACTCTTGAGCCATGCAAACAGAAGCATTGTGAGCTGAATTTTATATTCGGTCGCCGTGACACCCTCGGCAAGTTTTGGAAGTACGAAAATTTTAAGCGCAAAGAGCGGCAATGCCAAAACCAACAGCATGCATGAAAAAGCAAAGAAGCGCGCAAGATAAAGATTGTTGCGGTGTATGCCTGCGGGAATGAACAGTTCCGCGACTCCGCGCGATGAGAAATCGAGGGAACAGATATTTGAACCTGAAATGACGGCAACAAAAAGTAGGAGCTGGTCGGCGATAAAATAGGAGAAGACATCGATGACCCGTGATTCGTGCGAGAGCGTAATGCCGCTCAGGGTTGCCATGAGAAAGAGTAAAAGACCGCCCGCAATTGCGCTGGCCCACAACAATTGTCCGCGCAGATTTTCAAGCAAGGTCAGCTTAACGATTCCTGATGTCTTCAACATAGCGTTTACTCCGGAATCGCGCAGCCGGCGACCGAATGGAGGGTTGAGTTGTCAATAATCCATGTCTCGCGAATGTGTTTTCTCAAATTCACCGGCGCATCATGGCTGGAAACAAGCAGGAAATGTCCGGCGTTTCCGAGATTGACCAGAAACTCGGACAGCTCTGTCCGCGCCCACGGATCCAAACCGGAAAACGGCTCGTCGAGAACAAATCCCTTCGGAGAACCGCTGACCGCAAATGCAAGAAGCAGTTTCTGCTGCTGTCCTTTTGAAAGAAGCTGTGCCGAGCGTTCTGCAAGGTTCGAAATATTGAGCGATTTGTATTGGTCGACGTTGCGCTCACGTTCCTGAAATTCGGACATCGGAATGCCCAAAAGCGAAGTGATTATTTCACCCACACTGACTCTTGCCGGAAGGACAGGCAGCTCCGGCAGGTAACCGATGCTGCCGCGCGGAATGGAGGGGTTGCCAAACCATTTGACGGTCCCCTTGGTCGGGCGGGTCAGACCAAGCAGACAGCGCAGCAGAGTCGATTTTCCCGAGCCGTTACGGCCGGCAAGAAGAATGATTCCGGCGCTGCCGATTTCGAGGCGGGGAATGGTCCAGAGAGTTTTGTCCTTCTCGCGGGAAAAAAGTTCCTTTGACTTCCAGACATAGCTCAGGTCTTCTGCCTCAAGAAAAAGTTCACTCATTCGCCGATCCTTCGCCGATTTGCTTTGGTGAGCACAAATTTCGCTGCACGAGTCTTTTCTTTGCCAAAGGGAATGCGCTTGCCAGCATTTTGCAAAGAATAGTTTTGTCTTTGCCTGCCCGTTTGCTCGGGTCAATTCCCTGTTTCAGCAACCTGACCGAATCCTGCAGCCATGTTGCATTCGGAAATTGCGCCGAGACCCGCTGATAATCCTCTGCCGCTGCTTTTAAGTCGCCTTTGAATATGTGAGTCAGAAAGGCAACCGACAAAATCAGATCCACTTCAAGCCGTTTATCATTTGCTCCGAGGCGGGCCACATTGATCGCACGATCGATGTCATTGAATTCAAACGCCAGCAAACTTGCCGGAAAGGTAAAAACCTCACGCATTCCCAATGATACTTGGGCCAGCGGTGCAAGGCCGTTGAGAGCCTCGTCGAACTTGGCGAAAACTCTTTTTTGCTCCTGAGGATCGATGTTGCTGCTGTTTTTCATAGTCCAAGCGTTGACAGTGGCTGCCAGACTCTGGATTGCAACCAAGGTCCATGCGAATTCTTCATGTCCCATGGAAACAACAGCCTGCAGAGGAAAATTTTGCATATTCGCGGTCGGACGGGTTTGCGGTTTTTCCAAAACATCCAAAACGTGGCTCACCGTCAGGCTCAGTATTCCTGCGGCAATCAGCAGACTGGTTGCATTGACCTTGAGTTTCGTATTCACTTTCCGTTCCGGCGGTTATGCATTATCGGTTCTCACGCACCAAAAATAATTCTGACTCTTCCGATCAGCATAATTATCAGTTCAACAGAAATAATCAGGACGAGCGGGCTGAAGTCGATATAGGCACCCGAGCTGTACATTCGTAATTTCGGAAACTTTCGGCTGAGAAAATTTGCCGGAGGATCAGTCAAAGGAAAAACCATCCGCCCTATGATTGAAGTCTCATCGGCCCTTGCCATCCGTAAAACGGCAGCTGCAAACAACAGAATGGAATAGAGCCTCAAAAGATAGGTCAGGGCATCGAATAAAAAGGCCAACAGTTGAATCATCGGAACCCCCCGTGCATCTGTGAATATTAATTGAAAACATCTATCTTTTGGAAATCTCCGAAGTTTTCTTGAGTGTCAAAATATCGTCTCACAGCTCAACACACCTATACGGATGCCGAAGAAGCCACGTGGTTTTCTCAGGCTTGGAGGCAGGCGTGTCCGAAGACTGGAAGGTCGGGCAGAGACCCGCGGATGTCGATTTTTTGGAGCTGATCGAGTTCACTTTGACTCGAAGGCAGCCTGTCAATCCGTTGCTCGATCCGGGTACTGATCTTCAATCGCCCGATTTTCCGTCCGCCCCCGAGGAGCCGACACTTTTTGCAGTCGATATTGCAGGAGTGATGCAGGTTATTCGGTTGCCCGCGCTTGAACCCTCCTTCAGCACGCGACCGGAAGTGATTGGGGTTTTTCAGATGCGCGGGATTCCTGTGCCGGCGATTCATCTTGCACGTGCCTTGGGTTTCAGCACCGAACCGGCTGCGGCATCTTCACAGGTGATATTGACCGAATTGCAGGGCGGAGTGGCAGGTTTTGTGGTCGCTGGTGCACGACGGGTCCGGCGGGTTCGGCGCTCCGATATTATTCCTCCACAGAATGAAATTTATTCAGGCATTACCGGAATGGTGCTGGACGAAAAGAAGCGTTTTATTTTCGTTCTTGATTTTGCAAAGGTCTTTGCCGGTTTTGAAGCTGATTTTAAGAAGCAATCTGCTCCGTCTGCAAACCGGATTGATTTTTCGGAACTGAACAAGGTTATTGTTTCAACAGCCGTTATGCCGGAAGCACCAAGGCCGGTTGTTGTTATTGCAGACAATTCGGCAACCGCACGAAAAGCTCTCACCGAGATAATTTCCACATTCGACTGCCGGATTCTGGTTTGCGGAGACGGCGAGCAGGCATGGCAGGAATGTTTGAATCTCGAAAAATCGTGTGATCATTTCATGGTCATTGCCGATGCTGATTTGCCGCATCTCGACGGATATTCGCTTGCCCGTAAGGTTAAGTCGGATTCCAGATTTGCCGCTGTTCCGTTTTTGCTTCATGCGGGTCTGACCGGTCAGATAAACCGTGAACGGGCCGTTGCATCGGGTGCCGATGCGTTTATCGGAAAATTTAACAGGCGGGATTTGTTTGTTGCTGTTGACGCCTGTCTGAAAGCGCTTGCAGAAAGGGAGTCTAAAGCCTCATGAATCCAGCTGTTCTGATGCTCAAGCCGGGGGAATTGTTGTTCCGTGAAGGAGAGGCGAGTAACGGAGTTTTTATAGTGCGCGGCGGTGATATCGACGTGTACCGTGAAAAAGACGGCGAGACTATTGTTCTTGCAACTATGCATGCAGGAGACGTCATAGGCACTCTGTCGCTTTTTTCTCATGACAGCCGCACTGCCTCTGCGCGGGCGAAGAGTGCTGCTCAGGTTATTCATGTTGATTTTGCCACGATTGACGGCTCATTCAAAAACCTGCCGGTCTGGGTACAGGCCGTGATAAAAGATTCGGTTGCACGACTGAAATCCACCAACGACCAACTCGTGGACGCTATGCTCAATGAGCGTAAGTTGCAGAACAAAGTTGGAACCCGCTATCACTTTGCGAGTCAGATGGCAGCCTTTCTCGGCTACGCCATCCGCAGCGGTCTGATTAAAGATGAGGGAATCGAATTGTTTCCTCTCAAAGGCATTCCCGAGCGGTGCGAGAGTCTGTTTTTTAAAAGATCGGAAACCGTTGAAAAGTATTTTGAGGCTTTTGTAAAAGGTTCTTTAATTAAAGTTGCGCAGGATAAAAAATGGGGACGTTCAATTATGTCACCCAACGCGGCTCTGCTGGAGGACTTTGCGAATTTCATTTTGCAATGTTCAAAAACCGAGACTGCCGGTTTTGTACCCACCAAACATCAGCTTCTTCTTTCGTCGCTTGTTCGTCTCGCAAAAAAACCGGAAGCACCGGAATATTATTCAAAAGCGCAGGCAATCGAACTGCTTTCCAAGGAATCGGGAAAAACTATTACACCCGAACTCATCGATGAATTTGTCAAAATGCGGGTGATTGCATCGGCAGCCGGAGCGGACAAACTGTCATGGAAAGCTGCGCAGATTCAAAAGCGGCTGATTTTTGAAAGCACGGTCAGGTGCGTAAAAGAGCTCGCCGAGGCAGAGGACGGCCAAAAAGCAGCCTGAAATTGCTTCTGTTCAGGGGGATTCTGCGGCCTGACCAAAGTATTTTGTCCACAGGTCCTGAACGTTGTCTGCAGAAAATTGTTCCTGCAGTACATCCGGCAAAGGGCGCCGCTGAACGCAGACAGACGATAAAAAGCTTTGCCACGTTTGAAGTAATCCGCCCCCGTCGTTGGTCATGGCGTTCACCAGCAGATGGGAGCGCGCATAGAGTCTCGTGATGTTGGATTCCGGCGACTGAATAAAAGGCTGATTCAATTCCGGATCGAATCTTTGAAGGGCTTTGCGGCCGCTGCGGAGAATGTCCGACTGACTTTGCGAAATATTCCGCCCTTCATAAATTTGCGCAAGACCTTCGCTGATCCAAGAGGGCAGAACATCGCCGCAAAACGCATATATGTACGCATGCGTGGTTTCGTGCTGCGCAAGCCGTTCGAGAATTTCGGCAGAAAATGGCTTTCCGCTTGCGTTCCGGCCGACCGGAATACGAATGTACCCGTCGAATACAGCAGCCGCCCACGGCGGCGCACCGGTGATTGCTTTAAAGTCGTTGGTCGGCACAAGCCACGCGCGCAGTTTTGAGGTTGCAGGCAGGGGGCCGAGAATGTTGATGAGTTTGGATTGCACTGCCTCGATTGCGCGCGCAACGCTATCTGCATGTTGTTTTAATTCAGGCGCAGAGAAGCTGACTTCGATTCCTTGTCTGCTGACGACGTCCTGTACACGAAGAAAATTTTTCTTTTGTTCAAGGCGCTTTTTGCTGAGTTCCATGAAATTGAGAATGTCCTGAGAGGCAGGCGGTTTGCCGTCTGCCGCGGCTCTCGCAAGACTTTCTCCCAAACGATTCAGAAGATCGTCTGCACGTTCGACTTCGTCCTGACTCAGCGCCAAATCAATCAGAATTCTGTAGCTGTCCGGATCAGCTCCGCCTTTTGTGACTTCTTCAAGAAGTTCGCGCGCAATTTCTATTTGGCCTTGTTTAATTTTGAGAGCTGCCTGTGCTTTTCTTGCATCTGTGTTGCCCAGCTTGGCCGATTCGTCAAAGGCCGATTCAGCCTCGGCGAGTTCTTTTTTCTGAAGCCGGTAAAATCCGAGAGCGAGGAGTGAAGTTGCAAGATTTTTTCTTATTGTTTCGTCGGCAGGTCTGAGTTTGATGAGAGCCCGCAGCTGATTGACTGCGCCTTCATAATTACCCATTTGAAAATGGGCATAGGCATTGAAGTGTGAGTTTGACTGAGACTGCAGAGCGGCCTCGGCCAAGGCCTGCGAAGATACGCTCGGCGGAACGGCCTGAGTTTTCGATGCCTTTTCACTGTCCTGCGGACCTGAAGCGGGATTGGCGGCGCTGGAAACCGGTTGAGCAGCAGCGGGAGGAAGTCCTTCGTTGTTGCGGTTTTTTCCCGAGGCACGCAGGAAAGCGAAATAGCTGCCGGCCGCGGTCCCTGCAACGACGATTAGAACCGCAACCTTAGCTCGCATGTATGAAATTCCTTTAACTCGGGGTCAGCAAGGTAACGACTTCGTAGTGACGGCTTCCCGGAAACATATCGTACAACTCAAATACGCGGGCATGAAGTCCCAGCTCTTCAAGTTGACGCAAATCCCTGAGAAGAGTGTCAGGATTGCAGCTCATATATGCAATTGCGCGGGGTTTGAGCGCGGCCAAGGCTTTGAGGACTTCCGGCTGACAACCGCGACGGGACGGGTTGACGGTAATGACGTCTGCATGACTCAACACACCGCGGGCCATGAGTTCCGGCAGAACGACTTCGGCACGGCCTGCTCTCAGTTCAATGTCCTGCAATGCGTTGGTGAGCGCATTTTCATGCGCATCAGCGATACTCGACGGCGTTTCTTCGATGCCGGTGACTTTTGCTCCGCGTTTCGAAAGCAGAAGTGCAAGTGAGCCGACACCGCAGTATAAATCGAGTGCTCTGTCGCCTGAACGCGGGTCAAGCAGTTCAATCATTCTGAAATAGGCCTGTTCTGCAACTGCAGGGTTCACCTGAAAAAAGCTTGTGGCCGAAATGCGCAGCTTGAGATTGGCGATGGAATCACGCAGGCAATCTTCGCCCGCAAGCAGCATGGTTGAAGTACCGCTGACAGTTTCGCCGTCCATTGCCGAATCCTGCTCCTGACCCGCCTGAAATATTGCATTGCCTTTGCTGTCATTGACATGCATGAGCACGCCGCTGACAAAGTCGAGTTTTTCCATCATCACGCGCGAGAACGGTCGGAGCTTGAGTTTGTCGTCTGCAGACACGACGAGTGTGACGAGCGTATCTTTTGTCCGGTGGGCGGTTCTGATGACAACGTACCGAAGCAGACCTTGTCCGGTTCTTTCATTGTAAACAGAGATGTTGTGTTCGCGGATGGCGGACCTGAGAAAACTCAGGACTTTGTTGAGCCGCTGATTTTGGATCGGGCAAGGCCCGACATCGACAACGTGGTGTGTCCCCGGCTTATAAAGCCCGATGGAAATAAACCTTCGGTCGGGTGGTGCAAATTTGTCTGAAACGGCCAGTTTCGCTGTGTGGCGATAGCCGAGTCTGTCCGGTGACTGAAGACAGTCGCTGACTTTGGGCTGGGATTTGAGGCCCGACTGCGAGAGTTTCTTCCTGAAATCGTTCGTCTTGAAACTGATTTGGTCGCGATAGTCCAAATCAAGAACCTGACATGACTGGCACTGGTCGAGAACCTTGCACACAGTTTCGTGAAAAACCTTTTCAGGCTCTCCTTCACGGTTGAGCATCAGCCGGCGTGTGACTCCGCTGCGCGCTCCTTTTGGAATCGGCGCATCCAGCATAGGGCCGGCGGGCTTTGGACCCTTGTCCTTCAGGGGGCGTCGCTGAGCGCGCGGCTCCGGAGCGGAAGGGGAGCGTCTCATGGTCTTTTTTTCTGTGGTCATATGTGTTCCTTGTACCGGCAACGCTGAGGTCTAGCGATTCCACTTAATCTTTTCAATGGCGACGCCAAGTCCCCGCTCCTGTATTTGCTCCCCCGGACGCGGGCGGAAGTACCGGATCTCCAATTGTTTGACCAACGGAGTCCATGTTTGCACAAGTTCATGCCAACGGACGAATTCTATCGGCGAGCTGGCGGACTTGCTCGGTTTGTGCAGATACACATCGGCAGCCATATGAACGGCCGCGTGTTTGAACGAGGTAAAGGCATTCCCCTCTTGCCCGTCGGTAATGGCAATAACGTCCCCAAACTGCAATCCTGCGCCAAGCTGGGCAGCTGCAAGTTCATCGTAACCCAGCCAAAGAGCATGACTAAATTCATCGTGATTGATCAGCGCAAGGCTGTGCCCCGGCTCCCGCACAAGGTTAATGTTCTTGGCTTGAATGATTTTGGGGTTGGCGAATTGAAGCGCGGTTGCAAAACAGTTGCGGCCCCTGAAAGGGGAATAGCGCCCCACCAACCCCCGCATATGCGGCGGGAGCAAGGTTTTCAGAGGCATCTGAATCGCACCCGAATTGGCTTCGAGCCATTTTTCTGCAGTGGCTTTGATTTCACTGAAGCGGCTGCCGAAATGGCTCTTCCAGCGGTCCAAAGTTGCGCTTTCTCCGTTTTTGAGTTCCTTGATCTGCGCAATCGGCAAATACGGCTCGACGCTCGGAAAAGCGAGCGCATTGGACAATTTTGTAAGATCGATCCAGCTGAGATCCGATTCGGCGAGAGTCAGGAGTGCAACCGTAGGCTTTTTACTCTCCTCACCTTCCGTCGGGCTGTCCTTTTTTTCGAGTCTTTTTTCGAGTTGCTTCATGAGCGCAAAATTGTGTTTGGGCGACTGTGTGTATTTTCTGAACGCGGCATCGCTTGAAAGCTGTGCGAGCAACGGTCGTATTTCCTGTGTTTTAAGACGCAGCACAACAGGCTCTGAAATTTCCGGTTTCCGCTTTTCGGCTTCGATGCGAAGTTTGAGTGTCTTGAGAGTCGGTTTGATTGTTTTTGGTTCGAGGAAAAGTTCACTGGTCCAGCGCGAAGGAGGCGGAGCCTGTTTTTCCGTCCGATCCTCAATGTTAAGTGCATCAGATTCTGCGGTACGGGCATGAGAGTGAAACGGAAATCCGGAAGCCAGAATAAAAGAGAAAAAAATCCACGTCCGGTGCTTCCGGCATGTGTGATTTTCAAAACTCTCGGCTTTAAACAATTTCACCCGTACCCTCTGATAAAATCACAGGGTCCGCGGTTCAAAGGCGGCCCGTGTGAGTTACCGTGTGTATCGGCAGGGCAGGGTGAAGCGGGTAGGCAAAATTTTCAGGAGATTGGAGAAGTGGCAGTTTGAGTTTGTACAAGTGACCATGCTTCAGCCAAATAGCGGTCGGCTTTGATTTCGCGGGGGCCGACAGTCGGAGACTCGCCGCCTTTGAGTTCAATCAGTGATTGGGAGACTTCCAAAACGGCGTCTTGATAAGTTGAAAGCTTGAGATCAGAGAGTTCTCTCATTTGCCTCATCATTTGATACATGTGTCTTGCCGTCAAAGCGCGATCTTTCCAGCGCTCCAAAGTTTTGGGATCGATTTTGGGAGTGTCCGGCTGCTGTACTTCGGGAAGTCTGGCTGAAATATCGCGAAGCCGGCTTTCGAGGGTTTCGAGCTGCACTTTTTGCCGGTCCGCAAAAGCCCGTTCACTTTTGAGTTTGGCAGTTGCAGCACTCAGATCGCTTTGGAATGTCCTGAGAGATTCTTTGAGTGCGGCATTTTCCTGTTCAAGCGCATGAGCACGTTTTTTTTCGGGAGAGTTCGTATCGAGATCGCGCAGACGTTCGATGAGGGCCTGATTTTCTGCACGCAATTTGAAAGTTTCCGATTCGACACGACTTGCCAGTTCACGCGCTCCGGATTCGTTGTGCCGCACGTCTTCTTTAAGATGTTTGATTTCGTCCCGCATGCGGGCGTTGTTTTTCCGCAGCTCAATCAGTTCCGCTTCGTGTTTTGATTTTTCCGCAGCAGGCTTGGGCTGGTCAGGCTTTTTCTTTGGCAGCCGTTCGGTCATCACCGTTTCGCTGCGGCGGGCCTGTTCGAGTGTCAGCTTGTCCTGCAGGCTTCGAATATTTTCCTGAAGTTTTGTCCGGCTTATGAAGAGGGCAAGTGAAACGACAGAAGTCAGGGCAGCAAGACCAAACGCAGTATAGACCAGAGCATTATCCATGAGTTTCTCCTCGAAGCGCGGCAATTTTCACGCTACTCCCCAAACTCTGCAGGCGGGAGTTGAGCTGTGCATGCCGGATTCAGGCGGAGAATATATCAGTTTTGTGCTGCGATGAAATCTTTGAGGCGATTTGAAACAACAGAACGCGGAACCCAAAAGAGTGTCGACATTTGCTCAACTAAGTCGCAGGTCGGATCGGCATGTCGCAGAGCGGACTGCAGGAGATACGAGGGCATCAGCAGTGCGCTGGCAAAAATGTTCAGCCTGATGTCCACAAGTGCCTGAATTTCTGCAAAGTTCTGTTTTCCAATGAGGATATGGCGGCCTATCTCGCGTGCGATGAGAAATCTGAGAAAGGGCTTCATGTCTCCGCCGCGGCACGTCACGGTTGTACAGCCGGAATCATCAGTGTTTGTGAGCAATGCCGTTTTTTGTTCTGAGGGGCCCTCGGCAACCTTAAAGCCTGCGCTGATGATTTCGGTAATTTCGGGAATCATCACAGGCAGGGCCTGAACATTGGCCCTCAGAAGCAATTCCTCGGCGGCCGCAATGGTTTTCCCGCGTTTGAGATCAATCAGCTCTTCAAAACTTTGCACGCCGAGCGCGGTTTGGTAACGCGACGAGTTTTTGAAGTAATCGCGTTTGATGTCATCAATTTGTTTTGGGGTCAGCGAGGACTGTCCGTACCCTTTGTATTCATGGATTGACTCTTCAACATCCGAACGGCCGGCAACGATGTCGAGCACATCACGTTCGGAAAGATCAAGGTGCTGGGCAATTGCCTTCACAGTATCAAGAGATTTGATATTCTTTTTGCCCTTTTTCCAGTGACTGCAGTCCGCCGGATCAAATCCGAGTATAGCCCCTACATGCTGGTCGATGACCTTAACCTCAAAGGCGTGCTTTATATTCAGAGCTTCTTTGCAGAACCTGAACAGTTCCGCGCTTTGGGGGTAACGATTCTCGTCGGTCCGTTTCATGACGAAAATTCCTTTTTTCGTTGCTCCCGTCCTTGATCGGGGGACGGGGGACTGTGGACTGCAGGGGTGCTTCGTTCAAATAGGGAACAACTCAACAAAGATTTTGTCAAGCATTGTTAAGTTTCCGCGTAAATATTGAATTTCTACCCCAGTGTTCAACATTGCCGCCAGAAACTTTGACAGTTTAGGTTAGAATGCTCAAAAAAGTTTTGTTAGCCTGAAAATAACACTGGCCCGTATCGCGTCTGCACGGGCTCTGTAATTGGAGAAGGCTATGGGCTTTCGCATAATGACCAATACATCCTCGGTTACCGGACAACGGCATCTGAGGAACACTCGACGGCTGCTGGATCAGAGCTTGGAGAGGTTGGCTTCCGGATACCGGATTAACAAGGCAGGCGATGACGCTGCGGGTCTTGCAATCAGCGAAAAGCTGCGTGCAAAGATACGCGGTTTGCAGGTCGCGCAAAGAAACGCGAACGACGGTATATCGCTTGTTCAGGTCGCGGAAGGTGGTCTCAACGAAGTTCAAAACATTCTGGTTCGCATGCGCGAACTTGGAGTCCAGTCTGCATCTGATACAATTGGTCCCCGCGAAAGAGTTTATCTCGACAACGAATATCAGGCACTCAAGTCGGAAGTTGATCGTATTGCCAACGGTACGGACTTCAACGGTACGAACCTTCTCGACGGCACAGGCGGAACTCTTGATATTCAGGTGAACACCGGCGGTGAAAACATTCTCGGTGTGGACCGTATCAGCTACGATGCCTCCCGCGCAGATGCCAATACCGACAAACTGGGAATTGCCGAGCTGTCGATTGCCGACAAGGACGGTGCCCAAAAGAGTCTTGCGAAAGTTGACTCGGCTCTGGACTACATTTCGTCGCTGCGCGGTGATTTGGGCGCGATGCAGAACCGTTTGATTTCAACAATCAACAATATCGGGATCAGCGTCGAAAACCTCAGTGCTGCGAACAGCCGTATTAAGGATGTTGATATTGCCGACGAGTCTGCCGAATTGACCCGCAACAATATTCTGATGCAGGCAGGTACGAGCGTTTTGTCTCAGTCCAATCAGGTTCCAAAAATGGCTCTGGAACTCCTGCGTCAGTAAATCGCATAACTTTCAAGAATTTCGATACACCGTTCAATCCGCTGCCTTGCCTCTGTCGAGGCCAGACTCCAGCGGATTTGAATTTGGCCGCCTGAATATATGACTTTTCCCCTCACTCCCGCTTTTTCCTGAGCAGAAGACAGTTGCTGTTCGGTGACATGGCCTTTGCATCTGAAAAGAACGAAGGGTGCGCAGGTCGTCAGAAATTTTCCTGAGGACGTAAGTATGGAAGTCAGATGTGCGGCGGTGTTCTGCATATGAGTCCAGTTGCCACGATAATATTCGGAATCATCGAGTGCCGCGAGACAAACCTGAAGTGCCCACGGGCTCGGACCGAGGGACATGCTCTGGACCGCGGGCACATGACCGACTGCAAAGCCGACTCTGAGCCCAGGCAATCCGAAAAATTTGCTGAAACTGCCAAGGGTGATGATGTTTTCACAGGTGCTGACCGGAGCAAAAGTCGCTTCGGAAAATTCGGTATACACCCGATCAATTAAAAAAAGATGTCTTTTGAACAGTTGGGCGAGTCGTGTGACTTCTCCCGCGGGAAGATCGTGGCCCGTCGGATTGTTGGGCGAGGCAAGCAACACGAGTGCAGGGCTGGTTTCTGCCGCCAGTGCGGCTTCAAAAGCTTCGACGGGGTGTTCATATCTGTCCGGATATTCAATCAGCGGAGTCTGACAGACCTCAAGTTTCAAGCCTTGCATCAAACGCATATACTCAGCCCAACCGTGACTGGTTGTATGGACTTTCATGCGCCGCGCCGCTGCCCAGCCGAGGATTTTGAACAAAGCATCCTCGGCTCCGTGATAAAGAGTCACGAGCTGCGCGGGGACGCCGGCCGATTCAGCCAGCCGGTTGATAAAGTTGTCCAGTGTTTCACGGGTTGCATAGGTCGAAACAAGTTCGGCAGGCACGGGGCCGGCGAGCAGCTTTTGGACACGCGGAGAGTGCCCGAAATAATATTCGTTTCTGTGAAGCGAGAGAGAGACTTGATTCATTTGCTGAAAGTCCGCCTTCCGATGTCGGTGCCTAACATCGAAGACAGGGGGCGACAAGCGAATCACAGCTGCGGGACAAGAGATTTCAGGAGAAATGCGGCCGTAGAGCTGTCCGGAGAGCAATAGTCCCGATTTTTGGCACAAGTCTCAGGCGGCGCGGAGATCCTCGTTCTGCGACAGAATACCGAGCAGCCGCTGGGCAGCCTTGTCGTGCGGATCCGACTCAAGGATCTGACTCATAATGGAACGGGCGCCCTCAAAGTACCCTGTCAGATAAAGCCGGATTCCCTGAGAAAAAAGCTCTGCCGAGCGCTGTTTGGCGGCTCTGCGCATGTCAGGGTCACCCCCGAAGAACTCAAAAACGTCGACAGTAGCTGTTTTTGAACGGTTCCACACGCGGTCCAGCGGCCGGACCGATGGGGGCATTGAGTTTTGTGTGCCGTTTTGAGTGAGCCCGTTGACGTAATCCTGACTGAGAAGAGTCGAGACATTGTACTCTGCGGCAACATCGGCAAGCGTTGATGAGATGCTCTGCAAATCAAATGAAAACCAAGCCCGCAATTCGTCGGCACGCTCTGTGAAACGCAGAACGGGAGTGACTTTATGCACGCCGAAGAAACACTCATATGTCGGCATTCCCAGATTTTGCCGGTGAGTGTTCCAGCTGCGCAGGGCGGTTTGGGTTGTTTCAATCCAATTGAGAACTGTTTCTGTCAGAGAACTGAAGACAATTGACCAGCGCATTCCCTCCTGATTTACAACATATCCGTTGTGTTCTGCCGCGCCTTTGGTGAACAGCTGGGTCATTTCATTGATGAGAGCCGAGTCTGCGGCTTCACCGCCGTCACGCACTCTTGCAGACGGCTTGAGAAGAACGCTGACACCGGTGCCCGAAAACGTAAATTCCCTGTCGGCTGAAACAGCCGCGGTGTTCGGGATCGAAAAGAGTTTCATGATTTCCCGCGGAATGAATTTCTGAGCGGCAGTCGCTTCGCTTTCGAGAATTGTTGTGCGCCTGAGTGTGTCCAGATGCTGCGCAAGAGCTGTTGAAAGAGCTTCGATCATTCTCATGCCGATTGCGGTCTTTTCTGTGTGCTTTTCGGCTACGGTGCGGAACCAGCCGAACGACTGATACGGACCTTTGATTTCAATTTCGACTGCAACTTCGGATTCCGAGGTGAAATTGTCAGGAAGCTTTTCGGGTTTCTGTTCTGTAAATGAAGGCGGCGAAAATCCGAGTTTCGGGAGTTCCCTGTTGCAAAAATTCATCACAAGGCTGATGGCCTGAGCTCTGTGTCTGAAGGTCGGCAGCTGAGACAGCAGTTTGACGAGCAGCTCCTGCTGAACCACCAGTTCTTTTTGTGCGTGCAAATGATTTTCGGTCAGCTGGGGACGGGCAAACATAAGAACGGATGCGATCGCCACGGGCATGACAATCACACCCCAATTGAAGGCGTATTGATTTGAGCTCAACTGCAGGACAATCCAGAATCCGAACAGAGCGCCTGCGAACAGGGAAACGCTGACTCCGCCCAATTGCTCTTTCCAGCGCGCTGTCTGCGCGGGAGAGGACAACGACCTGAGCTTGCCTGAAAGTTTTGAATCCCAGTCCGGAAAAGCGTGGGCGGCAAAGACTGCGCCCGAAGCGGCAGCGCATGCCAAAAGCATGAGAGCGTCAGTTGTTCTCAAAAAGAGGGCCGCAGCTGCAGTGCCTGCGGGAAAGACGTAACATCCAAGCAGAACGACAACCGAAACCAAACTCCACAGAGTGTTGAACCGGCGTTGCTCAATGCGGCGGTTCATCCATGCAGCACATACAAAATTCGCCAGTGAAGCAAACATCCAGCCGGAAAAGAAGGCAGCGAGGGCATAACTGTTTTTGATATTGAAGGTGGGCATAAAGATGGCCTGACCCAAAAATGTGTCGGCAGCAACCACGGCCCATGCGGCGCGGGCAATGAGATACTGGCTGAATGTTGCGTACAGCAGCGGTGCGCCGAGCCAGATCGTCAGAGCAAGAACAAACAGCGGCGCAAGGACGGCAAGTGCGATCTCAAAAAACAGTCCGCGCTGAAAATTGGAATTGCCCTCGAAAATTTTCGGAGCCGCGGCCTGAGTGGTCAGAAGCGGCGGCAGGGACTGCGGACCAAACTGGCCGTCTTTACCGATGTGTGAGTCAAATTGAACCCACGACTTGCCGGATGCTTTGAATTTGTTGAGCGGAAGAGTGAGGTTTTCGGTTCTGCATTTGTCGTTTTCGCAGACCGGCTGTCCTGCAAGAGCAAAGGCAAGTTTTTCGTTCTGCCAGTTCTTTTCGAGCGTGGTTTCTTCCTGTTCGGTGAGTCTGTGGCTCAATCTGACACGGTTCGGCCGGACGGAAAACGATTCATTTGAAACGTACCGTCCGCTGCCTACGGGAAGCGTTTCGGATGCAACCGCATATTTGCCGTTGTCTGACTTTCTGAGCACCTGTTTGCAGGTCTTTGCGTCGCAGATCAGGTACTCCGCAATCCAGTTTGTCATTTGCATGGTTTTCAGGCCCGATGAGGCGATTGTGTCGACTGCGTTGAGCGGCTGAGCCTGCCGTTGCATCGTCCAGCCGGAGTAAAGACAAACACCTGCAGCGAAGATTGCCAAAAATAAAGGGCCGGATGACTGTGAACGTATGTTTTGCCAAAACTTGGAAAGTTGTTCACGCACGGACGCAATTAGAAATTTCGCGTTCATGTTACAGACCCTTTGCTCTTAAACCGGCATCTGCGATCCGGATCATCCGGCACAGATTTCAAATCGTTCAGCTGGGTATCGGAAAGGCAGAGTTTGTTTTTGCTGCAAAGCATGCAGCCCGTCGGACTGTTGTTGACGCGGGCTACAGGCTGCCAAGGGAGATGAGGCGCGGCGAGGGGAGTTCCGTGTGGGCGAACACTTGCGCAACCTGTGCAAATCTTGCCGGTGCGTCAGTGCAAAAAATATCGCACTGTTTGCCCATGAACTCGCTCGGCGAGGGGTGCGTCAGCAAAAAGGAGTCAACGGATGAGACTATGGCTGACGAACTGTCCAAAAGAACAAGGGGCGGTGCCTCTGAATTCGAGTCGCAGAGCACAGCTTCTCCGTCGGCGGATTTGAAAACAACTTTGCGTCCCGTCTTTTGACCCAGAGTCGAAGCGATAATTTTTGCAAATCGCGGAAAATGTGTACAGGCGAGCATAACCACGTCCACATCATCCGGCATGTCGTTGAGATAGAGAGTGCAGGCTGCTTTTGCGATATCACCCTCGGAAATTCCTTCTTCCACCAAGGGAACGAAGAGCGGACAGGCTTTTTGCCAAACGAGGTTGACTCCGCATTTTTTAAGCTCGGCCTCAAACCGGCCGCTGGCAACCGTAAAGCGGGTTCCCAAAACGGCGACCCGCCGGCCCTCGGTGCACAAACTCGAAGCCTCTGCGCAAAATCCTTCAACGATGCCGATGACGGGCAAACGGAAGACCTGCTTCAGTCGCGCAACGGCAACGCTGGAGGCGGTTCCGCAGGCAACAATAATCAGCTCGGCCTGCTGCGCGGCGAGGAATAAGATTGCCTCGCTCGCATACCGTGTGACCGTCTCGGAGCCTTTGTTTCCGTATGGATAACGGGCGTTGTCTCCAAGATAAACTGTGTTCAGCTGCGGGTGTTTTTTGACGACAGATTCCCAGACAGTCAAGCCGCCCTGTCCTGAATCAAAAAAAGCAATCTTGCGGCCGGCATTCATCAGATTAAACCTTTTCCGGAGATAATATCCTTGCAAACAACCCTTCGACGCGCTTGGCGGCCTCGTCTGCAAAAACGAGGTTTTTTGAGCTTGTCGAAATTTGCGCGAGTTCATTTTCGGACATGCGGACGGCGGTACCGAGGAGTTCATCTTTTAAAAGACAAATTAAACTGGACTGCCAACCCAGAGCCCGTGCAGCCCGAACATTGGCCGGCGTATCGTCGACGAATGCAAACTGCGCAGAGCGCAGCGTTCCGGATGCTTTGTTTTGGTCTTTGCAGCGCACTTCATAAATTTTTTGGGCAGACGCTTCGGCAGATTTATAAATTGCCGGATCGGGTTTCTCGGTGCCGACATCCTGACTGAAGATGACGACATCAAAAAGTTCGTGAAGGGCTGTCGTGCGCAAAATATCGGTTTCGTGCCATGGCGTGGCGTTGCTCAGCGCACCGACAATCAAGCCGTGTTTGCGCAGTTTCTGAATCAGCCGGACAACCCTTGGCCGCGCAGGTCCCACAATAAGACTGCTCAGTTCCTTGACGAGTGCAGGGGCATAGACACCGTTGCTGAGTCTGGTGATTCCGAGTGCCAGACTGTGGGCATGCTCGGACGAATGTCCTGCCGCCTCAAGCATGCCGCGCGTGTAGTCAAAGGGTCCCATCCGGCCCGTACACCATTTGACCATCAATTGATTTTCCCGCACCCGCGTCATCATGGCATCGGTCGAGAAATCGGAAGCATCCGGATTGAGTTCATGTTGCCTGTTGAAAAATGAATCCCAGTCGAGGTCGATCAGCACACTGCCTATATCAAAGAAGACTGCTTGCAGAGTGCCGCCGTCCACGCCTGCAGAGGCCCGAAAAGGCTCATAAAGTTCGATGTCTTGGGGTGAAAGTCGAGGCCACATAACAAGTAGTCCTAAAGTTGGCCCGCAGGACTCCGAATCCCGTATGGGGTTCGCGAGAAACCGCGGATTCCGCTGCAGAAAGGGGTTTACGTCATGACCGCTGCCGAATCAATGAATTACCTCAACGGAGAGGGGTCGGAAACCTCACCCGTCACAATTATGCTGATCGAAGATGTCAGCGTCACCGCCGAGATCGAACGCAGCTACTTTGCCAGCGTCGGATTTACGGTTGTTGCCGCCGGAACGGTGGCCGAAGCTGAGGCGGCGATTGCCCGTGATTGGGTTGATATCGTCATCATTGATGCGGCCTTTGCGCGCGGAAAGGGAGTCGACTTGATTCCCATTCTGCGCCGTGTTTCGCGTCATCAGGAAGTCAAGGTCATCGTTACGAGCGTTTCCGGAGACAGCGCGATCAAAAAATCCGCAACTGCCGCCGGTGCGAGTGCATTTATTGTCAAGCCGGCTCCGAGGCCGCGCTACCTTAAAGAAATCAAGAAACTCTCTGCACAAAAGACGCGGGATACGGAGCGTGTCCGGCAGGCGCTTGCAGTGAATCTGTCGTGGTCTGAAAAATCCATTCATGCCGAGACACTTGATTTGAGCAGCGAAGGGATTCACTTGGCGGTCGAATCCAAATTCGGAACCATCAATTTGGGAACCAGAGTTCAGCTGTCTTTTACTGTCGAAGGAAAGCAGCTCAAAATAGAAGGCGAGGTCGTGCGCCACACTCCCAAAGGTGTCGGGATACGATTTGTCGGAGTGGGCGCGCAGGCTCAACGGGCGCTGGACAAGTTCCTGCTGCGTTACAGCATAGAACATCAGGCATCACATTTTTATCTGTGATGCTTTCAGCTTTTTGCAGGCAACAAAATATGGTTGCAGCTCGGGCAAAATTCGATGTCCGAGCCCCGTGCCATGTTGTTCAACAGCTGCGGTGAAAGGCTCAGATGGCAGTTGCCGCATGCGCCGCCGATAACACGGGTGACGGGCCCGTGCGGGTTCCGTGTCAGTTTGGAAATGCGCTGGTAGTGCTGGCTGATACGTTCATCGAGTCGTGTCAGGTAAGTCGAACGGACTCCGCCGATTTCGCTCAGTCTGCCCGATGAACGGCTTTCCGCATCCTGCGCTTTTTGGCGTTCGTCTGCGCTCGCTGAAAGAGATTCTTTGAGATCAGATTCGGCTCTGATGAGAATTGCTTTGAGCTGTTCGATACGTGTTTCAGTTTCTTCGGTGCGACGGGAAGAATCGCGCAGATCGCGATCGAGGTTGTCCACTTCGCGCTTGAGGGCGCGGTGTTCTTCATCGTTTTTTGCGCTGAAGAGTTTCGATGAGCGCTCTGATTTGCGTTCTTCAAGTTCGTCGACGCGTTTGTATTGTCGGCGGAGTTCACCTTCCAGAAAGGCCATGTCGGTTTTGGTTTTCTGGATGAGCTCTTCGCTCGCCTTTGTTTTTTTGGCGAGTTCGTTCAGCTCTTTTTGCGCGTTGCGGTAGTCCATCGTCGCCGTGCCGGCATCAATGTCCAGACGATAAATTTGCTCAAGTATTTCGTAGTTTGGGTTCAAGGCTTTTCCCCCGAGATTCAGTTTCAACATGCGAATTTCTCAGAGAAACTCGAGTAATCAGCGGACAGTATCACGATCAAAGTTGAAATTTCAAGAGTCGCTCCGTCCGAGTGTTTTGACGGCCTCTCAATTGCACCCGTTCACGGCCTTCAATTGCAGATGTTGATTTGCCCCAGCGACTGTTCGACGGGGGTTTGGTTTTCAAATCCGGTCACCAGTCCGATATCCAGCACGCAGGAGCGCCCCAAAGCCTTCATGTGAAAGAGTTTGCTTTGCTGACCTCCGGCCTCGACGAGGTCCCCGTTCACGCGCAAATAATAGGACCCGTTCATGATTGTCTGTTCATTCCATCCGAGTTGCGAATTCATTTCGAGGTCTGTTCCTGTCAGGGTGAGGTCTGTAAAAATGAATTCTCTGCTGTAGCCGAAGGCATCCCACTGGGTTGTGGTGGTGGGGCGCTGGAACGAGGCGCTCAAAGTTGCCAAACTTCCAAGCAGTCGAACTGTGTTTTGATTCGCAGTCCACTCGACCTGCAGTTTCTGGCTGTCGTCGAGACCCGTATACAAAAGCCCCCAAGACTTCTTCAGGACCGTTGCCGTGCCTATTTTTTCGAGCGCCGTGCCCTGCATGCTGCCGCGAACGATATGAAGCTTAAAAACCTTTTTGACTTCAGGCTGTGCCAAATCCTGAGCCCTGAGACTTCGGAAAGGAAGCACCGAGGCCAGTTCAATCCCTGTGTTTGCGTCGTGCAGGCCGTCGCCGCCCGAGGTGAGCTGCAGAGCACCTTCGGAGGTGAGTTGCAGTGCCGAATCGAGTTCGAGGACCTTCAGCCGGCCGTCTTTTGCAGTATTTCTGTTGGCATTCAAGCGCTCTTCGAGTTTGGCCAAATCAACGCAACTGCCGTAGTCGAGAACTGCCTCGCTGCGGTCCGTTGCCTTCGTCAGGGGGGCGGTGAAGACCTTTTTGAGACACTCGATTTGTGCGTTCGAAGTGCCGGAGGCAATCGACTGCTTGGCTTCCTGAATATCTTCCGAGGTTGTTTTCAGAGCATTGGCAAGAAGTTTGAACGGATTGCTTCGCAGCAGGGGGGCGAGCTCGGTGTTTGTGTCCAGAGTCGAACGGGGTGTCAGTTTATTCCAGTATTCAAGCGAAAAATTAAAGGGTATGTCCTTTTTGGCGCTGGAATTGTCATCATCGCAAAAGGTTTTGCAGCGTTTCTCCTGCGGTTTGTACACATCCGTCAAACCGCACCCCGCCGTGGCCGCGAGCAAAGAAAACAGAAATAAACAGAGAGCGGGCGTTTTGCCCGTCCGTTGCCTTGCGGGCAACAAAGTTGAACCAACCCTGCCTGTTGTCTTCATACAGCCCCTCCGGAAATGGACTCGCTTAAATCATAAGCGTTTTTCCGTTCGTCTGGGGTGCAGGGAAGTCCACCTTAACGATAATGGCAGGCAACAAATCTGCCGGGTTTGGACTCTTTCAGAACGGGAGTCTCTTTCCGGCATTGGTCTGTGGCAATCGGACAACGGTTTGCAAACCTGCAGCCCGGCTTTGGATTCACGGGACTTGTGATTTCTCCGCCAAGAAGTTTGTGTTCGCGGTTGCGCTCACGGATGGGGTCCGGAAACGGGTTGGCGGCAATAAGTGCCTCGGAATAAGGGTGCAGCGGTTGTGTGTAAACCTCTTCGCTGGGCCCCAGTTCAACCACTTTACCGAGATACATGACAGCCATCCGGTTCGAAATATAACGGACCATGCTGAGACTGTGGGCAATGAAAAGGTACGTCAGGCCGAATTCGCGCTGCAAATCCTGCAGCAAAGTCACGACCTGCGCCTGAACGGAAACATCCAGTGCAGAAATCGGTTCGTCGCAGACGACAAATTGCGGATTGAGTGCCAGAGAGCGCGCAATGCCGATGCGCTGTCTTTGACCGCCGGAAAATTCGTGCGGAAAACGCATTGCGTGTTCGGCGACAAGTCCGACCCTTTTGAGCCAGCGCAGAATTTCATTTTTTCTTGAATCACCGTTCCACAGACCGTGAATTGACGGCCCTTCGGAGATGATGTCGCCCACCGTCATGCGCGGGTTGAGCGACTGATACGGGTCCTGAAAAATCATTTGCGCCTGTTTGGCAAATGTTTTGCGCTGAGAACTGTTCAAAGCGGGCGGAACCGTTTTTCCTTCGAATGAATAAGAACCGGAAGTCTGGTCGTACATGCGCACAAGTACGCGGCCCAAAGTCGACTTACCGCAGCCGGATTCGCCGACCAGTCCAAGGGTTTCTCCCTTGTAGATGGTCAGGCTGACGTCATCAACGGCATGAAGTTTTGCACCTCTTCCAAGGTCAAAAAACTTGCACAGATTTTTAACTTCAATGATCGGTTGCGGTTGGTTCATTGTCCCAACTCCTTTGGAGTGGCGGATGTTCCGAAAGCCGTAATGCCGGCCGCCGGACGCAGATGAGCGGCGTTGTCATGATGAAGCCAGCAGGAAGCACGCATTCCGTTCATCGCCTGCTCGGGCGGTTGCTTGCGGTGACAAACCGACATGGCAGATGGGCATCGGGCCGCAAATGCGCAGCCAAGCGGCGGAGCGAAAAGGTCCGGCGGAGTGCCCGGAATTGGTTGCAAAGGCTCGCTGACAGAGCCCGAGTCCTTGGGCATCGCCCTTTTCAAACCGACGGTATAAGGATGCTTTGATGCGTAAAAAACGTTGTCTACGGTACCTTCCTCGACAATTTTGCCGGCGTACATCACAGCAACTCTGTCGGCCATTTGCGCCACCACGCCGAGGTCATGCGTGATCAGAATTGTAGCCATGTTGAATTTCTTGGCGAGTTCCTGAATCAGGGCAAGAATTTGGGCCTGTATCGTCACATCGAGTGCAGTTGTAGGCTCGTCGGCGATGAGAACTTTCGGGTTGCACGAAAGGGCCATGGCAATCATGACCCGCTGACGCATGCCGCCCGAAAGTTCGTGCGGATACTGCGCGATTCTGCGTTTGGGTTCAGGAATGCGGACAAGTTCAAGGAGCTGGATCACTCTGTCCCTGCGCTCGGCGGCTGTCATTCCGGTATGCAATTTCAACGATTCTTCTATTTGATTTCCGATCGACATCGTCGGATTGAGGCTTGCAAGCGGGTCCTGAAAAATCATGGCAATCTCTTTGCCCAACAGCTTGCGGCGCTCTTTTTGCGGCATTTTGATCAGATCCTGACCGTTGAGGCTTGCAGTTCCGCCGGTGATTTGCCCGCTTGAAAGTCCCATCAGTGATTGCACGGTAACCGATTTGCCCGAACCGGATTCGCCGACAATGCACAGGCATTCCCCTGCGCTGACACTAAAGGATACATCTCTGACTGCGTAAACCTGCCCGCCGTATACCCTGAAGTTGACCGAAAGGTTTTTGACTTCAAGAACAGCTTTGCCGCCGGCCGTTGCGTTCATCAGGCCTCCCTGCATTTCAGGGTTTTTCGTTTTTTCATTTTGAGTCATCTGCATTTTTTCTTCCTTGTAACCATGTGCCGGAGAATCTTATCCGCAAGAAATAAAATTCAGTCGCGGCCGCGCAGTTTGGGATCAAACGCATCGCGCAACGCATCGCCCAGCATGTAAAATGCAAGCAGAGTCGCGGCGAGGACAGCTGAAGGCAAAAAGAATTGCGCCGGATACTGTTGAAAATGAAGAGCCGCATCCTGCAGGACGGTTCCCCAAGTCGCCATCGGAGCTTCAACACCAAGTCCGAAAAGGGACAGGAAGGCTTCCGAAGTAATGATGCGCGGGATTTGACCCGACCACATGACAATAATCACGCCCAAAAGGTTTGGTGCAACATGACGGAAGACGATCGACATCAGCGGAGCGCCGAGCAGGCGGCTCGCGTGTACGAATTCAATTTCACGCAGTCGCAGAACTTCTCCGCGGAGAACCCGTGCGTAGCCGGTCCACGAAAAAGCGCAAAGAGCGATCACGAGACTTGTGACACCCTTGCCGAGTGCAACCTGAATCAAAATCAGCAGAAGAAGTTCGGGCAATGTGTCGAGGATTTCGACCACGCGCATAAGGTACATGTCCACTTTGCCGCCCATCAGGCCCGAAATTGCGCCGTAGCAAAGACCAATCAGAAGCGAGATCGTCGGAACAAGCAGAGCAAGAAAGAAGTCGATGCGCGTGCCGGACACCATTCTCGAAAAAATATCGCGGCCGAGAGCGTCGGTTCCAAAGATGTGCGCGTGACCGCGAATTGTGTCGCCCGCCTGCGCGGATTTTGAGATGGTTTGGGCATCGGTCAGCGAAATTGTTTGAGTCAGTCCAGTTTCCAGAACTTTCGCCGCGGTCGAGAGGGTTTCTTCTTGCGTTTGCGGATCAACGGTGAAACTGACGATTGAATAGATGTATCTTTCGGCAGGATTCAAACCCGACCCGTCCGTGAATGAGTACTGAGCGGGATTGGTGACTGTGCCGACCTGAATTCCCCGCAGGTTTGCTTCGGTTTCAACAGCCTTGAGATCGATGCCGTCTTTGCCGGTGACAGTCCGGTAAATTTGGTAGCCCGAAACGCCCGTTAAAGGTTGCCACTTGAGCGTTACGCCGTTGACTGTCGCCATTCCGCTGATTTCGAATGTTGCGGGCGCAACAAGTGAATTGCCTTTGAGCAACGGAGCGGCGGCATCAAATGGCTCCATCACAAGGTCTTCGGGAATTTGCGGTGAGTCTTCTGTCACCAGAAGGGATTTTCCAAGAGTGGGGGCCTGATTGATGAAATTCAGGTTTTGCGCATTTTCATATGCCGAGCCGTCGTCGGTTGCAGGAAAGAACAGCGGCCCGAAGATTCCAGCAGCCGCAACTCCGACAATCAGAGTCAGCGACATCGTTGCAACACGATTTTTCATCAGTCGCAGGAGTGCGTCTTTCCAATAGCCGACCACCGGCCGGCTGAGAATTTCTGAATCGTCGCCGCGTGCAGGCTGCGGCTTGAAGAGGTCTGCAGACAAGGCTTCGTCGGCCGTGAGTTCATGCGGTGATTGAGTCTTTGTTGTCATGTGAGCAAGTCCTTTTCAGCCGACACGAATGCGCGGATCAATGATTCCGTAGAGAATGTCCGTGACGAGGTTCATCACGATGAGGAATCCGCCAAAAAAGACTGTCAGGCCCATGATGACGTTGTAATCCGAGTTTTGAATTGAGGTCATGTAAGAGCGTCCGAGTCCCGGAATACCGAAAATATTTTCGATGATGAGCGATCCCGACATTGTGAACACAAGGATCGGAAAGATGATCGAAATGATGGGCAAAATGGCGTTGCGAATTTGATGCATGACAATCAGTCGGGTCAGAGAAACGCCTTTTGCTTTTGCTGTTTTGACGTATTCCGAAAAGCCCACTTCAATCATCTGGCTTTTGAGCATTCGGGTGATCGACGCAACAATGCCCAGTGCCATGGAAATTGCCGGCATCACAAAATCGCGTGTTTCACCCCATCCGGCGGGACGCAGCCAGCTTTCGGGCGAGATTTTGAGCACGGTCAGCGGATAGACTGCGAATCCGTATTGGAACAGATAAGCAAAGAGAAACGAAGGAAGAGAAATTCCGGCGACACACAAAAACATTGCCGTACGGTCGATGATTCCGTTTCGGTTCAGCGCCGCAATGATTCCAAGAACAATGCCGATGGAGACGCCGATAAGAACAGAAATAATCCCGATTGAAGCGCTCACCGGAAACTGTTCGCGGATGATGTCGTTCACTTCGCGGCCCACGGTGCGGAAACTTGTTCCGAAATCGCCGTGCAGAAAAACCTGTTTCAACTGAATCACGTACTGGATGTGAAGCGGCTTATCGAGTCCGTATCTGGCCTCGAGGTTCTTGCGGGTTTCTTCGGGAATTTCCTTGGTTCTCATCAGCGGATCGCCGGGGACGGCGCGCATCAGAAAAAACGTCAGGGTGAAAAGCGCAAGCAGTGTCACAACTGCCAACAGGAGCCGCTGAAAGATAAAACGCAGAAGGCGCATCGCTTCCTTCCTCTCGGATACACAAGGTTCAGATTCAATTGAATTCCCTGAGCTTCATCAGCGTTCGGGAAGGATCTTGACTCTTGCCACGTCTTCAAACGGCGGTCAAGTTAGGCAGGAAAGAGAAAAGCCCTGATAAATCAGGGCTTTTTTCGTCAGGTTACTTCTTGGCAGAAGCCCCTCTCCACGAGGCAAAGCGCATGTCCGGATCCTGACCAATCTGGTTCCGGCGGACGTTGAGCAGACCGTCGGCCAAAAGGTAAGCGCGGCCGCGCTGAATGACCGGAACAAGGCCGGAGTCTTTGAGGATGAGCATCTTCTCGGCTTCGCTGAAGAGCTTGACGCGCTCCGCGAGGTTGTCCGTGCGCTGAGCCTTGAGGATCAGCTCGTCGTAAGCCTTGTTGACGTATCCGCCGTGGTTGTTGTCGTTGGTTGTCATGAACAGGTCCATGAACGTCATGGCATCCAGATAGTCCGGACCCCAGCCGCCCGAGGCAAGATCAAACTGACCGTCGCGCTGTTTTTGCAGACGGGTCTTGAACGGCACGCTGTCGATTTTGACGTCGGTTTCGAAAACTTTTTTCAGCAGGTCCTGATAATATTCGGCTTCCTTTTTCGCATTGGTCGAGTCACCGGCCAGAATTGCGAAGGATGGAACCTTCTTTTGCTTTGTTTCTGCTAGATACTCTTTGATGAGCTTCTTGGCACCGGCAACGTCGCCGTCGCGGTAATCAAGCTTTGCTTCCTGACGGTAGGTTTTGGCGGCTCCCGGCATGTAGTCGGGAACAAGTCCGAATGCGGGTTTGTCGCCGGGGACACCGGAAACTTTGTTGATGTATTCTCTTCTGTTGATTGCGATGCGCAATGCCTGACGCAATTTCAGATTTGAAAAAAGTTTGCCCTGACGCTGGTTCATTTCGAGGTAGAACAATGAACCGTCTGCAAAGGTCTTGACCTGCAGGCGCTCACGCTGGGCTGTTTCGAGGCGTTCTTTGTCGAGACCGGTGATGTCGAGGCCGCCTGTCCGGAAATTGTTGAACGCGGCGCCCACGTCTTTCAGCATCACGGGAGCTTCAATTGCACGCAGCTTGATTGCGCTGGCGTTCCAGTAGGTCGAAGCTTTTTCCATGCGCATGGAGCTTTCTTTTTTCCATGCAACAAGCTTGAACGGTCCGTTGCCTACGACACTTTCGACGCTCGTTGCGAATTTGTCGCCGTATTTTTCGACAATGTCTTTGCGCACCGGAAAGAACGCCTGAAAGGACATGAGTGATTTGAAGAATGCCACAGGGCTGGCAAGTTTGATGACAAGCGTCGAGTCGTTTGTTGCCTTGACACCGAGTTCGCTCAGCGGCTTTGTCTTTTTGATGACTTCGGCTGCGTTAAGAATTTGAGCGGTCGCGGCAATGAAAGAGTACTCACTCGCAAAAGCTGGGTCTGCGAGGCGCGTGAAAGCATATTCAAAGTCCTTGGCGGTGACCTTTTTGCCGTCATGCCATTTGGCGTTGGGACGGATGGTGAAAGTGTAGGTTTTGCCGCCGTCGGTCACTGCAACATGACTTGCCGCACCGGGGACGATGTTTCCGTTTTTGTCTGTTGTCATCAGGCCTTCGAACATGTGTCCGAGCCAAAAGTAAGACACAGCATCAACGCCCTTGTTGGGGTCCATGCTGGGCGGTTCATCAGCCATATTCAGAAAAACTTCTTGATTATTGCGGCGGTCTGCCTGAGAATTCTGCTGCGCCTGAGCAGCGGAAACTGTCAGCAAGGCGGTCGCGACAGTCAGTGCGGCTAATCCAGTTTTCAATCGATTGAACATTTTGTCTCCCCGTGGCCTGAGAACTCGATGCGGATGCACCGGCCTGCGGGGGTCGTACATGAAATTGGCCCGTTGGGCAATTTCATGCGGTCAGCTGCAAAAAAATCGGGTGCAAAAAAAAACACCGGATCGCTCCGGTGCGGCAGGGTCAGGCGCTGTTCTGCATACCGCCGGAAGGATTCTCCTGCGGAGTCTCGGCAGTTTCTGCCTGAGGAGCTTCGTTTTTGGGCGGCTCTGCTGCGCCGGCCTTTGATTTGTCTTCGTCTTTTTTGTCGCCGCCGGAATAGGGAACAAAGTTTTCGGGTGTCCCGTGTTTGGAAATAAACTGCTCCAGTGCCTGTCGCTGATCAGGGGAAATCTGCACAATCCGCACCCCGTATCCGACGACCTGCCCTTCAACAATTCGGGCGATTTTGCAAAGGCATTTGAGTTCATGATTTTCCGTGGTTCCGTCCGCCTGCAACTGGATGACAGTCTCAAGAAGTGTGCTTTGGGGAATGAACGGGTAGCGCTTGTGGTCATTACAGAGAACGAACATACCCGTTGCCGAAAGGTCTTTGGTCATGAAGTGATATTCGCTGCCTGTGCCGAGGCTCTTTAAACTGATGCGCAGCTTCTGGAGGATGCGCAGGTTGTCAATGCGCTTGGGGGGTGCTCCCTTTTTCTCGTCCTTCTTTTTGAGAAGACTGTTCGCACCTGTGTCTTTTTTCTCGGTTTCGTTTTCAGGTTTCTTTTTTGCCCAGAATGCCATGCTGAAAACCTCCTGCGTCTTGAGGGCTGTATCGGCCGATTTTCATGAAAGGTAAGGCCTGCCGGTGACGCTCATTTGACGCATGGTCCCGCATCCGTTACGCATTAAGGAGGAGGCTCCCCCCTATGATTGGACGACTCAGTGGGTTACTCGTTGAAAAGACGGGTGATTACGTAGTTTTGGATGTCAACGGTGTCGGCTACGAGGCTTCAGTTCCGGCTTCAAGTCTGTGCAGGATGCCTCCCATCGGGAACGAGGTCACTTTGTCTGTTTATACCCACGTCAGGGAAGATGCACTGCGTCTTTTCGGCTTCTGGGGGCGGGCTGACCGGAGCGTTTTTGAGATGCTTTTGAGTGTGAGCAACGTCGGACCCAAACTCGCTCTTGCGTTGCTGGGCCCGTTTGACGGCAAAGAGCTCTGCAAAGTCATTATTGAAGAGAATCTTGCTGCGCTGACCTCGGTTCCGGGAGTCGGTGCGCGCACAGCCGAACGGCTGATGGTTGAGCTGCGCACTAAGGCTCAGAAGGTTTATGCATTGCTTTCAGGAGAATCGGATACTCCTTCGGCAAAAACCAAGGGGCAGGGCAATCAGGCGATGTCGGTTCTGGCGGGCGGAGATATGTGGACCCGTCATTCCGTTCTGGATGATCTGAAAAGCGCTCTCCAAAATTTGGGATACAAAGACAAACAAATTTCAGAGGTGGTCGGACCGCTCGAAAAGAGGCAGGCTGCGGGTGAAGAACTTGTTCTTGAAGCAGCGCTCAAAGAATCACTCCGGCAACTTTCCGGCCATCTGCTCGGACGCTGACAATGGACCCGCAGGATAACGTCATTTTCAGTGAAATCGCACGCAGTCCGGACCCCATGGAGTCCGAACGCACCGACCTTCGTCCGCAGACGTTTGACGAATATCCCGGACAGGAACGGGTTGTCGAAAATTTGAAAATCTACACTCAGGCTGCGCGGCTTCGCGGTAAAATGCTTGATCACGTTCTGCTGCACGGCCCCCCCGGTCTGGGCAAGACGACGCTGGCCGGAATTATAGCACAGACCATGAACTGCCAGCTGAAAATGACCTCGGGTCCGGTGATCGAAAGACCGGCGGACCTGATGGGTGTGCTTGCCAATCTTGAGTCAAACACAGTTCTCTTTATTGACGAGATTCACCGCCTGCCGTCGCATGTTGAGGAAGTTCTTTATTCAGCGATGGAAGATCAGAGGCTGGATGTCATGATCGGTCAGGGACCGACTGCGCGTTCTGTCAGCTTTGATCTCAAGCCTTTTACACTGATCGGTGCGACGACACGGGCCGGATCGCTTTCGGCACCGTTGCGCGACAGATTCGGAATTGTGGAGCATCTCGATTATTATTCGCCGCAAAGTCTTGCTAAAATTATCGAACGAAGCTCGAAGATTTTGAATATTTCGATGGACACCGGCGGGGCAATGACAATTGCCGGCCGATGTCGCGGCACACCGCGGATTGCAAACATGCTGCTGCGGCGGGTTTTGGATTTTGCGCTTGTGAACGGAAAAAACGGAATCGACGAGGAAGGTGCGCAGTCTGCGCTTGTCCGTCTGGGCGTGGACACTCGCGGTCTTGCGCGGATGGATAGAGAATTTTTAAGAATCATGCGTGACCGCCACGACGGCGGACCGGTCGGGCTCGAAGCCATTGCGGCAGCTCTTCACGAGGAAAGAACCACCTTGGAAGATGTGTATGAACCTTATTTGGTGTCAGTGGGATTCATTCACCGCACACCGCGCGGCCGTCAGCTCAGTCCTTCGGGGACGGCGCATCTTGCCGAGACGGAGCGGATGTTCGGACCGCAGTTTTAGTGACCGGCAACTGAGGCAGGGTGTTCCACTGCACGCAGGCTGCACGTCCGTATCGGGACCACTTTTCGGCTTCCGATTTTTCAAGTTGCAGCTCGCGTCCAAGCTGTTCTGCCCTCAGAAAAGCCACAGCCCTTCTGCGTCCTTTGTCGCAGGACGGCACGGCCGGCTTTGCGGGGTCTTCGGATGACAAATCCTTCAAATCGATAAGAAGACTGCGCAGCTGCAGGTTGAACTCAGGGACCTCTGCACTGAATGTTGCGACCGGCAGTTCGGGTTTGTCTTCAAGCAATGCGCTCGGAAGCTGCCCGCCTTGGGTTGCGGCAGGTTTGATTTGTGTCATTTCAGCCGGAGCCGGAGTTTCGCGGGGCGAAACTTCATCGAGTACGACAACCGACAGGCCGAATGAATTCTCAAATTGCACTCCGGCCGGAGTGATAACCCGCGTTCCGTCGTCATAAAGGGTATTTTGGATGATCCACGTCATTTGGCTGCCGGAAGGGGTAATCCGCTCGTAGCTGCGGGATTCTATTTTAACCATTTTCACTGGAGCGCTCTTGCCGGAAGTACCGGATTGCGAAGTGTCGACCGTTGGGGACTGAGGGACGGTTGCCCCCTGCACCGGCGGCTCTGCCCGCGCCGGTAATTGAAAAGCTGCCGGCAGCAGGGAAAGCAGCGCCGCAACCTGCGCCCGACCGCCGAACCGCCGAAGAGTCAAAAGTGTCTTCACAATGCCCCCTGACAACGCCCTCTTGAGTTTGACCAAGATGACCAAGCCGTGTCAGATGCTTGTATCGGCACCCTCGGCAATAACTGCAGGGGAGGGGTCGTTGCAGAATTGGCGGAGTCGTTCAAAGCATGTCTCAATATGGCGTAAATCCGGAACTCATTCGTAATTTTTGCATCATTGCACATATCGATCACGGCAAATCGACTCTCGCAGACAGAATTCTCGAGAAAACCGGAGCAATCGCCGATCGCGAAAAACAAAATCAAATTCTCGACAGCATGGAACTTGAACGCGAGCGCGGGATTACCATCAAGGCTCAAACCGCAACGCTGTCCTACAAATCCAAAAACGGTAAAACCTACACACTGAACCTGATTGACACCCCCGGACACGTGGACTTCACCTACGAGGTCAGCCGCAGTCTGAGTGCGTGTGAAGGCGCTCTTCTGGTCGTCGATGCAACGCAGGGCGTTGAAGCGCAGACCGTTGCCAATGTTTACCTTGCGATGGACAACAACGTCGAAATTTTTCCGGTCATCAACAAGGTTGATCTTCCCAGCGCAGACTATGAAAAAGTATGCATGCAAATTGAGGAAGAGCTGGCAATTGACACTTCGCTCGCTGTCCCCTGCAGCGCAAAGACAGGCATGGGCGTTGAAGATATTCTTGAGAAGGTGGTCGAAAATATTCCTGCGCCGCCCGACAACCGGATGAACCCTTTGCGTGCTCTGATCTTCGACAGCTGGTTTGACAGTTATCAGGGTGTCATCGTGCTGGTGCGCGTTGTTGACGGCGCTGTCCGTATCGGCGACCGCATTACGATGATGAGCTGCGGCAAAAGTTTTGAAGTTCAAAAAGTCGGCGTGATGTGCGTGCGCGCATTTCCGCGCGAAGTTCTCAGTGCAGGTGAAGTCGGATACATCATTGCCAACGTCAAAGACGTCCGTGACACACGGGTGGGAGACACAATCTGTTCCGAAGGTTCGGCCGTTGAACCGCTGCCCGGATTCAAAAAAGCAAAGCAAATGGTCTTTGCCGGAGTGTTTCCGGTTGAATCCAACCAATACGAAGCGCTCAAAGACGCGCTCGCCAAGCTGACGCTCAACGACAGCTCGCTGAGCTATGAACCTGAAACCTCCGTTGCTCTGGGATTCGGTTTCCGTTGCGGATTTCTTGGTCTTCTGCACATGGAAATCATTCAGGAGAGACTTGAGCGCGAATACGGAATGAATCTGATATTCACGGCACCGACTTGTGTTTACGAAGTTATCACGACCAAGGGAGAGCACATGCGGGTCGACAACCCTGCGATGCTTCCCGCTGCGACCAACATTGACAAGTTTTTGGAGCCGCTGGTGACGGCAACTTTTCATCTTCCGCAGGAATACCTTGGCGCGGTCATGGGACTGCTCTCCGAACGGCGCGGTGTTCAGCGCAAAATGGACTATCTCTCGCAGAGCCGCGTGATGCTGCAATACGAACTGCCGCTCAACGAAATGGTTTTTGACTTTTTTGACAGGCTCAAAAGCGTATCCCGCGGATATGCGAGTATGGATTATGAGTTTCTGGAGTACCGTGACTCCGATCTCGTCAAACTGGATATTCTCGTAAACGCCGAACCGGTTGATGCACTTTCGTGTATCGTGCACCGTTCAACTTCGTTTGAACGCGGAAAGCTGCTGGTGAAAAAATTGCGGCAGGTGATCCCGCGTCAGCAGTTTGAAGTGCCGTTGCAGGCTGCAGTAGGCTCCAAGATTATCGCCCGTGAGACTCTGAGTGCACTGCGCAAGGATGTGACTGCAAAATGTTACGGCGGTGACATTTCTCGTAAGAGAAAGCTTCTTGAAAAACAAAAAGAAGGCAAAAAGCGAATGAAACAGGTTGGCTCCGTGGAGATCCCGCAGGAAGCCTTCATGGCCATTCTTGATTTGTCGGATGTCGAATAAAGCGGAGTATTGTTATGGCACAGCTCAGCGGTTCGTTCAGTCGCGCGCGCAGGTTTTTGGTTAGTTTTGCAGCGTTTTCTTTTGTACTGATCCTTCTGGCCGCGGCTTGGATCTCGTGGCCGGTTGTCAGTTTTCTCTATCGGGAAAGGACCTTGGCCGAAGCAGTCCGCAAGTATTCGGAAACGGCCGGATTGCCGATGACCTCCGACGACGACGTCAGAGCCTACCTTGTCAAACTGTCGCAGCACTACAAGCTCGATTTGCGGGAAGGTGATGTTGACATTGACTACCACGATGCTCCCGCGACCTTTGGAATTCCAAACCGTATCGGCTACACTCTTTCTGCGAAGGTCAACTTTTACGGATTGCGAATGGTGCCCCTGATTGCACAGCGGAGTTTTGCCGTGTCTTCAAAGGCCAAAGAGTGATTCTGTTGCCTTAAAACAATTGCGAGTGTGACAGGGAGTCCGCATGAGCGCCGAAAAATGTCAGGAATTGCTGAATACACTGCTTGACTACTCGTGCGCGCCCGAATTCTCCGATCAGATGAGTATTGCCCGAGAATTGTTTGCGATTGCCACCGGCAAGGTCAACGACGACGACCCGTTCTATGATAGCCGCATGTGTTCATTTCAGGAATACTTCCTGTTTGACTACCGGCTTTCCGACGTGTTTTCCGGCTCGACGGTTTTGGAACTTTATCTGCTTCAGTCGCAGTCGCGGCTTTCGCCCGAAGAGCTCAATGACTTTGAACAATTCCGAAGCTTCAGACACTCGTTGTTTCTGGTCGAAAAGGTTCTCGCACAGTCTTTGATCGTGACGGATTTGATTGCCCAACAGCGTTTTGAGGTGTTCTCACTGTCCGAATTTATGTTTGCAGGCTTTGAAGCAGGACTGGTGTTCGAAGGACGTTCAATCAGCTTCAACGGCAGTGATTATTTTACGGGTGCATTTATTATTCATCCGGAAGATGTCCGCGGCCGGATCGAAAAATATGTCAAACAATTCCTCTACAGCGGGATACACTGCAACGCTCAGCACACGGCCGACTGGCGTGCCGAATTGACCCGAAGACATGCTCTCCTTTCCTCTGTCAGCGAACAGAAGAGGGTCGCCGAGAATGCCGACAAAAAGCGGGCGATTGATATGCTCAAAGCGAACAAGCAGCTTGTGAGTGTGTCGCGCATTGTCAGCTCGCCGCATCTGGTCATGGCAATTGGCCGGCAGGAGCAGGTCTCGCCGAGCGTTCCGGAGACTTCGTTTTATGATGCGGTACCGCTCATTCACAAACTCGCATACTGCGAAATGAAGAGTTACCGTTACAAGCACATCGGGCCTGAAAAAGTTTATACACTTGAGAATGATGACCAAGGCAAGATGATGCTGGCACCTTCTCTGAATCATCCGACTTCGGAACCGCCGGCAGTGATTCCGTCGTCCGGAAAGGCAATGTGAATTTTGTAGTGGAGATTTGGAGAGTTTCGCAAATTTCAACGCCTGAGCTCTGCCTCAGGTTTTTTCATTTATACCGGTCGTTGTCTTTTTGTGTTGAACCGGTGCGGGCTCACCTTCGCGCCGGTTTGCCGGAATTTTTTCAATTGAATCTGTCTCCAGTTTGTTGGTGACCCTGCGCTGTTGATGTTTGTGCTGTCCGGCGGTGACTTCGTCTTCGTGCAGAACCGATGAATTTTGAAAAACAGCATTGATGTAACTTGTCTGTGTGAGCAGGTTGGTGTCCGTGATGGATTCATATTCGGTTTCGTCCGTGTCCCCCGGATGAATTGAGTTCAGGTCGCTGCCGGACTCGATTCCGGGGCCAACGCCGCCGTCAAGACCAAGCAAACGGGCGTTTGTTCGTGTATCGATCCGGCGTTCGAGTTCGACTCCCAAATCCACAGGAACTTCATCCATCGGCAAAACATGACGATGCGGGTTGACTGTTTTTTTAACACGTTTCTTTTTGTTTATGTGTGTTTCGGTGATCATCGGCGGCCTCCGCAGGCGGAGTGCAGACGGTCGGCTGCATGGCGAAATGCCGAAGCTTAATCCTCCGTCTTCACATGAGCGAGTGTACTGAACTGACTTTTGCCGGATGAAGAATCAATTCATTTTTTTAATGCAGTTTTTCAGTCGAGTATGACAATTGTTGCTCCGTCACCGCCTTCACCGCCCGTTCCCGGCCTGAACCGCAGCCCGTAGCTGCAATCCTGCAGGAATTCTCTCAGCGCCGTTTTGATTCGGCCGGTTCCGTGACCGTGAACGATGACAATGGTCCGCTCGTCGTCCCGCCATGCCTTGTCGATGAAGCGTTCGACATGTTCCAAAGCCGTGTCGACAAGATGCCCGCGCACGTCGATAGTGTTGCCTCGGGTAGGCAGGACCGGATCAATGCTCATGTCGAGCTTGTTTTTATTTCCGCGCTTTTGGGCGTCCGTCGGCAAAGGCTTTTTTGCAGGTCTTATTTTTTGAGCCGATTCTTCAATTGTGAGCAGTTCCGAGTGGTGAATTTTTGTTTTGATCAGTCCGAAAATGCATTCAACAAATCCTTTGCTGTCGGCAGGACGGACGACTTCACCCGCTTTGTCGAATTGATCAGTTTTGACCTTGCGTCCGGCAGTCCAAAATCCGGCCGGATGTTTTGCAAGTTCGCCGCGTTTTTCGCGGACTTCTGAGAGAATCTCATCGGCGCGCTCTTTGGCTTCCGACATCCCGCCGGACAATTCCGTCCGCCGTTCTGCAAACGAATCAGCTGCGCGCCCGAATGACTTGCGCATGAGATCGAGACTTTCACGCGCTTCATCCATCAGGTCGCGTTGCGAAAGTTTTGCAGGTCGTCTCGTTTTGGACCATTCGCCGCTGTCAGTGTCTTCGTCTGAAGCCAGTTTCTTTTGCGGTAAATTGAGACGCAGATTTGCAAGCTGGGAAAAATCACTCAAACTTCGGGATTTGGATTTGTCCCCGTCTTTTTTTAAGGAATCAGAGCCGGCAATATGTTTTGCGGAATGTGCGTTTGAAGGAATATTTCCGCTGCGTCGTGATTCGGCCGAGGGATCGGATGCATCCGCACCGGCTGAAGACTCTTGGCCGGAATTGAGCTCTGCATGATCGCGCTGATCGGCAAGAAGCTGCTGCTGTGCGCGCTCGAATTGCCGCGCACGGATTTCGAGCCGATTTTCGAAAGCGTTGAAGCGTTTTTGCAGTTTGGTGGTGAAGTCGTTCAGGAGTGCCTGCTGTTCGCCTTCAAGTGCCTGCCGCTGTTTGCCGAGCGCGTCGACTTCGGTTTCAAGCTGAGCGTTTAATTCTTTGTTTTTGGCTATTTCGGCGCGCATTTCGTGCCGCGACTTCTGCAGTTCGGCGAGCAGATTTTCGAGTTCAACTTCGCGCTCGCCGCGGTAGCGGACCGCACGCTGCAGAAGGTCTTCGGGGTAGTTGAGGCGACGCGCAAGTTCAATCGCAAAGCTTTGGCCGGGGACGCCGTTGAGCAGATGAAAAGTCGGCTTCAGTCTTTCAGGTTCGAACTCCATGCTGGCATTTGCAAACACCTGAGGCTGCTTGTCGGCAAGAGTTTTGAGGGACGAAAAATGTGTCGTGATTATGCTTGTGGCACCGCGACGAGCAAGGGTTTCGAGGGTTGCCTGTGCCATCGCCGAGCCTATGGACGGATCCGTTCCCACAAAACCTTCGTCCAGAAGAACAAGTGAACGGTTGTCGGTCAGTTCGCAAATGCGCTTCACGTGCATCAGGTGGCCCGAAAATGTTGAGAGATCCTCACGCCGGTCCTGCCTGTCTCCCATTTCAACGTAAATGGAATCAAACTCAAAAAAGGTCGCCCGCTTTGAAGGTACGAACAATCCCGCCAGAGCCATTGCGCACTGTAATCCGACTGTGCGCATGGCGACGGTCTTTCCGCCGGCATTGGGACCGCTGAGGACCCAGACGTGAGGACAGGGAGAGTTCGGTTGCGGAGGCTGAAGTAAAAGGTGATTTGGAACGCACGGCTTATCTTCAAGAACATACAGCGGATGCTGTGCATCGAGAATTTCGAAACGTGCGCCGCGGGCGTCGGAATGAAATTCCGGTTTCACGGCTCTCAAGCGGGCAGCCAGCCGTGCGCGTGCAATGACGCAGTCAAAAGTCTCCAAAACGTCGAGTGCCGAAAGGAGTTCCGTACGGAGTCCGTATGCTTCGTCAGAGAACGCTCTCAGCACGCGGTTTTCGGCGACCATCACATCGGATTCGGCAGAGGTCAGTTGCGACTGAAGTTCACTCAATCCCGAGGGCTCGACAAAGATTGTGCTCCCCGAGGCACTCACGCCGCGCGGAATTCCGGACACGTCGGATTTTCTGTCCACCCGCACGGGAAGCACGTAGCGGCCGTCACGGATCATCCACACACCATCCTGAAGTGCATCGCGGATGGTCGGGATCTTGAGAGTGTTTTCGAGGCTGTGTGTCATTTTGCGCGTGAGCGTTTCGAGTTTCTGACGTGCATCACGCAGTTCGGTTGAAGCGGAGTCGAGGATCCGGCCGTTTTCGTCGGCAGCCTGAGCCAGCCGGCGGGCAAGTGAGGTTTGCTGGGTGAGTTGCGCAAGCAGTTCTGCCAGTTCGGAACCCAGTTGTCCGCCATTGGGTTTGCGGGCCTCATTGCGGGCCTTCTGTCCCAGACGCTCGATTTGTCCGCAAAAGACCCCCAAATGATAGAGGCCCAAGCCGTTCAGCAGTGATCCGTGCCGGATTGCGTCTGAAAAAAATGTGGCATCGAAGGGTGCCAGCGGAATGGCTTCGCCCGATGTGAGTAAAGTCAACAATCTTTCGGTGGCGCGCAAATTCCATTGCCGTTCGTCGGCGGGCAGCCACGGCACGAGTGCCTTGAGTTTGTTCTTGGTGTGCTGCAGAGCCGCGAGTTCGGCCAAAGCTTCCGACAGCCGAAACCACTCAAGCCTCTCCAAGGCATCATGCAGAAGAGCTGATTTGTCCCAAGGGGAACTCTGCGCTTCATCAGCCGCAGCGGCGGATTGGGAAATGTCATTTTGCATCGGGCAACTCCAGTCGGATCCTGCGGTCCTGAAAATTGCTCTATACGGTTGCTCCGTTTTTACAAGCTCTCTGCCAATTTCGGTTTTTCATGCCAAAATCGTTGCCCTTTTCAAGGCGTCCGAGCATACTGTCGCCCAGTATATTCCAAAATGTTCACTTCACACAGGGGTCGCTTTATGATTCGTGCTCTTACTGTTGCCGTCAGCTCGGTTGTTTTTTCTGCTCCCGCTTTTTCGGCAGAAATGCTCAAACTCGACAAAACTTCAAGCTCTGTAGGCTGGAAGGGCACGAAGAAAATGGGCAGCGCTCACAACGGCAATATCGCGATTAAAGACGGCAGCGTGACCCTTGATGCCAAGGGGCTGCTGACGGCAGGTGAGTTTGTTGTCGACATGTCCACGATTGCCAACGATGATCTCAAGGACAAACCTGATTATCAGAAGAAGCTGGTCTCGCATCTTGCAAGCCCCGATTTTTTTGACGTGACCAAATACCCGACGGCAACATTCAAAATCAAGGGCGTCAAAGCCGATGCAAAAGCAAAAGATCAGGTGATTGTCAGCGGCGACTTCACAATGATCGGCAAGACTCAGCCAATCAGTTTTCCGGCAAAACTCACAGTCGACAAAGGCACTGCAACCGGTGAAGCAACAATCAAGATCGACCGTACCAAGTGGGGTCTGAAATACGGCTCGGGCAATTTCTTCAAGGAACTCACCGCCGACAAGATCATCAGTGACGAGTTTGAACTGACTCTGAAACTTGTTGCCAAGAAGTAATGTGATCGTTTTGGCGGCGTGAATATTGGTTGCTGCACTGAATTGCTGTAGTTTCAAACCTGACAGAGTTTTGGAGGGATTTGCGGACATGAGCTCTTCGGTGCAGCCTGTTTCACTCGGGAATTTTAATCTTTTTTCAACTTTGACCGCCGAGGAATGTGCAGTACTGGTTCCTCTTTTTAAGGAAACGGTGTTTCCGGCCGGAACCACCTTCATCAAGCAGGACGAAATTTCTGCGCAGATGTATTTGATCAAGTCAGGCATTGCCGAAGTCAAATTGCCGCTGATTGGTCCCAAAGGCACGACGAGCGTAGCCAAATTCGGCCCTAATGAATGTGTCGGAGAGTTGTCGTTGGCCAAGACCGCACGCCGCGCTGCTTCTGCAGTGGCAGAGGTGGAGTGTGTGTGTCTGAGCGTCGACACTGCAGACCTGCTGAAAGTTTTCGAAACACATCCGAGAATCGGTTATCAGGTTTTTCGTCAGCTCGCCATCATCATCACCGACCGTCTGGTTGCGACCAACATGATGTTGAGAAATTCGGCCAGTCATCAGCAACAGCGATAAACCGGAATTTCAAATTTTTCCAAGCAGAGCTTTCAGGCGGCGGACGGTGTTGACATCCGTTTGCTGCTGACAGTATCGAGCGCCGTTATAGGTCTCAAGAAACTCCATAATCGCTGCAATTTGTTTTTTGTTCGATTCATTTTCCAGTAACACAATTCTGTTGCGGATCGCCAGCGGAGTATCTCCTTGGCTGACGAAAAATCCCTTACGCCGGAGAGCTGCACGCAGTTCATCCCAAAGGGCTCCGAGAATATCCGTGTCTTTCTTTTTCCGCAGTCTGAGAGCCCGCAATTGAATAATCGCAGTGATTACGGCGATTGCCGCAAGAAGCACGAGTACAGGATCAGTTTCCGGTTCCGGCAAAAGTTCCGCAAGCGATTGAAGAACAGCCGTTGCAGGCTCACCGGCGTCTTGTGCTGTTTCGCTCCAAGCACCAAGGTATGCCGTCAGCCACTTCCACCAGCTCCAATCGGAAACTTCAAATTGACGGGAAAGTTCTGCGATTGTGGCAGGGGACACGGCTGCAGTGGGATCGAAGCGGACCCAGTCGCGTAAATCTTCCGACCATGCTTCGACCCACGCATGTGCATGACTGTCGCGGACAATCAGTTTTTGACTGACGGGATTCCAGTCGCCGCCAAAGTAACCCAAAGCAATTCGGGCGGGAATACCGCTCATTCTGAGCAGGTTTGCTGCGGCCGCCGCATAATGCTCGCAAAATCCCGCTTTTTTTTCCGACAAAAAAACTCCCAGTTCGGTTGTCCCCACGGTTTCAGGTTCAAGCGTGTAGCGGTAACCGCCCTGTGAAAATAAATTCCGGAGTTCATCAAGAAGCTGCGGCAGTTGATTGCCGCGCCTGCCCAGTTGCTCTGTAAGAGCGGTCACCCGCGGGTCCCGACGGAGTGCATCCGGCACTGAAAGCAGTCCGGCGGGCACAACCGGCGACGAATCGGCATCCGGTTTTTCGCTGGTCCTGTTCGGCTGAAACGCAGGATAAGCAGCCCGCGGAAATGAGGCAGCAAGGACAGTCAGCCTTCGGTTTTGAGGCGGCGACCGATAGACGCCGTTGCCGTTGCTTTGAACGTCTACAGCTTTGTCGGCATTGGCAACGCTGACGGTGAAAGCTTCGTCCAGCGTAAAAATATAGCCGCTATATTGCGGTTCAAGAACAATTTTCTGATGGACCAAATCGCCCGCCGGACGGTTATTTTGCAGTGCGCCGAAACCTGCAGCGGTGTCTTGCCCCGTCGCGGGTTTGCTCAATCGCCACGTGAACCCTTGGTTCTCCTCAAGCACTTGTCCCTTGAAATAAAGGGTTTCAAATCGCGGCATCGGATTCAGATGCGGAAATTCAACCGTAAACGCTTTTCGCGTTGAGAGTGTGACCTTTGAAATACTTCCCGGCTGAAGAATTTCGCCGCTGCCGAAACCGCTGTTTCCGAAAAGTCCGAATTTTGTTTCAGGAAGAAATTCAGGAAAGAAGCGGAAGATTCCTGCCATCACGACAACGATTGGAATTGCGAGTTTGAAAGAGCGTTTCAGGGTGGTCACAAGTGCCTGCCGGTTGCCGGCCGGTGTCATGAGGTACTGCGTGACAACAACAAGCAGTATGACATCGAAAATGACTGCAACAGGACTCCAGACAGCGTGAAAGCGCAGGCAGCCGGCCGCCAGAAGAGTCAGGTTGCAAAAAATAATCATCATCCCCTGCGCGGAAGAGATGTGTGTGAGAAAATATCCGGAGGCTGTTACTGCGGCCAATCCTGCAATGGTGCGCGCGAACTGAAAAGCCGAATGCTGAGCGAGAATGAGAACAAGCAGAAAGACCTGCACTGTCCGTACCGGCGCGGCCGAGGGCATCGCTACTCTTGACAGACGCAGGAAAAAGCCGGCAGCCATCGAGCCGATTGCAACAAGAAGAATCCATGGCCTGAGGACTGCGGACATCAGCACAATGTGGAGCAGAGTCAGCCAGAAAAGCCACATCATCGGACGTTCGGGATTCTTTTTCATTTTGAATCACCCGCGTCTTTGAATGCCGCCAGTGCTTTTCTGCAAGAATAAAGTTGATCACGGCCGAGCAACGAAGCCGAGCCCAATTGCAGACGAAAACGCAGACCCGCCGACATGCAGTCATCGATCCATCGGCTCAACTGCCGCAGTCTGTCTTCCGTGTCGGGCAGGAAGCCGGTGGATTCCCACGTGAGAACAATTTCTGCGTTTTCGCTTTCCAAAATTCTTGTCATTATTTTTCCGGTCCGTGCAGCAGCGCGCCAGTCGACACGGGACGGGAGGTCACCGGACTGAAAAGGTCTTATTCCGGTGACGTCTTCTTCACCGCCGGCTCCGGCTTCGTTCGCTTCCATACCTTCATTTTTTAAAAACACGTGAAGCGGAAAACCGCGAGGTTCGGGGTAGACAACAATTTCGCCTGCGGGTGCGAAGCGTTTCCACGCAAAGCAAATATTCAGAGGATAAGTGGTAGAGACTAAAAGTTTCGGACACGGAAAAACTCCGCGTCCGGAAGCCGGCAACGGAATTGCAGGCTGGGTGTGACCGCCGGTTTCAAGACTCTCAACAGGCCGGCTGATTTTCCAAAATTTGCGTGACGCGGGGCGGACCCGAAGATTATGCCGTGTGGTATCCGAGCTGTTGGTGAGGGTGACCTTGATTGATGTTGGCTCACCCGCAGGTACGGGTTCCGAGTCAATCCGCGCAACTTCAACACCCCTCAGATTGTCGTTAGTTTGAATCATTCCGGTAAGACCGGCAACGATCAGCGCAATACCCAGAATCCAAGGCAATCCGCCTCCGCCCGTCTGGAAGCGGCCGGCCATAAAAATGCCGATGACAAAAAGGATAAACACAATCCCCGCAGGGGTAAAAAAAATAAAAATCTGTCTGGAGCCGTCTGTTGCACGAAGGCGCATCCGGTGCAGGAATCCTCGCGCCGGAACCATCATCGCACCCGTGTATTTTCAAGAAGCTCGCGGGCCATTTGCAGCCCTTCCGACGAATCGGATTTTCTGCCTGCGAATATGACCAGTCGGTGACTCATGACCGGCACAAATATTGTCTGCACGTCATCGGGCAAAACATGATTGCGGCCCGAAATCAGTGCCCACGCCTGAGCCGCCCTTTGCAGGCCGATCACTGCACGCGGAGAAACCTGCCAGCCGCGTCCTGCTGCGGCTTCCGACAGGTCCAGAATGTATTCGCGCACAGCCTCGGAAACGGTAATGCTCAATACCGATTTTTGCAGTTCAAAGAACTTGTCGATTGTTAAAACGGGCGGAACAGAATCAAAATCAATGATCCTGCCGTCGGTGCCGGACTGTTGCCTGAGCAGCAGTTTGCGCTGCGTCCCGCGATCCGGAGGACGCAGATTCAGGCGCATCAGAAAACGATCGGTCTGCGATTCGGGCAGCTGCGCCGTTCCTGCCTGTTCACGCGGGTTGACCGTCCCGATAAAGAAAAAAGGCCGCGGAAGTGCATAGGTCTTGCCGTCTATGCTGACCTCGCGTTCCTCCATCGCCTGCAGAGTTGCGCTTTGTGTGCGGGCACTGGCACGGTTCAGTTCGTCACCGAGAACGATTTGGGCAAAAATCGGTCCCTTGTGAAATTTGAACGTTTGTTCCGACGGATCAAAGACCATCGAACCGAGTATGTCGGACGGAAGAAGATCGTTGGTGAATTGAATCCGCCTGCATTCCAGTCCGAGCAGTCTGCCGAGAATTTTTACGAGTGTGGTTTTGCCGACGCCGGGGGTGTCCTCGACAAGCAGATGACCGTCTGCCAGCAGACAACAAAATGAGAGTAAAATTTCATGATCTCTGTCAAAGAAGATCTTTGAGGCAGAGGTCAGAAGTTCCCGTGCGGTAGCATGCATGCAGTATAGACCTCACGTTCTTTGTTTATGATTTGTCAAAAATGAAACACAAATCCGAAATCAGTTGTCCCATTTTATTCCGGTCAACGCCTGAAACTGAGTCATGCCTTTGTTGAGATTTCTCCTGCTGTCTCCCGTATAAAGAAAAGTGTAGTTCAGAACAACAACCAGCCTGAGGGTGTCGGAGATATTGAAATCAGTCTGAAGATCGGAACCTATTTTGTTCCACACATCCGGAAAGTATTTGACGTACTTAATTCCGTCTTTTGTTCCTTGCGCCATGAACATATAGTCGAGGGTCGGCATCAGTGCGAACGAATATGATGAAGAGATCCAGCGAAAGCCTCCGCGCAGAAAAATATATCCCATCGGCGGCATAAATTTTTTCTCCGAATCCAAAATAAATAATTCAAATCCTGTGAGCGCTATACCTGCACCCAGTGTGGCACCTTCCCTGCTTCGCCGCAGTCCCCTGTTGGGCGGTCCAAAGAAAAATTCATAAGTCGCCCTGAGATGTGAAGGTGTTTCCGTGTAATCGGTGCGTGGGGAACCAAAGTAGTTAATGCCCAAGAGTATCTGTGACCCGTCATCCGATTTGGGAGCTGTTTTGGGGGACTGTTCCGGCTGATTTTGTGCTTCTTCGGAATCATTATCCGGCTTCGGACTGTTTGCTCTGCCGGCTGCAGTTGAAGCGGACTCGCTGCTGCTCTCAGCCGCCGATTCTGTCCGACGGGAGACGACGCCGCCCAAGGCATCGGTCGTGCAGTCCTTTTTTCTGAGTGTTGCAAAAATTTTGTTTGCCGTGACACGATTGATTCGCGCGACAAGGACTTTGTTCTTTCTTGTGACATTGAGAAGTGTTCCGGCCTTCAAAAGTCGCAGCTCAACATCGTTTGTTTCAATCAGCAATTGACAGATTTTTTGCTTTGTTACTGTGGGTTTGTCAGATGAGTCTTGGTCTTTTTTCTGACTTTTCTCTGCGGCTTTTGAATCTTTGGACGTGTCGTTGCCGTCCTTGGAATCTCCGTCGTTATCGACTGAATCGGAGTCCGGTTTTTCTTTTGCGTTCTCTTTTTGTTTCTCTTTGTTCGGGCTTTCGCCTGCCGCAGCTTCCTTTCCTGAACCGATTCCGCCCGCTCCGATTTGCCCGCGTGTTTTTGTCGGATTTGAGCTGTCGGTCACACCCTGTGCGGCCGCGGTTTGCAGCACGCTGAATAAAAAAATAATCGAGGTCAGGAGTCTGAAGGCGGACGGATTAGTTTTCATCACATCTCCGGTTTTGAGTTCAGATCAGGTTTTCAGTCTTCGGTTTGTTCCTGCCGATGCAACGGTCCTTCGAACCTTTTTAAGAGAGTCCCGCACACGCTGCGCACGTCAAACGATTCCATGCAGGCACAAACTTTTGTAACGCGGCAGTCTTCGCATTTTCGGTCAAGAGACAAAAATGAGGCCCGTTCGCCGACAGGTCCCCACCTGCCGCCGTGCATCGGACGAATCGGCGGATAGAGTCCCAAAGCGCAGCGTCCGAGAGCTGCCGCAATGTGCAGCGGGCCGGTACTGGCGGCCACAAGACCGTCGGCTGCCGCGATAAAAGCAATGAACTGATCAAGAGGCATCATGCCTGCAATATTGACAATCGCGGATTGCCCGTCGCGCGGGAAAAATTCCAAAAGATCTTTTTCTTCGTCGGGTCCGCCCGAGATAAAAACTTTAAACTTGTCCTTCGGCAAAAGAACGGCAAGTTCGGCCCATTTTTGAATCGGCCATTCGCGTGCGCTGCCCTTTGATTTTGGATGCAGAATGATATTGAACTTAGTGCTGTCTATGAGGCTTTTGAATTTGTCATTGAGTTGCGATTTTGCAGACAGTCCGTAATATTGCGGCAATTGGGATGCCGGCGGCAAATTGATTCGGCCGAGACCTGCCAGCAGCGACATGTTAAGTTCGGATTCGTGTGCATCGGAATTCCTGCGGCTGACTTTAACAAGACGATTGCAGCGCAGCCAGTGGTAAATCCGGTTGCGGGTTCCGATTCGCAGGGGGATTCCTGCGTCTTTTGCCCATTTTGCGATTTCCGGACGCGGAAATACGTGGATAATTGCTTCTGCTCCGGCTTGTGCGCACAGCCGCGCTGATTCCTCCGGAGCGAGGTGCGCAAGCTCTTTCCAATCCCAGAATTCATCTACGTGACGTGAACATTCGATGATCGCTTTGGTGTACGGCTGACCGAGAAAAATTATGCGGGTTTGCGGGTCGCTTGCTTTAATATAACCGGCCATGGGCAAGGTCAGAACCACATCGCCAATTTTGTCGGTGCGGCTGATGATGATGGTTTTCGGAAATTCACTTTTTTTGTTCATCGGCGCCGGCCTTCGCTGCTGCGGGCGTAAAGGTGTGAATAGCGGATGAACGTTGAGAACGCGCTTCCGAAGCAGACAATGAAGCCCATGACTCCGTCGAGGAATCCTCTTTTGAGAATATACATTTTAAAAAACGTCCAGACGGGTCTCAAAGTGATGTCCGTCAGGCTGAAGCGCTTTCCGTCTTTGAATGCCTGTTCGGCTCCAAGCGGACCGTAGAGGACCATTTTACTGAAAAACTGGTCGAGCGAATCGTACGAGTAGTGCAGAAGATCGTTTTTGAGGTGTCCAATCCGCGAGCCTGCCGAAAGCTCAATACCCTCGTGCAGGACCTTGGAATTAAAGTTGGCAAATTGTTTGTTGAACAGGCGCATAATCCGGTCGGGATACCAGCCACCGTGCCGTATCCAGACGCCTGCAACATTGGTGCAGCGCGGAAGGTCATAGGCGTGTTCCGACGGCCCCTGAGCGGAAAACAGCGACAGTATTTCCTCTCTGAGTTCGGGGGACACAACCTCATCGGCATCGATCCAAAGAATCCAGTCGTACTTTGCATGACGAAGGCCTGCCCGTTTGGTTTCGCCGTAGCCCAGCCAGTCGGTTTCGAATCTTTTCACGTGTTCAAATTTGTTTGCCTCGGCGGCGGTGTTGTCCGTGCTGTGATTGTCCAGCAGGATGACTTCGCCGACCCAGCGCAGGGATTCCAAGCTTCGCGCAATGCGATGCCCTTCGTTTTTGGCGAGCATAAGAACGGAAATTGGCGCACTCAAATGCGGGTCCTCGGAATAACTCAATCGACGGCGACCTCGGGTGTTCGGATTGCACCGAACCTTGGTCACGGGTGATCTCGCGGTAATCGTTTGAATTGTTTTAGCCGGCGGGCCGGCAAGAGTCCAGATTTGCCGGCATCCTGTTTTAAGTTTTCGAAAGGCCCGTGCAGGGATGACTGACTCTGATAAATCGTTTAGAGTGCTCAGGTTCTTATAAAACCTGAGTGAAGGATGCTTCCTGAATGGTACGGGACTGGCGCAAGTATCTCGACGAGGCGGACCATCGCCGGCGGGACAAGCTTGTTAAAATCGAGAAAATCAAAAAGCAAAAGCGTTCGGTGCGCGGCCGCACAGTTGACGACTGGATCGTTGATTCACAGCTTCATGAGGGCGACGAAACGGAGTCTGAGTTCTCCCTGCGGCTGGGTCGCCTTGTTGAATCGGGGCAGCGTCGCGGTCGGGTGATTGAAGTGCACAAACGAAATATTTTTGTTGCCGAGGAGAATGCGGAAGGAAAGCCTGAAACGGAACTTTTATGGCTTTGTTCGGTTGCCAAGAGGCATTTCCAAAGGGCACACCGCGAAAGAAATTTTGTTGTTGTCGGCGACAGAATTTTATTTGAACCGGATGCCGAGGTGGCCTTTGATTCCGAAGGGCAACCCAAGGAAACGGATCTTCCGCGCGGCGTTATTCAGCATGCTTTCAGCCGTCACAGCCGCATTGCGCGCAGAGATCCGCTGAATCCCGAATGGGAACACGTCATGCTTGCAAATATTGATTTGCTGGTGATTGTGGCATCCGTTTTTCATCCGGAAGTCCGGTGGGGACTGATCGATCGCTTTTTGGTTCAGGCTGAGCTCGAAGGGCTTCCGGCTGCAATCGTTCTCAACAAGGTCGACCTGCTGGAGAATCCCAAACTTGCGACCGAAGAATTTTTGCGCCGCTACCGGAAGCGTCTCGAAATATACAGGGGTATCGGCTACGAGGTTTTTGAAATCTGTGCGTTAAGGCCGCGCAAGACTCAGGCCGAAGTGAAGCGGCTCAGGGAAACCTTCAAAGGCAAGCTTATTGGATTTGCCGGTCATTCGGGTGTCGGTAAAAGCAGTCTGCTGAATTTGATGAAGCCGGAATTCGACCAAATCGTCGATGACAATCCTGATATTTTTTACAAGGGCCGGCACACCACGACGTACAATTCTTTGCTCCAGCTTGGAATAGGGGCCTATGCAATTGATACCCCCGGCGTGCGTTCTTTTGCGGTCGAAGGATTCGACTCGATTACCCTGACGCAATGTTTCCCCGAATTTCGAGGAATCAATTGCCATTATCGCGAATGCACTCACGATCATGAACCCAAGTGCGGAATCAAAGATGCCGTTGCAGAGGGAAGAATATCGCAGGAACGCTACAGGAGTTTTATCGGCGTCCTGAAGGGTATTTCTTTCCGTGAAGGAGAGGGCGACGCATCCGAGGCTGAGGTGATTGCCGATCTGAAGGCCCGCGGACAGGTTCGCGACGAAAAATTGCGGCAAATGCAGTCCGGTGAGGCTGATGACGCAGATGAAGCTGAATTGCCGGCTGACACGATGGACACGACGGACACGGAGGATTCGGGTAAATGAGTTTGACCCGCGACGATTGGTTGTCCCTTGAAAGTTTCAAGCCTTCGGACAGCGCACTCAGTGCCCTTTTGGCGCAGGCCGGATCCGGCGCGACACAAAACGAATATTCAACGGTCATCGCCGGCGGAGGACTTGCCGGATTGCTGGCAGCGTTGCGGCTTTCGCGGGTTGATGCGGACAAAAAGCTTCTTTTGCTTGAGTCGCGTGCGACGCTTGGCGGACGCCTTTTTCAGTCGCCTCCTGCTCCGTCCGGACAAACCCGTCTTCAGGTTCTCGCTGCTCAATTTGCGCAGGACGCGCTGCAGTACGCGAGCGGTCCCGGATTTGAGCTTTTTGATTCAGCTGCGCTCGATGTCTACGAGCGTCATTTGCGAATGAACCTGTCCGAAGCTGAAACGGAATTCATCGACGCGTTCGTCGCTGAACGTTTTGGTCCCTCCGCGCAGCTTGTGCGCAAGACCGTTTTGGTTCGGAAAGAGTTCACCGGACTGACAGAGGCTTTGTCAGGTTCGTCGGAAATGCTGACCAAAAAAGAAGCTGAAACTCTGCTTTTGATGTCGCAAAACGAAGATATTCAGCCCGAAAATGACGGACCGTTTGAAACATCTTCTTTTTGGACCGGTTTGCCCAAAAATCAAAAAGAGTCGCTGACTCCGCTTCTTGATACAATTCTCGGATGGCCGCTCGATCGCACACCGTCTTCGGTTGTTTATTCGGCAGTCAGGGCGTTCGCAGGAACTCACGAGTCAACAATTTCGTCTTGGTTCGCCCGCCGCTCAAGGCTTGAATTGGCTCTTGAGGTGATTCTGCTGGCCCGCGGCGTGGAAGTCCGGACGCAGGCAGAACTGATCAGAGCCGTTCCGCCGGAGCGTAAAGGAGAGCCGTCACGTATTCAGGTGGCTGACCTGTTTGAAAAAGCTCCGCGGCAGTATTCGGCTTCCAATGTTGTTTTTGCTGTTCCATTGATGAAAACTCTGACGATATTTTCACGCGAACAACTGCATGCACAGCAATCAAAGATTGTCGCCCGTCATCGGCCGAGATCGTTGGTCTGGGTTGAATACGACGGCTGGACGCAGGCTTTGCTGCAGAATGGACAATTCGAGTGGCTGACGGAAGGCGTCAGACTCATTTGTCCCGTCGAACGGGTGCAGGGAGCGTGTTTGAGCCATGGTCGTTTGGGCTTCTTTACATCGATTGATTACGAGGATTCACTTCACGCCCAGTCGGTCAGGGAGGCATTGAACCGCTGCCGCAAGGCGGCCATGCGTCTTTTGTCCGAGCCGCACATGAAAGCTGCGCAGCAGGCCAGACCCGCCGCCCCCGGCATCAAACTCATGCGGGAAAGAATTGGACTCATGCCGGTGGGATACAATTTGCCCCGCAATGAGACCGTGCCGCAGACGACCGAAATCAGGATGTCGCCGCAGGGGTGGTACTCGGCCGGTGATCATTTTACTTTTGGTCCTGAGTCTTGGCGGAACGTCATTGATTCCTGTCATGAGACTCTGCAACTCATAGCCAAGGGTAAATAGACGGTATGCAAAGCCTGTCCCAATGCTCGTTGATTGAAGAAGAAATCGAGCAGTCCATCCGCATCTTTGCAGAGCCCGTCGACGAGTCAGAAATGGCATTATTTCTCAACACTCCGGGAATTCACGCCCTCAACCAAAAACGCTTCGATGACGCATTAAAGTTATATAGAGAGCCTTGTCGCACCTCGCAGACAAATTGCTGAAGGCCGGTGTTCACTACAATCAGGGTCCGGCCAACAGAAAAAACAACCGCAACGATGAAGCGATTTCGGCGTTCAAAGAGTGCCTGAAATTGAATCCGGATCATCCACACGCCCATGCCTGCATCATGGGATGGACCACTGTGGCAGAAGCGGGCTGAAAGCGCTTCAGGCTCGGCAAACAGCTCCACAACTGTGCCCTGTATTATTTCCCCTCAATCTCGTTCTGAGACCGCTGCAAACCTCCGGGCAAAACCGTTGTCAGATTCTTCATGAACGGCTGAAAATCCTTTGTATGCAGCAATAGTTCACGTTCGAGATTGAAAAGTCGCCAACATTCTTCTGGATGAGGGCCGGGGAATTTGGCATCCGAAATAGGAATCTCCGCAACACGTCCGTATGGATCTTTGGAGTTCGCCACGTTGGCAAGCGCTTTTCCGACAGCACTTCGGCAATCGTTGTAGTGTTGTGTGCCAGATGCAAAACCGGAATCCCAAATCCGACGTTCGCGATGCGACAAGAGTTTGCGGGTGTCGAATCCTGCGCGTACGCACAGCTCAAGGCCCACTTCATCGGCTTCGCGTTCGACCCACGTCAACATGATTTCGGGTGGCAGAATCGCACCCGCGACCTGATAAATCCGATACTCCTGGACTGGGATTTTGTTGTTGTGAAGCTCATTTTTTTCATTTGCCAGAGAACTGACCTTATCATTCGAAACTTTAAATCCTCGACATGCCTCGGTCGTACATTTTGAAAGGTAGTCTATGGCGGCCTTGGCACCGGCTTCATTTTTTTTCGCGGATTCCAAGACGTCCTTTGGAAAGGCCAATTCTGCCAAATGAGGTAATTGTGACTGCAATGTAATGTATTCGCGCTCAACCTCTGCCAAACGCCGACTGAGGGCATCGAGAGCCTGTTTTTCAGTCCTGTAATTTGGGTATTGCCGGAGTTGCTGAAAGTAGCGATCAGGACCAACCCCATGTGAAAAATTCAAAGTCTCGCCACTCGCTGAGTTTCTGCTCGTTCTCATGTGGTGCATGGAAACATGCGCCAGCTCGTGACAAAGAAGTGCCCCGAGTTCTGCATCACTGGCGGCTTTCTTGACTGCAAGACGCTCGAGAGTGATTCGACCGCTGTCGCCAAATGCACCTCCTCCGGTTCCACGATCAGCTGTTTCGAGCGCGATACAAATATTTTCGGGTGCGAGATTGCCCTGAAATGTTTTTGGATTTGCGCGGGCGATGACGTTCTTCAATTCGTTCAGGTATCGGATTGTTTCACTGTATCCGGGTGCTGTCGGAGGCTCTTTGCAAGGAAAAAAATCTTGTCGTGGCACCATCGTGTTGCCGAATCCGTGCTGAACCCCCGATTCATTTTCGCCCGGCGGCTTGCAGGACTGTGCGAAGGGCAAAATAGAAACGAGAAGAGTCAGCGCCCGATGGTACCGGACCGAACAAAGACCAATTATCTTATTTGTTTTTGGGTGCATCAAGACAGCCTCCGAAACTTGGTTTTTCGGCAATTTTGGCAATTTCTTGAGAACAACCGCGGGCAAAAGGCACGCTGGGTTGATTTAGAAATCATAAAATGAGCCGGAAATTGGCTAAACAAATCCGGAACCTTGGAACGCTCAGAAGTGCACTCGCCATTGTGGGACTCACCGTTTCCGGGCTTGCTTCGGAAGCGTCTGCACAATCAAGCGTATGGCCTTCTGCCCAGAGTCTGGTTCTTTTGGCAGGGGGAACGGTAACGCCCAAGGATGGCAGCAGCCGGTGTTCGATGAAGGTTGATTTGCCGGTACCACGAGCTCCAAAGATAAAGAAACCGGATTAAGTTGAGGGCTTGATGGTTCAATAAAATATCGTAATTATGCGTTGTAATTCGATTAATGGAGCGTACTCCACAATAGTCGATGTTTTATGAAGTCTCAACCACGACTCTTCCTTCAGGTCGCGCAATACTTTTGAAATCCAAACAAGCCGCCGAGCGGATGACGCAGTTGATATTCCGGCTCACATTTTTGTTGCAGTATAATTGATCTTTTGTCCCCTGATGTCGCTGCAGACTCCCGAATGATTTTCAAACTTGAATGCATCAAAAATCGTGAAGGAACCCTGCTCGCCAAGCGCCACGTTCATCTTCCACGAGCCGTTTCCGTTGTCGATGATACCTTCGAGCCAGCTTCCACTGGAACAGCCGGTCATTGCCATGTTTGTTCCATCAAAATATCCACGTTGGAATGCGCCAACAGGCTTTCCGGCATAAGTAGCTGTGTGGACCATGCCAAGGTAGCCAGTTCCCTCTTCCCTGATTTTGAAGGATTCGATCACGGGATCCGCTTCACCGACGTAAGGATAGGGGACGGCATATCCGTTCAGGCAAACGGCAGATTGCTGGTTTGCGTCCGACTTGCAGCTGGGGTTGTTGCCTGCGCTGCCAGCCGAATTTGCGTATGCAATGTCCTTGATGCT